>NZ_CP054424.1:970093-1286791 GCF_013334205.1 Rhodoferax sp. BAB1 | reverse complement strand
TCGATCTCCTGCCACTGGCGCACCATGCCAAGGTAGCGGTTGTTCAGCGACAGGATCTTGATCGGCGTGTTGTACTGCAGGCAGGTCGAGAGTTCCTGGATGCACATCTGCACCGATCCCTCGCCGGTCACACAGTAGACCTCGCTCTCGGGCTTGGCCAGCTTGATGCCCATGGCATAGGGGATGCCCACGCCCATGGTGCCCAGGCCACCGGAGTTGATCCAGCGGCGCGGCTCGTTGAACTTGTAGTACTGCGCTGCCCACATCTGGTGCTGGCCGACGTCGGAGGTGATGTAGGCCTCGACATCCTTGGTCATGTTCCAGAGGGTCTCGATCACGTACTGCGGCTTGATCACGTCCAGATTGCCGCGGTCGTACTTCAGGCAGTCGCGCTTGCGCCAGCCATCGATCGCCTCCCACCAGGAACCCAGCGCACTTGCATCGGGCCGCAGCGGGCTTTCCTTGATCATGGCGATCATCTCGGTCAGCACATCCTTGACGTCGCCCACGATCGGGATGTCGACCTTGACACGCTTGGAGATGCTCGACGGATCGATGTCGATGTGGATGATCTTGCGCTCGTTCTGGGCGAAGTGCTTGGGGTTGCCGATCACGCGGTCGTCGAAGCGCGCACCCACGGCCAGCAGCACATCGCAGTTCTGCATGGCGTTGTTGGCCTCGATCGTGCCGTGCATGCCCAGCATGCCCAGGAACTTGGGGTCCGTGGCCGGGTAGGCGCCCAGCCCCATCAGGGTGTTGGTGCAGGGGTAGCCCAGCATGTCCACCAGGGTGCGCAGCTCGGCCGTTGCATTGCCCAGCAACACGCCGCCGCCGGTGTAGATGTAGGGCCGTTTGGCCGCCAGCAACAGCTGCAGCGCCTTGCGGATCTGACCGGCGTGGCCCTTGCGAACCGGGTTGTAGGAGCGCATCTCCACCGACTCCGGGTAGCCCGCGTAGGGAACCTTCTTGAAGGAGACGTCCTTCGGGATATCCACCACCACCGGGCCGGGACGGCCGCTGCGGGCAATGTGGAAGGCCTTCTTCATGGTCTCCGCCAGGTCCTTGGCGTCCTTGACCAGGAAGTTGTGCTTGACGATGGGGCGGGTGATGCCCACGGTGTCGCACTCCTGGAAAGCATCCAGACCGATGGCAGCGGTGGGCACCTGGCCGGTGATGATCACCATCGGGATGCTGTCCATGTAGGCCGTGGCGATGCCGGTGATGGCGTTGGTCACGCCGGGACCGGAGGTCACCAGCGAGACGCCGACGTCACCGGTCGCACGGGCATAACCGTCGGCGGCATGCACGGCAGCCTGTTCGTGGCGCACCAGGATGTGCTGGATGGTGTCTTGCTTGTAGAAAGCGTCGTAGATGTGGAGGACGGCGCCGCCGGGATAACCCCAGACGTACTTCACGCCCTCGGCCTGCAGCGCCTTGACCAGGATCTCGGCGCCACGCAGCTCTTCGGCCTGGCCGCCAGCACTGGCTGCCGCGGCGGAAGTCATTTCAGCCTTGGAAATTTCCATGATGAACCTTTGTGAATTTCTCTAACGAAAAACCTTGGGTGCCCCTTCACAAACGCTTGTGGCATCGTGTCGGGACTTGAGGTCAAGGCCATGGGCGCCATGGATAGCCGCGCCGGACCGTGACCCGTTTGCTTTTTGATTCGCAGCCGGCATTATCGCACCGCAGCAATTGAAATTGGCGGCTGCCCCCCATAAATGTGCGGACTCGATGCCATAATCCAGCCCAAAAGCGGTCCTTCAGGACCACCTTGCCCTCACAGAGAGCCTCTCCTGCGCCCCCTGGTTCCAGCCCTTGGCCACCGAACAAGAACTGTCCGAATTCCTCAAAAGCGTGGAAAAACGCGCTTTCAAGCGTTCGGTCTACCACGTGCGCAACGACGAGTCGGCGCTGGACATCGTGCAGGACAGCATGATGAAACTGGTGGAGCACTACAGCCACAAGCCGGCCGATGAACTGCCCATGCTGTTCCAGCGCATCCTCTCCAACACCACCCTGGACTGGTTTCGCCGGCAAAAGACACGCAACGCCCTGTTCTCGAACCTGAGCGACTTCGAATCCGACGGCGAGGACGGTGAATTCAATCTGTTGGAAAATCTCGACAGTTCGGACAGTGCCACCCGGGTGGAAAGTGCGGAAAATTCGACCCAGCGGGCCCAGATCCTGCGGGAAATCGAACTGGAAATCCAGGAATTGCCGGCTCGTCAACGGGAAGCCTTCCTCATGCGTTACTGGGAGGAGTTGGACGTGGCGGAAACCGCCGCGGCCATGGGCTGTTCCGAAGGCAGTGTGAAAACGCACTGCTCCAGGGCGGTCCAGGCTCTTAACAAAGCCTTGCGGGCCAAGGGAATACAACAATGAAACAGACGCCTATCAACAGCCATCTGTCCGCTCAGGACCGCTACGGTCGCCAACTGGCGGCCCGCTTGGATGCGTCCGCAGCGGCCCTGCCCCACGACATCAGTGAGCGACTGCGCTTTGCCCGCCTGCAAGCCCTGGAAAAATACCGTGTCATCCAGGCCCGGGAGACCGCCAGCCTGGCCCTGGGCGGGGGTGTGGCGGCCCTGGGCGGGGGCGAGGACGAGCGGGGGCTCTGGCCTCGCCTGGTGTCCCTCATCCCCTTGCTGGCCCTGATCGCGGGCCTGGTGGCCATCCAGATGGTGGGAAGCGACCAGATCGCCGAAGAACTGGCCGAGATCGACGCGGCCATCCTCACCGACGATCTGCCACCTGACGCCTATGCCGACCCCGGCTTTGCCCAGTTCCTCAAGGCCCGCATCGATCAGTTGCAACAGAACTGAGGCCTCATCATGAAAACGATGCCCCTTCTCCCACTCTGCCTGCGGCACTCGGCCAGCGTGGTGGCTTTGCTGCTGCTCGCCCCGTGCCTGCCAGCCCAGGCAGCGCCGTCCGAGGGGACGGCCGGGCAGACCGTCACTGGGCGCTCCATCGACCGGCTCGACAACAGAGCCCGCAGTACCGCCACCGTCGTGGCCGCAGCCCCTACCCACGGCAAGCCGTCCTGGAAGGACTTGAGCCCGGCCCAGCGCCAGGCCCTGCAACCCCTGGCCCCGCACTGGGACCGGCTGAATGAACAGCACAAGCTCAAATGGCTGGCGCTCTCCAAAAACTACCCGACCCTGAGCTCCGAGGAGCAGGCCAAGCTGCATCTGCGCATGAGCAAGTGGGCGACCCTCAGCCAGCAGCAGCGCACCCAGGCCCGCCAGAATTTCCAGGAAATCAAAAAACTGAGTCCTGAGCAGAAAACCAGCCAGTGGGAGGCCTACCAGGCCTTGAGCGCCGAAGAAAAGCGCAAGCTCGCCAGGCAGGCCCGGCCCCAGTCGACCGGCGTCTCCACGGTCAGGCCCGGCACCACCCCGAAACTGAACCAGGCCCCCCGCCGGGCCGCAGCAGGGCGCCCGCACATGGCAGAGGTCACTTTGCCGATCCACCAGCACACCCTGCTGCCGCGCTCCGAACCTGCGCCCGATACAACCGAACGCTCGCCTTACGAAGACGAGCCCGCCGAAGCGCAGTGAACCCGGACCGCAGGACAGCGCCCGAAAACACGGGCTCAGGGATTGCGCTTGCCACCCCGGGCTTGGCCCGGCGCATGGCTTGCTGGCTTTATGAGGGCATGCTGCTGTTCGGCGTGGTGTTCATCGCCGCCTATCTGTTCAGTGCCCTGTCCCAAACCCGCCATGCCCTGGACAACCGGCCCATGCAGCAGGCCTTCCTGTTTGTCGTGCTGGGCATCTACTTCACCTGGTTCTGGGCCAAGGGGCAGACCCTGGCCATGAAGACCTGGCATATCCGTGTGGTGGATCGAAAAGGCCAGCCCCTGACGCAAGGTCGCGCACTCCTGCGTTACGGGTTGAGCTGGCTCTGGTTTCTGCCGCCGCTGGCAGCGCTGGCGCCCTTCCGTCTTTCGGGTGCCGAGTCCGCAGTCATCGTGCTCGGCTGGGTGCTGGTCTGGGCACTTTTGAGCCGCTTCCATCCGGGCCAGCAATTCTGGCATGACGTCCTGGCCGGCACGCGGCTGGTCGATGCCCGCCCCCGGCAGGGCTGATGTCACCGGGCTGGTGGACAATCAGCACATGCCCGATTTATCCAAGCACAACGTCAACCCGCAAAAAGCCCGCCGTGGCCTGAGTCGCATATGGCACGCCCTGGGCTACTCCTTCGAGGGCCTGCGCGCCGGCTGGCATGAAACCGCCTTTCGGCAGGAGACCTTGGCCGCCGTCGTCCTGCTGCCGCTCTCGCTGTGGATCGGGCGCCACTGGGTGGAAACCGCACTGCTGGCCGGCTCTGTGCTGCTGGTGATGATCGTCGAATTGCTCAACACCGGCATCGAGACCGCCATCGACCGCATCGGCCCCGAATGGCATGACCTGTCCAAACGCGCCAAGGACATGGGCAGTGCCGCCGTGTTGCTGAGCCTGTTGCTCTGCGCCGGCATCTGGGCTGCCGCCATTTACCAACACCTGCTCGCATGAATCCGAATTTCTCGCTTTGTGTCTATTGCGGTTCGCGACCCGGCCTGGACCCGCGCCATGCGGATGTCGCCAGCACCGTCGGCCGGTGGATCGGCCGCCATGGCGGCCAGCTCGTCTACGGCGGCGGTAAGGCCGGCCTCATGGGGGTGGTCGCCCAGGCCACCCTGGACGCCGGTGGCCGCGTCGTCGGCATCATCCCGAAGGCCCTGGTGGAAAAGGAATGGGCCCTGCACGACTGCACGGAACTGCACATCGTGGACACCATGCACGACCGCAAGCGCATGATGGCCGAGCGTTCCGATGCTTTTGTGGCCTTGCCGGGTGGCATCGGCACCTTCGAGGAACTGTTCGAGGTCTGGACCTGGCGCCAGCTGGGTTACCACGACAAGCCGGTCGGCATCCTCAACTGCGCAGGCTACTACGACGGCCTGCTGGCCTTCCTGGCACATACGGTCGAGCAGCAGTTCCTCAGCGATTGGCAGATGAGCCTGATCCAGACCGGCGACGAGCCAGCGGCCCTGCTCAGCAGCCTGGTACAGGCCGCCGGCCTGGCGCCGGCACCCCGGCTCGAAGAGATATAGAGCCTGTTCGCGGTCTCACAGGGGTCGCGTTGGGGCGCAATCGGGATGAGTTGGCCGCCAACATTCCGCAGCATGGGCTGATGCCCATGCAAGGGATTTGGTGGTCAAATCGCCCGATGTCGCCCCAACCCGAAGGGCAAGCGCCTTGCCAGGCGGTCTGCTGCGTTACAAAGCCTCGCCGGGCATGGGCCCGGCTTCGTTTTGCGCCTTGCATCCCATCCCGGCAAGGCGCTTGCGCGGCCCCTGTGAGACCGTGAGCAGTCTCTTAGATCGCCGAGTTGTCGAGCTCGCCGGTGCGGATGCGCAGCACACGCTCGACCGAGGTGATGAAGATCTTGCCGTCGCCGATCTTGCCGGTACGGGCCGCCTTGACGATAGCATCGACGCAGCGATCCACGTCATCGGACTTCACCACCACCTCGACCTTGACCTTGGGCAGGAAGTCCACCACGTACTCGGCACCGCGATAGAGCTCGGTGTGGCCCTTCTGGCGGCCGAAGCCCTTGACCTCTGTGACGGTAAGACCCGTCACGCCGCACTCGGCCAGGGCCTCGCGCACTTCCTCGAGCTTGAAGGGCTTGATGATGGCGGTAATCTGCTTCATGAATATTCTTCCTGTCGATGGCTAGGGTAAAGAGCAGCCCGTTTGCGACGCAAATCAGGCCCTGAACTTGTTGGTAATAGGATAACGCCAATCCTTGCCGAAACTGCGGTGGGTCACGCGGATGCCCACCGGCGCCTGGCGGCGCTTGTACTCATTGAGCTTGATCAGGCGCGTGACCCTCTCCACATCGGCCCGCGCATAACCCTGGGCGACGATCTCCTCGAGGCCCAGGTCGTTTTCCATGTAGCGCTCGACGATGGCGTCCAGCACCTCGTATTCGGGCAGGCTGTCCTGGTCTTTCTGGTCGGGTCGCAATTCGGCGCTGGGGGGGCGCGTGATGATGCGCTCGGGGATCGGGTTGGCACCACTCCCATGCGGATCGTGGGCGTTGCGCCAGCGCGCCAGCCGGAACACCGCCGTCTTGGCCAGATCCTTGATGACGGCAAAACCACCGGCCATGTCACCATACAACGTGCAGTAGCCCGTGGCCATCTCGGACTTGTTGCCCGTGGTCAGGACGATACGCCCGCTCTTGTTGGACAGGGCCATCAGCAAGGTCCCCCGGATGCGGGCCTGGATGTTCTCCTCGGTGGTGTCCTCGGGCAGCCCCTGGAACTCCCGCGCCAGGGAAGCCTTGAAAGCCTCGAACTCGGGCACGATGGAGATCTCGTCGTACTGCACCCCCAGCCGCTGCGCCATGTCACGCGCGTCGATCCAGCTGATGTCGGCCGTGTAGGGTGAAGGCATCATGACCGTGCGCACCCGATCGGCCCCGAGGGCATCGACCGCGATGGCCAGCACCAGGGCGGAGTCGATGCCACCGGACAGGCCGATGATGGCGCCAGGAAAGCCGTTCTTGTCCACGTAGTCGCGCACGCCCAGCACCAGGGCATCCCAGAGGTCGGCATCCGCACTACGATCTGGCTCGATCGTTCCCTGCAATTGCAGGCCTGCTGCGCTAGGGCGCAGGTCCACAAGGAATGCATCCTCGGTAAAACTCGGCGCCCGTGCCGCCAGCACACCATCGGCCTGCAGGGCGAAGGAGTGCCCTTCGAAGACCACCTCGTCCTGCCCACCGACCAGATGGGCATAGACCAGCGGCAGGCCACAATCCCGGGCACGCAGGCGCATCATGGCCTCGCGCTCGCCACCTTTACCTACGTGGAAAGGAGAAGCATTGATCACGGCCAGCAGCTCGGCACCGGCTGTGCGGGTCTCGCGGGCCGGTGTCTCGTACCAGGCGTCCTCGCAGATCAGCAGGCCGACCTTGACGCGCGCACCGGCCTCACCCGCCTCGAAGATGCAAACGTCACGGCCTGGAACGAAATAACGCCGTTCGTCAAACACCTGGTAATTGGGCAACTCGCGCTTGGCGTAGGTGGCGATCAACTGCCCCTCGCGCAGCACGCTGGCGGCGTTGACCCGGTTCGGCACGGTGACCGAGCGCGTGCGCAGTCCGCCCGCCTCGACAGCAGCCGGGTGCCCCACCACCACCGTCATGTCCTTTAACCCGGCCAGCTCGCGGGCCACTGTTTTCACGGCATCATCACAGGCAGCGATGAAGGAGAGGCGGAAAAACAGGTCTTCCGCCGCATACCCGCAGATGGAGAGTTCGGGCGTCAATAGCAGGCGCGCACCGGCTGCATGGGCTGTACGGGCCGCCGCAATGATTTTTTGTGCATTGCCCGCCAGGTCGCCGACGACAAAATTGAGCTGGGCAACGCAGATACGCAAGGTCATGGAAAGCAAGGGAAGTCGGGAAGCAGCGTGAGCAAAAGCAATTATGTCATCCGGGTGCTCGACTCACCGCTGCAGGTCGACGCTGACGCCTGGAACGGATTGCTGGCACAACAGGCCCAGCCCATCCCTTTCATGCGGCACGAGTACCTGGCCGCGCTGCACCGCAGCGGCAGTGCCTGCCCGGCCACGGGCTGGACACCGCGCTTCGTCACACTATGGGACGCCGCAGGAATCCTGCAGGCGGCCTGCCCGCTTTACCTCAAATCCCACTCGCGGGGCGAATACGTGTTCGACTGGGCCTGGGCCGATGCCCACCTGCGCCACGGCATCGCCTACTACCCCAAGGCCGTGGTGGCTGTCCCCTTCACCCCGGTACCAGGCAGCCGCCTGCTGGCACGCGACGCGGCCTCCCGTTCGGCACTGGTGGAAGCGGTACTGGACCTGTGCCGTGACAAGGAACTGTCCTCACTGCACCTGCTCTTCGGACATCCGCAGGATCTCCAGGCCTGCCAGCAGGCCGGCCTGATGCAGCGCCACACCGTGCAATTTCACTGGGAGAATCGGAAACCTGAACCCTACCGTGACTTCGATGATTTCCTCTCCGCGCTGAGCCAGGAGAAACGCAAGAAGATCCGGCAGGAACGACGCAAGGTCCTGGCGGCCGGCGTCACGCTGCGTGAGTTGCGCGGGGCTGACATCCGCCCCCGGGATTGGGACTTCTTCTACCGCTGCTACGAACGCACCTACCTCGAACATGGCAACCCGCCTTACCTGAGCCGCGCCTTTTTTGCCGGGATCGCCGACACGCAGCCGCAGCACTGGCTGCTTTTCATCGCCGAACGCCAGGGGACACCCATCGCCAGCAGCCTCATCGCCATCAGCGACGAAGGTCCGGAAAAAGTGGCCTGGGGACGTTACTGGGGTGCGCTGGAGCGGATCGACTGCCTGCATTTCGAAGCCTGCTATTACAGCCCTCTGCAATGGTGCATGGCCCACGGTTACCAGCGTTTCGAGGGTGGCGCGCAAGGGGAACACAAGCTGGCCCGGGCCCTGCTCCCCGTGCGCACCAGCAGCGCCCACTGGCTCTCGCATCCGGAATTCGCCCTGGCCATCGAACGCTTCCTCGAACGCGAAGCGCAGGGCATCAGCGAGTATGTGGATGAACTGGAGCGGCACGCCCCGCTACGACAGGGAAGTTAGTAGCGGCGGACTCAAAAGCTTTCCCAGTCGCCGTCACCGCCCCCGGCCTTGGTTTCCAGTCTGGGGGGCTCGCCTCGCGCTGGTGCTTGTGGGGCGGCGGCTCGGGCCCGGGTGGCCGCAGGTGCCAACGCACGGGCAGGCTGTCCCGCCGGTTTCACCGGTCGCGGGGTGGCAGGGCTCGTTGCCCGCATCGCAGCGGTTACCGGGGCCGCCGTCCTGAATTCCTGCGGCTGGGCATCCACCTTGAACACGGCGACCGTGCTGACCAGGTCCTGTGCCTGACTCTTCAAACTGCTGGCCGCCGCCGCCATTTCTTCCACCAGGGCAGCGTTCTGCTGCGTGGCCTGGTCCATCTGCGTGACGGCCTCGCCGATCTGCGACACCCCAGAACTCTGCTCCGAGCTGGCCGCGCTGATCTCGCCCATGATGTCGGTCACCCGTCGGATGCTGGCCACCACCTCGTTCATGGTGGCGCCCGCCTGGTCCACCAGGGCTGTGCCCTGTCCCACGCGCTCCACACTGTCGGTGATGAGGGTCTTGATTTCCTTGGCGGCTTCGGCTGAGCGGCTCGCCAGAGAGCGCACTTCGGCTGCCACCACGGCGAAACCGCGGCCCTGTTCGCCGGCACGTGCGGCTTCCACGGCCGCATTCAAGGCCAGGATGTTGGTCTGGAAGGCGATGCCGTCGATCACGCTGATGATGTCGGCAATCTTGCGCGAGCTGTCGTTGATGCCCTTCATGGTGTCCACCACCTGGGCCACCACCTGGCCGCCCTGCACAGCCACGGTGGACGCGCTCTGCGCCAGCTGGTTGGCCTGGCGGGCGTTGTCGGCGTTCTGCTTTACCGTGGAAGACAACTCTTCCATCGAAGCGGCCGTTTCCTCCAGCGCGCTGGCCTGGCTTTCGGTGCGAGCGCTCAGGTCCTGGTTGCCCTGGGCAATCTCGGCGCTGGCCGTGGACACCGACTCTGAGCCCGAGCGCACCCGGCTCACGATCTGCGCCAGGTTGTGCTGCATGGCGGCCAGCGATTGCAACAACTGCGCCACCTCATCGGAGCCACGCGCCGGGATATGCGTCGTGAGATCACCTTCGGCGATATGGCGTGTCGATGTCGCCGCCTGGCGGACCGGCTGGACGATGGAACGCGTGACCAGATAGGCCAGGACCATGCCCAGCAGCACCGCCAGCACAGTGCCGCCCGTCTGGGCCAGCTGGCTTCTGGCTGCGGTGGCCTGCGCATGTGCCTGCGTCTCGCTCAGGATCTGCCGAGCATGGACGGCGACCTGATCCACCGCCTTGAGGTAAGTCTCCGCCAGCGGACGCAATTCGCTATCGACGGCACCGAGTATGTTCTCACCGTCCTTTTGCCGCTTGATCAGTGCTGCACGCGCATCGACATAGGTCTTGCGATCTTTGGCAACGACCGCCAGCAGCGCCTTGCCCGCGTCGTCTTCCATCAGACTTTCGAGCTGCTTCTGGTCGTCGCTGATGGCCTTGGACGTGGCGGCCATGTCCTTCTGCAGGGCATCGATGTAGGCCGTATCACTCGTCTTGAGCGCCGCCGAGGCTCGCACCCAGTTGATCGCAATCTGCGAGGCCCAGCGCTGGGCCAGCAGGCTGCGCTGCAGCTCGATCGTGGCAATCTGGTGGCTGGTGTCTTTCAAGGTACCGAGGCGCCAGACCCCCAGTGCCGAGACGGTCGTCGTGATGACCAGCACTGCGGCAAAGGCCAGGGCCAGCCGGGTACCAATACGGAGTCGAAGCCAGAAATCCATGCGAGTCTCCTGTTATCGTCACGCCCCCTGCCTCTTCATCGGGCCTTCAAGCGCCATGCCCGTCAGTGCGGGCTGTGTCCTGCCACTCAGCTGATCGCCGTGGCCAGCATGCCCATTTCGGAATTGCTCATCAGGGCTTCCATGTTCATGACGATCAGCATGCGTTCGCCCACATTGGCCAGCCCGGTGATGAACCGGGTGTCGAGCGTGGTCTCGAACTGCGGCGCCGGCTTGATCGCATCAGCGCCCAGCGTCACCACATCGGACACCGAATCCACGACCGCACCGATCACGGTGCCTCGCACGTTGAGGATGATGACCACGGTGAATTCGTTGTACTCGACCTTGTCCAGGTCGAGTTTCATGCGCAGGTCGACGATGGGCACGATGACGCCACGCAGGTTGACCACCCCCTTGATGAAGGCCGGCGCATTGACCATGCGGGTCGGCTCCTCGTAGGAGCGGATCTCCTGCACGCGCAGGATATCGATGGCGTACTCTTCCTGGCCCAGGCGCAAGGTCAGGTACTGGCCGGAAGCCGCTGTGGGGGTGTCGCTGCTGGTCTGCATGATCTTTGCTCCTTCCTGGCGTGGTACGCCGGATAAACCTTCAGGTCATGATACACGCGGGGGTTCACGAGGTGTAGCTCAAATTGAACCGGAAAAACCCTGCGATTCTCTCGCGCACGCATGAAAAAACGCCGGCAGGCCCATGGGCCTGCCGGCGTTGTTGTCCGTGAAGACTGTCAGCCTTTGGAGAGCTTGCTGTTGTAGCTGGCAATGCCGTCCATGATTTCCTTCCTGGCCGACTCCGGGCCTTCCCAGCCCAGCACCTTGACCCACTTGCCCGGCTCCAGATCCTTGTAGTGCTCGAAGAAGTGCTGGATGGTATTCAGGCGCATCGGGTTCAGGTCTTCGGGCTTCTGCCACTGGGTGTAGATCGACAGGATCTTGTCGATCGGCACCGCCAGCACCTTGCCGTCCTCGCCGGCCTCGTCCTGCATCTTCAGGATGCCGATGGCGCGGCAGGGCACGACCACACCGGGGATCAGCGGCACCGGGGTGATGACCAGCACGTCGACCGGATCGCCGTCGCCCGAGATGGTCTTGGGCACGTAGCCGTAATTGGTCGGGTAGTGCATGGCCGTGCTCATGAAACGGTCCACGAAGATGGCGCCGGTTTCCTTGTCCACCTCGTACTTGATGGGATCGGCGTTCATCGGGATCTCGATGATCACGTTGAAGGCTTCAGGGACGTTCTTGCCGGGGGTGACGTTGTCGAGGGACATGGTTGCTTCTTGCTAAGTTGAGACAGAAAGTGATCGGTATTAACCCTGATTTTACTTGCTCCGCCCTGACGCCTACCTGAAACAGGCTGTTTTCACGTTACAGTCCGCCCGTTGGCCAATCGTCCTGTCAGACCTGTGGGCTGTCGCGGCGAGGAAGCAACGCATCGGTGGCTCCGCCCCCTGCGTTGCCACCCCTACGCGATACAACACACAGGAGTTTGATATGACAGGCAATTCAGCGCTGATACTGGCGCTCGTATGCGGACTGATCGCCGTGGCCTACGGCATCTGGGCCCGCAGCTGGATCCTCTCGCAAGACGCCGGCAACGCCCGCATGCAGGAGATCGCGGCTGCCATCCAGACCGGCGCGGCCGCCTATCTGGCGCGCCAGTACAAGACCATCGGTATCGTCGGCGTGGTGCTGGCCATCCTGATCGGCCTCTTCCTCGACGGCCAGACCGCCATTGGCTTCATCATCGGCGCCGTACTCTCCGGTGCCTGCGGCTTCATCGGCATGAACGTGTCGGTGCGTGCCAACGTGCGCACCGCGCAGGCCGCCACCCGCGGCATTGGCCCGGCGCTGGACGTGGCCTTCCGCGGCGGCGCCATCACCGGCATGCTGGTCGTGGGCCTGGGCCTGCTGGGCGTGACCGCCTTCTACTGGTTCCTGGTCGGCAACGGCAACCTGAACGCCGGCAGCAACCTGGCCAAACTGCTCAACCCGCTGATCGGTTTTGCCTTCGGCTCCTCGCTGATCTCCATCTTCGCCCGTCTGGGCGGCGGCATTTTCACCAAGGGTGCCGACGTCGGCGCCGACCTGGTGGGCAAGGTCGAGGCCGGCA
This sequence comes from Rhodoferax sp. BAB1, assembly GCF_013334205.1. NCBI lineage: Bacteria > Pseudomonadati > Pseudomonadota > Betaproteobacteria > Burkholderiales > Comamonadaceae > Rhodoferax > Rhodoferax sp. BAB1. Next base: position 1,274,241 of record NZ_CP054424.1, on the reverse strand, counting down.
TCCCCGAGGATGATCCGCGCAACCCGGCCGTGATCGCCGACAACGTGGGCGACAACGTGGGCGACTGCGCCGGCATGGCCGCCGACCTGTTCGAGACCTATGCCGTCACACTGATCGCCACCATGGTGCTGGGTGCCCTGCTGGTCACCGGCGCCGGCACCAGTGCGGTGATCTACCCGCTGGCCCTGGGCGCGGTGTCCATCATCGCCTCCATCATCGGCTGCTTCTTTGTCAAGGCTGCGCCGGGCATGAAAAACGTGATGCCCGCCCTCTACAAGGGCCTGGCCGTGGCGGGTGTGCTGTCGCTGATCGCCTTCTTCTTCGTGACGATGTGGCTGATGCCGGACAACACCATCACCGCCTCCGGCAGCCAGTTGCGCCTGTTCGGCGCCTGCGCCGTCGGCCTGGTGCTGACCGCCGCCCTGGTCTGGATCACCGAGTACTACACCGGCACGCAGTACGCCCCGGTGCAGCACATCGCACAGGCCTCGACCACCGGTCACGGCACCAACATCATCGCCGGCCTGGGCGTGTCGATGCGCTCCACAGCCTGGCCCGTGATCTTCGTGTGCATCGCCATCTGGGTCTCCTTCCAGTTGGCCGGTCTCTACGGCATCGCCATTGCCGCCACCTCCATGCTGAGCATGGCCGGCATCGTGGTGGCCCTGGACGCCTACGGCCCCATCACCGACAACGCCGGCGGCATCGCCGAGATGGCCGAGCTGCCTTCCAGCGTGCGTGACATCACCGACCCGCTGGACGCCGTGGGCAACACCACCAAGGCCGTGACCAAGGGTTACGCCATCGGCTCGGCCGGCCTGGCCTCGCTGGTGCTGTTCGCCGACTACACCCACAAGCTGGAGTCCTTCGGCAAGGTCATCAGCTTCGACCTGAGCAACCCGATGGTCATCATCGGCCTCATCATCGGCGGCCTGATTCCCTACCTCTTCGGCGCCATGGCCATGGAAGCCGTGGGCCGCGCCGCCGGTGCGGTGGTGGTCGAAGTGCGTCGCCAGTTCCGCGACATCAAGGGCATCATGGACGGCTCGGGCAAGCCCGAGTACGACACCGCGGTCGACATGCTGACCACGGCCGCCATCAAGGAAATGATGATCCCCTCGCTGCTGCCGGTGGTCGTGCCGGTCCTGGTGGGCCTGCTGCTCGGCCCGGCCGCGCTGGGCGGCCTGCTGATGGGCACCATCGTGACCGGTCTTTTTGTGGCCATCTCCATGTGCACGGGCGGCGGTGCCTGGGACAATGCCAAGAAGTACATCGAAGACGGCCACCACGGCGGCAAGGGCAGTGAAGCGCACAAGGCGGCCGTCACCGGTGACACCGTGGGCGATCCCTACAAGGACACCGCCGGCCCGGCCATCAACCCGCTGATCAAGATCATCAACATCGTGGCCCTGCTGATCGTGCCGCTGATGATGAAATTCCACGGCTGAAGAACCTCACACTTCCTGCAAGCCCGCCATCCGGCGGGCTTTTTTTTGGCAGCAAGACCGCCTGCTGGTGCCGGGAATCGACATGGGTCGAGAGCACCGCCACCGCTGGCTGCGAGCATGACCATCACACCATAAGAAACACCAATGTCGCAGCCGAGGCGATAGCACAAGCGCTATACATGCACAGAACCAGATCGCCTACCCTGCGTTTCCTTCCCCCCACCTGCCCGGAGTACCTATAATGATTTCATCGGTGGTGGAGAGCCCGGGCATAACGGGCGAGATTGGTCCCGTATCTGTCTTTCGGAGTGTCCCCATGTTCGATCTATTCCGCTCATCGCGCAGCCCCGCATCCACAAGCCCGTCGGCCGACAGTCCGTCGACGCTGGGGGTCTCCAGCCTCTCCCAGAACCCGATCAATTACCGGGATCTGGTGCGCATGGTCTTGCGCGACACCCTGCGTCTCAATGGCATCCCGATCGACTGGGTGGGTTGCGAAGTCATTTCGCGACCGCATAGCGGCCAGGTCCAGACCTTCCAGATCAATCTGATCGTCTACACATGGCACGAGGGGCTGTTGCGTTATGCGCCCCTGCTCAAGCAGCAGGTCCTGCAAGGCCTGCAGCACTTCGATCCGGCCAACAACCACAGTTCTCACGTGATGGCCTGGGTGTTCGCGCCGACCTGTGGCTTTCCCCATACCCGCATGCCGGGACCGGCCTACTGGCGGGTCTCCGCAGAACTGGGAAAATTCGACCTTCCTCCCTCGCAAAACGATCTGCGTCGCGACGACCAGGACCACATTCCCACGGTCCCGACCCCCCTGCGCTGAGTCCCTCCCGGTTTCTGCCTGCCCGGGCCTTGCGGGTCCAGGCCTGCGCTACCATGCCCCCTATGGACCCTAGCGCCCCTCCTCGGAAGAACCCTTGAAGATACTGGTTGTTGATGATCATGCCCTGATCCGGGAAGGCCTGCGCCAGGTCCTGCGCGGACTGGAGGATGACGTGGAGGTCCTGGAGGCCGGCTCCTGCGCACGCGCCTTCGAACTGGCCCGGCAGGCGCCCGAACTCGATCTGGTCCTGCTGGACTACCACCTGCCCGACATGAACGGCCTGGAAGCGCTGGATGTCTTTGCGCGCCAGCACCCGGCCCTGCCCATCATCGTGCTGTCGGGCTCCGTCAACCCGCGTGTGATGCAGCTGGTCATGCAAAAAGGCGCAGCCGCTTTCCTGACCAAGTCCGGCATGAGCGATGAACTGCTCTCGGTCACCCGCCTGGTGCTGGCCGGCGGGGTGCACATGCCGGCCCTGCCCCAGATCTTGAACGACGAGATCGCCCTTGAAGTGCCGGCACCGCTGCTGACCCCGCGTCAGGAAGAGGTGCTGCAACTGCTGCTCGACGGGTATACCAACAAGGAGGTCGGGCGCATGCTCTACCTCTCCGAAGAGACGGTGAAAAACCACGTGAGCAGCATCCTGCGGAGTTTTGGCGTCACCACGCGCACGCAGGCGGTGCTGGCCGCCAACCGCCACGGTTATGCCGGCTCGGGCCGGCCACAACTCAGCCCCGACGACAGCGCCTGAGCGTGTCCCGCGTCCGCAGGGCTGGCCTCACCCGTCCTGGGGCAACAGGGGTCGCGCCAGCCGCCGGATCAGGGTGCGCAGCTTGGCGGGCCGCACCGGCTTGTGCAACAGCGGCAAGCCGGCGTCGCGGCAGGACTGGATCAGTTCCGGATCGGTGTCTCCACTCATCAGACAGGCAGGCAAGGGCCGGCCCAGGGCCGTGCGCAACTGCTGCAGGGTCTGGATGCCGCTCTCACCGGCCCGCAGGCGGAAATCACTGAGGACGAGGTCCGGCACAAAACCGCCGCCCACCGTGGTCAGGGCCCCCTGCAGGCCTTCGACGACGGCCACCACGCAACCCCAGGAGTCGAGCAGGCCGCGCAGGGCCTGGGCCGACTGGCGGTCGTCCTCGATCACCAGGATGCGCAGGCCGCGCACATCGTCCACGGGCGGGGGATCGGCGGCGGCCAGCAGGGCCTGCAGGTCGCCGGGCTGCGCCAGCGGCAATTCGATGCGAAAGCGCGTGCCGTGGCCAGGGACGGAGCACAGCTGCAGGGTATGACCCAGCAGGCGTGCCGTGCGGTCCACGATGTTGAGCCCCAGCCCCAGGCCCTTGCTGCGGTCCCGCTCGGGATTGCCGATCTGGTAGAACTCCCGGAAGATGTCCTGCTGATGCTCGGGTGCAATGCCCACGCCCGTGTCCCAGACCTCGATCCACAGAGACTCACCGCCACGGCTGCACCGGCAGCCCACCAGCACGCCACCGTTCCCCGTGTAGCGCAGGGCATTGCTGACCAGGTTGAGCAGGATGCGATGCAGCAGCGTCGGGTCGCTCTGCACCCAGAGTCTGCTGCTGCGCACACGCAGGCGCAGTCCCTTGTCGGCGGCCACCGGTTGCAGTGCGCCACGCAACTGCTCGAACAGCGGCGCCAGCGGCACCGGCTGCAACTGCACCCGAACGGCATCGGCATCGAGACGGGAAATGTCGAGCAGGGCGTCCAGCAGGTCCTGCATGGCGCGCACCGAAGCCTCCAGATTGCTGATGAGGTGACGCGTCTCCCGGTCATGCGGCAACTGGGCCAGGCGGGCCACGAACATGCCCAGGGCATGGATGGGCTGGCGCAGGTCGTGGCTGGCTGCCGCCAGGAAGCGCGACTTGGCCCGGGTGGCGGTCTCGGCCTCCTCCTTCTTGGCACGCAGCTCCGACGTGGCCAGGGTCACACGCCGCTCCAGCTCTTCGCGTCCCTGCTGCAAGTGCTCGGCCATCTGGTTCAAGCCCTGCTGCAGGTCGCGCAGAGGATCATCAGCCCTCACATCCCCCCGCACCGACAATTCACCGCGCCCGATGCGCGCGATCATGTCGGACACACGCAGGATGGGCTGGATCACCCCCCGCCCGATGCGTACCGCCAGCACCCCGCCGAAAAGGAGCCCGCCCAGGGTCACGGCCAGGCCGATGGCCAGCATGTCGTGGCTGCGCGAGACCACGGCGGCGCGCGAAATCTCCAGCACCACATGCCCCAGGGGGAGGGTCTCACCCCGATCCTCGACCGTGCTGCCCTCGAACAGGTCATCGAGCCGTATCTGCGAGGGACTGACCGGCTGCACCAGCAGCTCGTGTCCGCTCGTCGCATCCACCCAGCGCTGTTCCTGGGCGCCGAGGGCAGGCAGCGCGGCCTGGCCGGTCGAGCCGGCCATGGCCAGCGTCTCGCCCTGCGCATCCAGGATCAGGACCGAGCGCACGTCGGGCTCGCGCAGGGCGCCAATCGCAATTGCCTGCAGACTGCCCGTGTTGGCGGAGAACAGGCCGTATTCGCTGGCGCTGGCCAGCTGGCGCGCCAGGGAGCGGGCCCGCTGCTGATGGGCTTCGTCGAGGTCGGCATAGCGCCCGGCCAGGAAAACACTGGAGAGCAGGACGGCCACCAGCGTCACCGGCAGCAAGGCCGCCAGCAGCATGCGATCCCGGATATCGAAAAACTTCATGAGCCCCGCTCCTGTCGACGCAGACGCTCGGCCAGGCTGCCGGCGTCCAGCCTGAGCCCCAGGGAGCGAGCCACGTGCTCGTTGACGCTGACCTCGAACTGCAGCGGGTACTGCGGCACCCCCAGCGGCTGCCCCTGCAGCACGCCGCGGGCCATCAGACCGGCCTGCTGTCCGATCTGGGCCGGTGTCGAATAGACCGCCATCAGGGCGCCAGCGCGCACATAGGCCGGCGAAAAGGCGAGCATCGGTACCTGGGCGCGGAAGGAGGCGAGCAGGATGTTCTGGATGCTGTTGCTGTTGTAGATCTGCGGATCAGCCAGCGCCAGCAGCAGGTCCGATTCGTCCAGGATCTTCTTGAGTCCGTTGAACACCGGTTCGTCCGGCTTGACCGGCACGCCCACCACCCTGAGTCCGCGCGCCTGGGCCGCCGACTCCAGCTGCGCCTCATTGGCCAAGGAGTCCGGTCCCCACAAGACCCCCACGCGTCGCGCCTGCGGCAGGGCCAGACGCATCAGGTCGAGCTGGCGGCCCAGCGGCTGGTTCAGGTACAAAGCCGAGAAGGAAGCCCCGGCACGCCGGCCGGTCTCGCGCAGGACGCGTTCGAAACTGGCACGCGGCAACAGGGTGCACAAGACAGGTGCTGCCGCTGCCGGCCGCCCCAGTGCCCTGCAGGCCTCGGCCCCGAGGGTGATGTAGAGGCGCGGCGCCGGCCCGCGGTAGGCCGCAAGATCCTCCAGCGTGAGCTGCACCAGCTCCCGCCGGGGCTCTGCCTGGCGAAGCACCTCAGCCGCCACGGCAGCAGCAGCTTCCAGGTAGGCCGGGCTGCGCTCGCTGCTGACCACCATCACGGCTGGCTCAGCAGCCCGTGTCAGACCCATCCAGCCGGACAACAGAAGCAATAGCAGGAACAGGCGGGAAACCGTCATGACCCTCAGTTCTCCACCTTCAGCATCACATAGGCCTGCGTCCGGACCAGGAATTTCGGCATGAAGTCCTGATAGGACGCGCCCATGTTCTGGCCGACCACGGAAATCTCGGCGCGCCGCCCTGCCAGGCGCAGCGCCTTGGCGATCCGCAGATCGGTCCGGCTGTAGGCAGGTGCTGCCGCATCAAAGCCGGGAAACCGGCTGGCATCCGCCTCGTAGTGACTCAGGCTCATGTCCCAGCCCGCCGGCAGCTGCTGCATGAACATCAGGCTCTGGGTCCCGTAGCGCCCCACCAGGTTGGCGCTGCCGTAAGACTGCGTGCTTTGCAACTCGGAGAAGCCGTAGATCAGCTGGCCACCCGACCATGGCTTCCAGCGCAACTGGGCCTCATAACCCCGGATATCGAAATCCTCATTGTTGGTGTAGTCATTGACATCGCCAGTGCCACCGCTTGTGGGGTCGTTGTAGGTGATCTGGCCGATGAGATCACGGACCCGCTCATCAAACACGCGCAGATCCAGGCTCAGCCGGGAACCGGGGAGTTCCGCCAGATAGCCCAGCTCACGCACCTCGACCTTCTCCGCCACGACATTGCCGCGCGCCACATCCGTGGAATCGGCCAGCACGCCCCCCAGGTAATAACGCACATTGGCATATTTTTCGTAGGTACTCGGTGGCCGGAAGGCCCTGGACACGCCAGCACGCAGGGTGTGCCCATCGGCCGCTCGCCAGTTGAGCATGACCCGCGGGGAAACGTGCTCGCCGGCGATGCTGCTGTGCTCGAAGAGAGCTCCCGCGTTGAGCAGCAGGTCGGGGTGCAAGCGCCATTCGGCATTCGTGAACAGGCGGGAGAAGTCCGTGACAAAGGCGGCGTCGGTGTTGTACTGGGGTCGCGATTCGATGGTTTCACGCCTCAGTTCACCGCCCCAGACCAGACGCAGCGCGGAATCGATCCGCACCGTGTGCTGGGCCATCAGGTTGGAGTTGCTGGCGCGGCCGCCGAAATCGATCGTCAGGCTGGGCGCCGGCGTATAGACAAAATTGTCCCGGATGTTCTCGACGGTATGGGACAGCTGCAGCGCCAGGTCCTGGTCCGGGTCCAGATTGCGCCGCCAGTCCAGTTGCACAAAACTGGTATCGAGACGCCGGGTCCGTGCATTGTTGTTGGTATCGCCAGCGAAACCCACCCCGGCATCGATCAGGCTCTGTCCGGTACGGAACTCCAGCACATCACGCGGCCCGGCACGCAGATCGGCGCGCAGGTTGACACGCTGCACACGATTCGATCCGCTGGTGCCGCTCAGGCCATCGTCATTGCGGCCATCGGCGCTGAGCCGGAAACGCGCCTCGTCATCGCCCCAGCCCAGGCGCAGCATCTGGTCCTCGATGCCGTTGCCGCCGCGGGCCAGCTGGACCAGAGCCCCCTGGGTGTCCATCAGGTCGCGAGTCACGATGTTGATGCTGCCCAGGAAGGCTCGCGCACCGTAGGCGGCAGAATTCGAACCCCGATAGACCTCGATGCGCTCGATGTCCTCCAGCGCCACGGTCTGCAGCCCCGGACCGGTGCTGCCCCGCAGGTAGGTGGAATACACCGAGCGCCCGTCGACCATGACCTGGATATGGTTCGAGAAATCGCTCAAGGTAGTGTGATAACTGCCCTGGGGCGTATTGCTCTCAAAGGAGTTGCTGACCCGGAAACCCGGCACCAGGCGCAAGAGGTCGGCCACGTCACGCGCGCCGCTCATGCGGATCATGTCGCGATCGATGAGGGTGACCGCACCGGGCGTTTCGTCCAGCCGCTGGGGCAGGCGCGAGACCGAGAGGACGATGGGCACCTCGTCCAGGTAATCCTTTTCCGACACGGCTGGCATCTGCTGGGCCGCGGCGGTGCCGGCCAGTCCGCTAAGGACAGCGAGCCAGGTGAACTTGTAGGTGTGCTTCATGGCGAGGTTTTCGGGGATCAGTTTTTTTTCTTGTCCCTGCCCCGATTCTGCCTTGCCATCGGGGGTATGCCGGCTGGGTCACAATAAGGGTATGTCCGAACGTGTCATCCCCCTGGTCGACCAGCGCATCCCGACGCTGAGTGCTCCCGCGGCCGCCTTCGACCCGGCCACCCGTGTTGCGGCCACCGGCCTGCTGGCTGACCGCCTGGGCCGGCCCCTGCGTGACCTGCGCATCAGCGTGACCGACCGCTGCAATTTCCGCTGCAGCTACTGCATGCCCAAGGAAATCTTCGACAAGGACTATGCCTACCTGCCGCACAGTGCCCTGCTGAGTTTCGAGGAAATCACCCGGGTGGCACGCCTCTTTGCCGCCCACGGCGTGCGCAAGATCCGCCTGACGGGCGGCGAGCCCCTGCTGCGCAAGAACATCGAGGTGCTGATCGAGCAGCTGGCCGCCCTGCGCACCGTCGATGGTGAGCCACTGGACCTGACGCTGACCACCAACGGCTCCCTGCTGGCGCGCAAGGCGCGGGCACTCAAGGCCGCCGGCTTGCAGCGTGTGACCGTCAGCCTGGACGGGCTGGACGATGCCGTGTTCCGCCGCATGAACGATGTCGACTTCCCCGTGGCCGATGTGCTGGAGGGCATCCAGGCCGCCAAAGAAGCGGGCCTGGGACCGATCAAGATCAATATGGTGGTCAAGCGCGGCACCAACGAGCACGAGATCCTGCGCATGGCGCGCCATTTCCGCGGCTCCGGCATGGTGCTGCGCTTCATCGAGTACATGGACGTGGGCGCCACCAACGGCTGGTGCATGGACGAGGTGCTGCCCTCGGCCGAGGTCGTCAAGCTGATCCACGCCGAACTGCCCCTGGTGCAGCTCGGGCACAGCGCGCCGGGCGAAACCGCCGAACGCTGGGGTTATGCCGATGCGAATGGCAAGCATGACCCGGCCGCCGGCGAGATCGGTGTCATCAGCAGCGTCACGCACGCCTTCTGCGGCGACTGCAACCGCGCCCGCCTGTCCACCGAAGGCCGGCTCTACCTCTGCCTCTTCGCGACCCAGGGCCACGACCTGCGCAGCCTGATCCGCGGCGGCGCCAGCGACGCCGACATCGAATCGGCCATCGCCCACATCTGGGGCGCGCGCGACGACCGCTACTCCGAACAGCGCGGTGCCCAGCCGCCCGACAGCGGCCACGGCGGCCAGCGCCGCGTCGAGATGAGCTACATCGGCGGATAGGGATGTGGCCCCCACGGTCGCTCACTGCGTGTAGCTCCCTGCCCCCCGAGGGGGCCGCATTTTGCCTTGGGGCGGCCCGGCGGCAAAACATTCCCCTCCTTAAAGAGACTGTTTAATGATCGACTCTTCTGAAATCACCGGCCTGATCCTCGCCGGCGGACGTGGCAGCCGCATGGGGGGCGTCGACAAGGGCCTGCAGAACTTCAATGGCATGCCCATGGCCCTGCACACGCTGATGCGCCTGCAGATGCAGGTGGGCCAGGTCATGATCAACGCCAACCGCAACCTGGCGGCCTACGAATCCTTCGGCGCCGAGGTCTGGCCCGACGTGCTGGCCGACTATCCCGGCCCGCTGGCCGGTTTCCTGACCGGACTGGAGCGCTGCGAGACGCCCTACCTGGTCACCGTGCCCTGCGACTCGCCGCGCTTCCCGCTGGACCTGGTGGCCCGCCTGGCAGAGGCCATGGACCGCGAGCAAGCCGAGATCGCCATGGCCGCCGCCCCCGAGAAGGATGAGCAGGGCCAGGTGAAAGTACGAACCCAGCCGGTGTTCTGCCTGCTGCGCATCGAGTTGCTCGAAAGCCTGGTCCAGTTCACCCAGGGCGGTGGCCGCAAGATCGACGCCTGGACCGACTTGCACAAGACCGTGGTTGTCCCCTTCAATGCCCCGGGCGACGACCCGCTGGCCTTTGCCAACGCCAACACCCTGGCCGAGCTCAAGCAACTCGAAAACTCCTGACCCGGCCCCCCGCATGAAAAGCATCGAGCAGATCGCCGCCGAACTGCAGGGCTACGACCCGCAGGCCCTGAGCGCCGCCTCCGTCAACGACTTCCTGGCCCGCCTGGTCGAGCCGGTCACGCAGGCCGAAGAACTGCCCCTCTTCGACGCGCTGGACCGCGTGCTGGCGCAGGACGTGGTCTCCCCCGTCAGCGTGCCGCCGCACGACAACTCGGCCATGGACGGCTACGCCTTTGACGGCTCCCAGCTGCGCGCCGATGCTCCGCTCACGCTGACCCCGGTCGGCACCGCCCTGGCCGGCAAGGCCTGGACCGGTGTAGTCGGCCCGGGCCAGTGCCTGCGCATCATGACCGGCGCCATCATGCCGGCAGGCCTGGACACCGTGGTGCCGCAGGAGTTTGCGAAGGCCGAGGGCGAGACCATCACCATCCCGCCCGGTCTGCTGCAGCCCGGCGACAACCGCCGATTCAAGGGTGAGGACGTGATGCAGGGCCAGCCCGCGCTGCGCCAGGGCACGCGACTCTCGCCGGCGGCACTCGGACTCGCGGCCAGCCTGGGCATCCCGACCGTGCGCGTCTGGCGCCGCCTGCAGGTCGCCTACTTCTCCACCGGCGACGAGATCCTGAGCCTGGGCGAAGCGCCACGCGAAGGCGCGGTCTACGACAGCAACCGCTACACCGTCTTCGGACTGCTCAAGCGGCTGGGCATCGAGGTGCTGGACTATGGCGTCGTGGGTGACAACCCGGAAAAGCTCGAAGCCACCTTCCGCCGTGCGGCGGCCGAGGCCGACGCCATCATCACCAGCGGCGGTGTCAGCGTAGGTGAGGCCGACTACACCAAGGCCATGATGAAAAAGCTGGGCGACGTGGCCTTCTGGCGTATCGCCATGCGCCCGGGCCGCCCCATGGCGGTAGGCCGCATCAGCGCCGAGAGCCGCTCTTGCGTGCTTTTTGGATTGCCCGGCAACCCGGTGGCCGTGATGGTGACCTTCCTGGCCTTCGTGCGCCCCGCCCTGTTGAAGATGATGGGCTGCACCGCAGCACCGCCCCCCTGCTGCGCGCACGCTGCCTGGAAGCCATGCGCAAGAAACCGGGGCGTACCGAGTACCAGCGTGGTTTCGTCAGTTCCGCCCCCGACGGCAGCCTGCAGGTGCGCACCACCGGCAACCAGGGCTCGGGCGTGCTCAGCTCCATGGTGCAGGGCAACGGGCTCATCGTGCTGCACCACGGCCAGGGCAACGTCGCCCCGGGCGATGAGGTCGACGTGATGATGTTCGACGGCGTGATCTAGGGCCGCGGCAGCGCGCCGGCCTGCTCCAGCCAGGCCATGAACGCGTCGATCGCCATCGGCCGGGCGAACAGATAACCCTGCCCGTAATCCACCCCGAAGGCGATCAGGCGCTCTCGCTGAGCCTCGTTCTCGATCCCCTCGGCCACCACCCGGGCCCCGACGGCGCGGGCAATGCCCACGATCTCGGGGATCAGAGAGGAGCGCACGCTGGCATCCTCCATCTCGAAGACAAAGGACTTGTCGATCTTCAGGGTGTCGGGCGCCAGCGCCTTCACGCTGGACAGGTTCGAATAGCCGGTGCCGAAGTCGTCGATCGACACCTGGTAGCCGGCCCGCCTGAGGCCGGCCATCTCGGCCGCCAGGGCCCCCTGCTCGGACTGCTCGGTCACCTCGATGTCGAGGCGCAGCGCGTGGTGCGGGTACTGCGCCCGTGCCGAGCCGATCAGGGCTGTGAGGCGCTGGCACTGGATGTTTCCAGGGAAAAAATTGAAAGAGATTTTCAGGTCGCTGGAAGCCGGCAGGCGGGCGCACAACTCGCCCAAGCCCTGGCGCACCACGACCTCGTCGAGCGCCCACCACAGGCCGCAGCGCGCCACAACAGGCAGCACACGATCGGGGGTCAGGACGTCGTCGCCGTCACGCAGGCGCATCAACACCTCGCAACCGACGGGCTTGCCGCTGCGCATCTCGACGATGGGCTGGTACAGGCAGAGGATGTTGCGTGCATTCAGCAGGCCGGCAATCCGGTGATCCAGTTCTCCCCAGCGCCTCAGCACGGGCAGCAGCGCCGCGTACAGCAGCGCGCCCGCCAGCATGGACAGCACGAGGCCCAGGGCCAGGTACTGCGCATGGTCCTGCACGAAACGCGTCAGGGGCACCACGAACTGGCTCACGTACGGCGTCCCCTCGATCCGGCGCGACGATACAAACGCCCGGTCGCGCCAGCTGTAGCCGTGCCAGGACTGCTCGAACCATTGCGCCTGGGCCAAACGCTCCAGCAGCGCCGGAGGCGTTGCCGGGTCCGCATGGGCCAGTTGCAAGCTGCCATCGAGACGCTGAACCCGCAAGGTGCCCTCCTCGACAGCGTAGAGCTCCTCCAGGACCAGCGGGATCACCACCACGTTGTAGCGCCCGGAACGGGCCACCATGGCCCGCACGCGCATATCGGCCACCAGCAGGGGCAGGTTGAAATACAGGGCGTGCTCCTCGCCCTGGGGGGTGCGCACGATGGCGTCCGGCGGCGGCAGGCGCACCGGCCGTGGCAGCACCCCCATGACCGTGGTGCAGACCAGCCGCTGCTGCTCGTCGAAGACACCCAGGTCGCCGAGGTGGGTCGAGTGGAAGATCTCCTGGCGCAGCAGCCGCAGATTGGCGTCGCTGCAGTCGGGGGAGTGGTGCTCGTTGAGCCGGCGCAGGACGTTGCGGGTGTCGTTGGTGATGCCCTGGATCTTGCGGCTCAGGGACCACTGGGTCTCGTCGATCTGCTGCAGCTGGCCCCGCGCCAGGAACAGGACAAAGACCAACAGGCCCAGGCCTGCGCCCACACCGGCCACGATGAAGGCATGCAGGCGCGGGCGCCGGGCCAGCCTGGGCCGGTAGCGTTTCATGGGCCTCGCACGCGCAGGTTCTTCATGAGGTGGTTCAGTCCCTGAAACCATACCACACAGGCTGCGGCCGCAGCGGCCGCCAGGGCCAGCAGCCCCGCTGACAGCGGCGCCATGTGCAACACGCCGGTCAGTGGCGGCAGGTAGAGCGCGAGGGCCAGCAGCCCCAGCGTGAAGACCATGACGCCCCACAGCATGCCGTTGGGCACCCACAACGAGGCCAGCAAGCCGCGCGGGCCGGCGCGGTTGGAGACGATCAGCGCCAGGTTGCCCAGCACCAGGGTGCTGAAAGCCAGCGAACGCGCCTGCGCTTCGTCCAGTTCCCGCGTCCCCCAGAGGTAGGCACCCAGCACCGCAGCCAGCACACCCAGGCCCTGCAGCACCGCCTGCACCAGCGTGCCGCCGGCGAACAGCGGGGCGGCCGGGTCGCGTGGCGGATGCTGCATCACGTCCTCGTCGGCCGGCTCGTTCTCGAACACCATGGCGCAGGCCGGGTCGATGGCCAGCTCCAGCAGCGCGATGTGCATGGGAAACAGCACGATGGGCCAGCCCAGCAAGAGCGGCAGCAGCGCCATGCCGGCGATGGGCACGTGCACCGCCATGATGTAGCTCATGGACTTGCGCAGGTTGCCGAAGATGCGCCGGCCCTGGCGCACGGCACGCACGATGGAGGCAAAGTTGTCGTCCACCAGCACGATGGCCGCCGCCTCGCGCGCCACATCCGTACCGCGTGCCCCCATGGCCACGCCCACGTGCGCCGCCTTGAGGGCCGGCGCATCGTTGACGCCGTCGCCCGTCATGGCCACCACCGCACCCGTGGCCTGCAGGGCCTGCACGATGCGCAGCTTCTGGGCCGGTGTGATGCGCGCGCAGATGCTGGCCGTGCGCAGGCGCTGCTGCAGTTCGGCATCCGGCAAGCGCTCGAGTTCGTCGCCGCTGAGCACCTCCTGCGCATCCAGTCCGGCCTGGCGTGCAATGGCGCGCGCCGTGACCGGGTAGTCGCCGGTGATCATCACCACGCGGATGCCGGCCTCGCGGCATTCGCGCACGGCCTGCGGGATTTCCTCACGCAGCGGGTCCGCCAGGCCCAGCAGGCCGATGAACTGGAAGTTGAAGTCATGCTCGCCAGCCGGCCAGGGCGGGCCGGGATGCCGGGCCTGCGCCACGCCCAGCACGCGCAGGCCGCGTGCGGCCATGGCATCGGCGGCAGCGGCCACCTCAGCCCGACGTGGCGTATCGAGATGGCAGAGATCGACGATGGCCTCGGGTGAGCCCTTGGCCGCCACCACGTGGAAATCCTGCGCTTCGCCTTTCCAGACATGGGCCATGGCCCGCAACTCCGGTGTCAGCGCGTATTCATGCACCAGTGACCAGCGGGCGTGCAGATGCTCGGTCTGCGCCAGAAACTGCCGGCCCAGGGCATGGAAGGCCTGCTCCATCGGATCGTAGGGGTCGATGCGGCTGGCCAGGATGGCGTATTCCACGAGTTCATGGAAGTCCTCGGGCAAATCGCTGCGCGGCACTCCGTCCAGCACCAGTTCGGCGCCGCCCGCATGCAGACTGGCCACGCGCATGCGGTTCTGGGTCAGCGTACCGGTCTTGTCCACGCACAGCACCGAGGTCGCGCCCAGGGTCTCGATGGCCGCGATACGGCGCGTCAGCACCTGCTGGTGCGAGAGTCGCCAGGCCCCCAGCGCCGGCAACACGGTCAGCACCACCGTGAACTCCTCGGGCATCATCGCAATGGCCAGGGCAATGCCGGCCAGCAGGGCCTGCAGCCAGTCACCGCTGGACAGCCCCTGGATGAGCACCAGCAGCAGGCACAAGCCCAGGCCCAGCCAGGCCAGCCGGTGCACCAGGCTGCGGGTCTGGCGCCGCAGCGGCGATTCCTCGGCCTGCACGGTCTGCAGCGCGTGACCGATCTGGCCCATCTGGCTGCGCGGCCCGGTGGCGCTCACACGCGCCAGACCCTGCCCCTGCACCACCAGCGTGCCGGCATGCAGCGCCGGCGCCTGCGCGTTCTTGCTGACCGGCACCGACTCGCCCGTGAGCAGGGATTCGTCCACCTGCAACTCGCCGGTCGAGAGCAACTGGGCATCGGCTGCCACGCGGTCGCCTTCGGCCAGCAGCAAAAGGTCACCGCGTACCAGTTCACGGCCGGCCAGGGTCTGCGCCTGGCCGTCGCGGATGACACGTGCGCGCGGGCTGGACAGGTCGCGCAGCGCCTGGATGGCGCGCTCCGTCTTGCCTTCCTGGTAGAGCGTCAGGCCGATCACCACGCACACCATGAGCGCCAGGCTCAGGCTCTCCTGCAACTCGCCCAGCAGCAGGTAGAGGCCGGCGGCGGCCAGCAGCAGGGAGAACATGGGGTCGCGCACGGTCTCGCGCACGATGTGCAACCAGCTGCGGCCGCCGTCGCCCGGCAGGGCATTGGGGCCGTCTTCGGCCAGGCGACGCGCGGCTTCGGCGGAACTCAGGCCGGGGTCATCGGTGGAGGGCAGGCTCATGCCGCTGATTGTGCGGCATGGCCCGGGGCGCTGACTCGCTGACTACTTGGCGACCAGCTCGGCTTCGTGCGCTGCGGCCTCGCTGACCGTGCGCTTGTCGGCCCCGGGCGCGTGCTTGCGCGCCAGCAGGGTGTACATGGTGGGCACGACGAAGATGGTCAGCAGCGTGCCCAGCGTCATGCCGCCCACGATGACCCAGCCGATCTGGATGCGGCTCTCGGCCCCTGCCCCGGTGGACAAGGCCAGTGGCAGGGCACCGAGCACCATGGCGCCGGTGGTCATCAGGATGGGACGCAGGCGCTGGCTGGAGGCCTTGACCACGGCCTCGACCATGTCCAGGCCCTGCTCGCGCATCTGGTTGGCGAACTCGACGATCAGGATGCCGTGCTTGGTGATCAGTCCCACCAGCGTGATCAGGCCGATCTGCGAATAGACGTTGAGCGAGCCGTTGCTCAATTTCAGCGCCAGCAGCGCGCCTATCATGGACAGCGGGACCGAGAGCATGATGACCAGCGGATCGACGAAGCTCTCGAACTGCGCGGCCAGCACCAGGAAGATGAACAGCAGGGCCAGCACGAAGACGATGGTGAGCGAGCCCTGCGAGTTCCTGAACTCGCGCGAGGTGCCGTTCAGATCGGTGGTGTAACCGGGCTTGAGCACCCGGGCACTGACCTGGTCCAGGAAATCGAGCGCCTGCCCCAGGGAGTAGTCAGGCGCCAGATTGGCGGTGATGGTGACTGCACGGCGCTGGCTGAAGTGGTTGAGCTCGCGCGGCGACACCGATTCACGCACCGTGACCAGCGAGGCCAGCGGGATCATGGTGTCGTTGCGGCCGCGCACGAAGATGCGCTCGATGTCATCGGGTGTGTCGCGCCCCAGGGACTGGGTCTGCACGATCACGTCGTACTGGTCACCGCCCTTCTTGTAACGTGTCACCAGGCGACCGCCCAGCATGGTCTCGACGGCGCGCGCCACGGCA
The DNA here is from genome assembly GCF_013334205.1 of Rhodoferax sp. BAB1. Lineage (NCBI taxonomy): Bacteria > Pseudomonadati > Pseudomonadota > Betaproteobacteria > Burkholderiales > Comamonadaceae > Rhodoferax > Rhodoferax sp. BAB1. Next base: position 1,258,017 of record NZ_CP054424.1, on the reverse strand, counting down.
TCCACGCCGACCCCCAGGTCCGAGGCCTTTTCGCGGTTCACGTCGATCTTCAGTTCGGGCTTGTTCAGCCGCAGATCCACGTCGGCCCCCTGGATGCCCGGATTCCTGGCGATCTCGTCGAGGAACTGGCGCACCACCTGGTTCAGGTTCTCATAACTCTCGGAGGTCAGGATGACGAAGTTCACCGGCCGCTCGCGGAAACCCTGGCCCAGCGAAGGCGGGGTGATGGGAAAGGCCGCCACCCCCGGCAGCGCGGCAATGCGGGGCTGCATCTCGCGCGCCATCTCCAGCGTGGTGCGCTTGCGTTCGTCCCAGTCGACGGCGCGCAGGGTCACGTTGGCCTGGCTGACGGTCGGATTGCCGAGCACGACAAAAACCCGGTCGAACTCCGGGTACTGGCTGCCGATCTTCTCGATGGCACTGGCGTACTTGTCGGTGTAGGCCATGGTGGCGCCGTCGGGCGCATTGATCACGTTGAGGATCACACCGCGGTCTTCCAGCGGCGCCAGCTCGCGTTTCATGCCCGGCAGCACGGCAGCGATGGCCAGCACCACACCGGCCATCACCGCCAGCACCAGCCAGCGCATGCCCAACACGCGCCGCAGCAGCCGCTCGTAGCCATTGCTCAGCGCCGTCAGACGCAGCTCCATCCAGCGGTCGAAGAAGGAGGGGTTGGGATTGTGCTTGAGCAGCCGCGAGCACATCATGGGCGAGAGCGTCAGGGCGATGAAGCCCGAGACGATCACCGCACCCGCCAGCGCGAGGGCGAATTCGACGAACAGACGGCCGGTGCGCCCCGGCGTGAAGGCCAGCGGCGCGTAGACGGCGGCCAGCGTCAAGGTCATGGCCACCACGGCGAAGCCCACCTCTTTGGCCCCCTTGATGGCGGCACTGAAGGGCTCCATGCCTTCCTCGATGTGGCGGTAGATGTTCTCCAGCACCACGATGGCGTCGTCCACCACCAGGCCAATGGCCAGCACCAGGGCCAGCAGGGTCAGGGTGTTGACGGTGAAACCGGCCAGCGCCATCAGGGCGAAGGTGCCGATCAGGCTGACCGGGATGGTGACGATGGGAATGATGGAGGCGCGCAGGGTGCGCAGGAAGACAAAGATCACCAGGGCCACCAGCAGCACCGCTTCCAGGATGGTGGTGAACACGTTCTTGATCGAGCGGTCGATGAAGACCGAGTTGTCGTTGGCAATGGTGATGGTGATGCCCTTGGGCAGGTCGGCCTCCAGCCTGGGCAGCATCTCGCGCACGCCCTGGCTGAGCTCCAGCGGGTTGGCCGTGGCCTGGCGGATCACACCGGCGGAGATGGCCGGGCGACCGTTGATGCGCACCGAGGTGCGCTCCTCGGCGGCACCCTCCTCGATGCGCGCCACGTCACGCAGCTTGACCGGGAAGCCGTTGACGGTGCGGATCACGATCTCGCCGAACTGGGCCGGTTTCATCAGATCGGTGTTGGAGGTCACGGAGAACTCGCGCTGGCGGCTTTCGATGCGACCGGCCGGCACTTCCAGATTGCTGCGGCGAATCGCGTCCTCGGCGTCCTGCGTGGTCAGCTTGTAGGCGGCCAGGCGGTCCGGGTCCAGCCAGACCCGCATGGCGTACTTGCGCTCGCCGAAGATGCGCACGTCGGCGGCGCCGCTGACCGTCTGCAGACGCGGCTTGACCACACGGTTGATCAGTTCGTTGAGCTGCAGCGGCGTGTGCGTGTCGCTGGAGAAGGCCAGCCAGATGACGGGGAAGGCATCGGCCTCCACCTTGGCGATGACCGGCTCGTCGATGGCCTGCGGCAGCTTGTTGCGCACGCGCGCGGTGCGGTCGCGCACCTCGGCGGCGGCGGCATCGGCGTCTTTTTCCAGACGGAAACGCACGGTGATCTGCGCCTGCTCGGCACGCGAGATCGAGGTGAGGACGTCCACCGCGTCGATGCCAGCAATCGAGTCTTCCAGCGGCTTGGCCACCTGGGACTCCACCACCTCGGCCGAGGCACCGGCATAACGCACCGTGACGGTCACCACCGGTTCGTCGATCTTCGGGTACTCGCGCACCGGCAGCTTGGTGAAGCTCACCGCGCCGATCAGCAGCACCAGCAGCGAGAGCACGGTGGCGAACACCGGGCGGCGGATCGCAATTTCGGGCAGTTGCATGGTGACTCCAGAGGCCTGTTCAGTTCACCGGGCGGTTCAGTTCCATCACCCGGACCGGACTGCCGTCGCGCTGCAGGCGCTGCTGGCCGGCCGTGACCACGGTGTCCCCCTCCTTGAGCCCTTCGAGGATCTCGACCTGGCCCGGACGGCGGATACCGACCTTGACCGGCACACGCTGCGACACCAGGGTGTCGTTGTCGGGACCCGGCACCAGCTTCATGACGAACTGCCGTCCCGCCTGCGGCACGATGGCCTCCTCCGGGATCACCAGGGCCTTTTCGCGCACGCCGAACACGGTGCTCACCCGCGCAAACATGCCCGGACGCAGCTGGAGTTGCTGGTTGGTGATGCTGGCGCGCACGCCGACGGAACGCCCATTGGCATCGATCAGCGGATCGACGGCCTGCACCCGCGCCTCGAACCTGCGCCCCGGCAAGGCGTCCAGCTCGACCGTGGCCCGCTGCCCGGAGCGGACCTGCGTCTGGTAACGCTCGGGCAGGCGGTAGTCGACGTAGACGGTGTCGATGTCTTCCAGGTTGACGATGTCGGTACCGTCTTTCAGGTAGTCGCCCACGTTGACGTTGCGGATGCCGGCGATGCCGTCAAAAGGCGCCAGGATCTTCAGGCGTGCCGCCGTGGCCTGCGCCAGCGCCAGCTTGGCCTGCGCCACCTCCAGGTTGGCCGCGCTCTCGTCCAGGGAGCGCTGGCTGACGAAGTTCTGCGCCAGCAGCTCCTGGTTGCGCTTGTGGTTGGCCTGGGCAATGGACAGCTCGGCCTGGCTCTGCTTGATCTGCGCCAGTTGCAGCTGGTCGTCGAACTGCACCAGCAACTGGCCCTTGCGCACGCGCTCGCCGTCACGGAAATTGAGCTGGGTGATGCGCCCGCTGACCTCGGGGCGCAGCATCACGCCCTGGCGCGAACGCAGGCTGCCCACGGCCTGCACATCATTGACCAGCTTCACCACCTGGACCTTGGCCACCTCCACCGTGACCGGCCGCGCGGGGCCCCCGGCAGCGGGCGCGCCCCCTGCGGCCGGGCCGGCACTGGCGCGGCTGGCTGCCGCCGGCGCCGATGGTTTGCTCTGGTACCACCAGGCGGCCGTGGACGCCGCAGCGATGCCGACGACGGCAACCACAGGGTAGAGATATTTGGAGGCCATGGATGAATCGACTATCGTTCGGTCACCCGCTCGACAGAGCAGGACTGCTGCTGAATGTAACAGTCCCGCGCTGCTTCTGCATGCGCAATACCCGCAGGTCTTCTCCCCGGCAGGGACGCTTTGCAGGAACTTTACAAAACCCGGGCCACGCCGCGGTTGGCCAGCGCATCGGCCCGCTCGTTGCCCGGATCGCCGTCATGGCCCTTGACCCAGCGCCACTCGATGCGGTGGCCCGCCCCCGCCACCAGTGCATCGAGCCGCTGCCACAGGTCCACGTTCTTCACCGGCTGCTTGGCCGCCGTTTTCCAGCCTCGGGCCTTCCAGCCGGCCAGCCACTCGGTGATGCCCTTGAGCACGTACTGGCTGTCGGCGTGCAGGATCACGTGGCAGGGCCGCTTGAGCGACTCCAGCGCCATGATCACGGCCAGCATCTCCATGCGGTTGTTGGTGGTTTCGCGCTCACCGCCGAACAGCTCCTTCTCCACGCCGCCGGATTTCAGCAGCACGCCCCATCCGCCCGGGCCGGGGTTGCCCTTGCAGGCGCCATCGGTATAAATCTCGACTGTGTTCACTCGTGGTTTCCATTGCTCGTGTGGACGTGATTGTCGCTGCTGCGGCGCACCAGCGGCACCGTGCCCGTGGCCTTGCTGCCGACCTTCTTCCAGGCTGGCTCCAGCAGGCGCACACCGTGCACGCGCTTGACCGCCACCAGGAAGTAGGCCGCACCGAAGTAAGGCCACCAGCGCGCACCGGCTCGGTCCATCCAGCTCCAGCGCTTGAGCCACTTGTCGCTGCCCAGCAGCGGCCGGTAGGCACCGTGATGACTGACCTCGACCTCGAAATCCAGCAGGCGCAACCAGTCGCGCTGGCGCCAGTAGCCGATGAACTCCAGCGGCTCAGGCAGCAGGCAGGTGCCCAGATTGAAACGCCGGCACAGGCGCTCGCGCCGCTGTCGCAGCCCCCACAGACTGAGGGGATTAAAACCGCTGAGCACGACGCGCCCGCCCGGCACCAGCACCCGCGCCACCTCGCGCAAGGTGGCATGCGGGTCGGGGTGGCTGTCCAGTGTGTGCGGCAAGGCCACCAGGTCCAGGCTGGCCTCGGGAAAGGGCAAGGCCGCATAGTCGCTCAGCAAGGCTGAGCGCGCATTCGCGGCCCCGGGGGGCACGGCATGGCTGGTGGCCAGCCAGCGGTGCGACATGCGGTTGGCTGCCAGCGCATCCAGCGCGGGCAGGCCCAGCTGCAGGGCGTGGTAACCGAAGATGTCGACCACCAGGCGATCGAACTGCTGTTGCTCCCATGCCAACAGATAAGACCCGGCCGGGGTCTCAAACCAGTCCTGCAAACCTATAATTCCCTCATTCATGACACTGCTTCCATTGCCCGCCTTCGACGACAACTACATCTGGATGCTGCATGACGGGCGCCAGGCTCTGGTCGTCGACCCCGGTGATGAGCAACCGGTGTTGCAGGCGCTGCAGACCCTGGGCCTGCAACTCAAGGCGATTCTAGTCACCCACCACCATGCCGACCACGTCGGCGGCGTGGACGAGCTGCGCGCGGCCACCGGTGCCGTCGTCTACGGCCCGGCGGGCGAGCAGATGCCCGAGCCCTTGCAGCGCTTCCAGGACGGTGACACGCTGGACCTGCTGGGCCTGCACTTCACCGTGCTCGATGTGCCCGGCCACACCGCCGGCCACATCGCCTGGTACACATCAGATTGCGATGGCCAGCCCCTGCTGTTCTGCGGCGATACGCTGTTCTCCGGTGGCTGTGGCCGCCTGTTCGAAGGCACGCCGGCGCAGATGCTGGCCTCGCTGGACCGCCTGGCCGCCCTGCCCGGCAGCACACGCGTGTGCTGCGCCCATGAATACACGCTGGGCAACCTGCGTTTTGCGCGCGCCGTCGAACCCGACAACGCCGCACTGCAGGACTACAGCCGGCAGTGCGAAGCGCTGCGGGCACGCCAGCAGCCCACCCTGCCCTCGACCATCGCCGTCGAACGCGACATCAACCCCTTCCTGCGCTCGCGCCAGCCTGCTGTCACCCGTGCCGTTCTGGCCAGAGCGGCAGCCAGCGACGAGATCAGCATCTTCGCCGCCCTGCGCGAATGGAAAAACCAGTTCAAATGAAGCTTTTCAGTTACGCCGCCCTGGCCGGTCTGTTCCTTGCGCTGGGTGGTTGCGCCAGCATCGGCCCCGGCGACACCTCGGCCAACCCGGCCCAGGAAACGCCCCCCACCGCCGCCGTCAGTCCTGCGTACAGCCCGCCGCCGTCGCCCAGCCATCAGCCCGAATACCCGGCGGGTGCCCTGACGCCCATCGACTCGCAGGAGCCCGCACCCCGTCCGGTGGCGGCGATGACGGCGCCCACCGACCTGTGGGAGCGCATCCGCCGCGGTTTTGCCATGAGCGACCTGGAAAGCGAGCTCGTGCCGGGCCGCGAGCAGTGGTACGCCGCCCGCCCCGCGGAGCTGGAGAACATGGCCGAGCGCTCGCGCAAGTACCTGTTCCACATCGTCGAGGAACTGGAACTGCGTGGCCTGCCCACCGAGCTGGCCCTGCTGCCCTTCATCGAGAGCGCCTACAACCCGCAGGCCTACTCGCACGCCCGCGCCGCCGGCATGTGGCAATTCATCCCCAGCACCGGCAAGCTCTACCAGCTCAAGCAGAATGCGTTTCGCGACGACCGGCGCGATGTGCTCGCCTCCACCCAGGCCGCGCTGGACTACCTGGAGCGCCTGTACGGCATGTTCGGCGACTGGCATCTGGCGCTGGCCTCCTACAACTGGGGGGAAGGCAGCGTGGGACGCGCCATCGCCAAGAACCAGCGCAGCGGCAAAGGTACCAGCTACCTGGACCTGAAGATGCCCATGGAGACGCGCTACTACATCCCCAAGCTGCAGGCCATGAAGAACATCGTGGCCCGGCCGGACGCCTTCGGCGTCAAGCTCCCGGTGATCGAAAACCACCCTTACTTCGACAGCGTCACCATCACGCGTGACATCGACGTCGCGCTGGCCGCCAAGCTGGCCGAGGTGCCACTGGAAGACTTCAAGGCGCTCAACCCCTCGATGCACCGGCCGGTGATCCTGGCCGCGGGAACGCCGCAGATCCTGCTGCCCTGGGACAACGCCGCCATCTTCCAGCGCAACCTGGACGCCTACGCCGGTACACGCCTCTCCAGCTGGACGGTCTGGATCGCGCCCACCACCATGAAACCGGACGAAGCGGCCCGACGCGTGAAGATGAGCGAAGCCGACTTGCGCTACGTCAACCGCATCCCGCCGCGCATGCTGATCCGCGCCGGCTCCACCCTGCTGGTGCCACGCCCAGCCAGCCAGGTGCGCGACGTGACCGAGCGCATCGCCGACAACGGTCAACTGCATCTCGCGCGAGAGCAGACTGCGCGCACGGCCAGCGGAACACGCCGTACCGTGCTCAAGGTCGGCCGGCGCGGTGACACGGTGGCCAACATTGCCCAGCGCTACCGCCTGCCCGTCAGTGCCGTGGCCCGCTGGAACAAGGTCAGCGAGAAAGCCAGCTTCAAGCCCGGCGACAAGGTCGTGGTGTTCATGTAGGCCACCAGCCGCAGCCCAGGCCGCTCAGAGTTTCTGCGTCTCGCCTGCGCGCGGCTGCCACTTCATGAGGTGGCGCTCGATGCGCCCCACCAGGCCGTCGAGCAGGAGCGCAAATGCGGTCAGCACCACGATGCCGGCGAACACCGTGTTGACATCAAAGGTTCCCTCGGCCTGCAGGATCAGGTAACCCACCCCCCGCGCCGAACCCAGGTACTCGCCCACCACCGCCCCCACGAAAGCCAGGCCCACCGAGGTGTGCAGGCTGGAGAAGACCCAGGCCGTGGCACTGGGCAGGTAGACGGTGCGCAGCAACTGGCGCTGGTTGGCACCCAGCATGCGCGCATTGGCCAGCACCACCGGGCTGACCTCGCGCACGCCCTGGTAGACGTTGAAGAAGACGATGAAAAACACCAGGGTCACGGCCAGCGCCACCTTGCTCCAGATCCCCAGGCCGAACCACATGGCGAAGATGGGCGCCAGGATCACGCGCGGCATGGCATTGGCCGCCTTGATGTAGGGATCGAGGATGGCGCTGGCCAGGGGCGACAGCGCCAGCCACAGGCCGCAGGCCAGGCCCAGCACGGTGCCGATGCCGAAGGCCAGAAAGGTCTCCAGCAGCGTGGTGCCCAGGTGTCGGTAGATGTCGGCGTTGCCATTCAAGCCATCGGGGAAGAGCACATTTGGGGGCACAGCCCAGGGCAGGAACCAGGACCAGATGCGCCCGGCCACCTTGATGGGCTCCCCCAGGAAAAAGGCCAGTTGCGCATCGCTTGAGGCCAGCTGCCACAGGCCCAGGAACAGCAGCAGCACGCCCAACTGCCACAGGCGCAGGTTGCCGGCGTGGGGCTTGAAGCGTTGCCACACCGTCATCTCAGGCCGCTTTCTTCAATTGCTGCTGGTAGCCCTTGAGAACCTCCTCGCGCAACACGTTCCAGATCTGCGTGTGCAGCTCGATGAAACGTGGTGTCGCCCGCACCTCGGCCACATTGCGCGGACGGACCAGGTCGATGCTGAACTCGCCGATCGGCCGCGTGGCCGGCCCGGCCGACAGCACCACCACGCGGTCGCTCATGGCGATGGCTTCGTCCAGGTCGTGCGTGATGAACAGCACCGCCTTCTTCTTCGCGCTCCACAGCTCCAGCACCTCGTCCTCCATCAACTGGCGCGTCTGGATGTCCAGGGCGCTGAAGGGCTCGTCCATCAGGATGATGTCGGGGTCCAGCGCCAGGGTCTGGGCCAGCGCGGTGCGCTTGCGCATGCCGCCCGAGAGCTGGTGCGGGTATCGGTCGCCGAAACCGCCCAGTCCCACCCGGGCAAGCCAGTCCAGCGCCTGCGCGCGGGCCTCGGCGTCCGGCACTCCACGGTACTGCAGGCCCAGCATCACGTTGTCGAGCGCGCTGCGCCAGGGCAGCAGGGCCTCGGTCTGGAACATGTAGCCGGCGCGCCGGTTCAGGCCTTGCAAGGGCTGACCGAACACACGCACTTCGCCGGCACTGGGCGCCAGCAGACCGGCACCGACGTTGAGCAGGGTGGACTTGCCGCAGCCGGTGGGCCCGACCACGGAGACAAACTCACCGGCGGCCACGCGCAAGGTGGTGTCGGCCACGGCGGTATAGGACGGCCCGCCTGCTGCACCCGCAAAGGTGCAGCTGATGTCCAGCAACTCCAGCGCGTGGGGAGAACCTGGGGACATGCGATCCGGCGTCTCAGCGTCGGGCCACAGGAACGGCCAGGGACTTGCGCAGGCTCAGACCCGTGCCGAAGCGACGCTGGAATTCGGCGTTGGCGGCAGCGTGATCGTCGCGGACCACCACTTTGGTGGTGCCAAAGAATTCATCGCGGTGGTAGCGGATGGTGCCGATGTACACCGCCTTGTCGCCTGGCCGCACGTCGACCCGAAAAAGGCCTTGCAGGGGCGCAAGAGGGTCTTCCATGCGCGCATTGGGGGACTGGACCTTGATCTCGGCCTGCATCACGACCCAGGACTTCAGGATGTAGAAAGGCCGGGCCGGATGATGGACAAAGAAATTCTGGCCCAGGGGCGCGTTGATGCGCTGTTTCATGTCACCCAGGCCCAGGCGGTCCATCTCGCGCGGCTCCTCGTCCACGATCACCAGGGCCAGGCGCTCGTACTCCGCATAACGTTTGCTCAGCTTCTGCTCCCCGGCTTTGAGGGGGGGATCGAGTTCGATGCGGCCGACCAGCACGACGTCACCGGAAGGCAGATCGGCCAGCTTCTCGACCGGCTGGATGCGGCTGGTCGGCACGCAAGCCGTCAGCAGCAGGGCGGCGACGCCGGCCCAGGCCAGGCGGTACACAGATGACATGCGGTTCATGCTCATTTCCTGCCCAGCTCCGCGATGCGGTTGCGCAGGCGGGCCTCCCACTGCGTGCCCTTGACCCAGTCCTCTTTCTGCAGGCGCTGCAGCAACTCGACCTCAGAAGGCGAATTGACCCGCTCGATGGCGAACTTGCCCGCCTCGAACATGCCGGTCTTGACCTTGGCATACCGGTAGGCCCCCATGAAGTAGATGCCGGGTTTCTGGATCCGCACGGCGGTCTGGTTGCGGCCGTAGGTCGGGAAGCTGTAGACGTTGTTGCCCGCAAAAAAGCCCGAGCCTTCGAGGGAGGCCATCTGGTACGAACCCGGCGGCAGGTAGGGCTGGCTCAGCAACTGGCCGTCCTTGGCCACGTTCATGTGCCAGTACCCCGGTTCCCCCTGGGGCTTGAGGCTGGCGCCATCGATCTTGGTGGGCGCCTCGGACATGTCGACGTAGGCGAAGACCAGTGAATTGCCCGGGTCGTTGATATCGCGCTCCGGTCCGATGGAGCCGGACCCGCAAGCGACGAGACATGCAGCTGATGCAAGCAAAAACAGGCGCCGAACACGTTCGACCATGGAAATCCCCCTGCTGACGGTAGATGCACAGACAGGGCAACGGCGACCGTCAATCACACGCCTGCGCCCCACCGAAAAACCCGTGAACGATATACCAGAAAACACCGGCCGGGAAACACGCCTGCGCCCGGCCGTGGGCTGCGACCAGTTCAGGCCTTGAACCTGGCCTTGGCCTGGGCGGCGAACTGGTTGGTCCAGGTCCTGGACAGGTCGATCTTGTCGGCCTTGAGCGTGGCGTCGAAGCTGGCCAGCGCACGCAGCGCCGTCCTGCCGCCTTCTTCGGGGAAAACACCGTCGAGGGCGATGGCCTCGCGCACCTTCTCGAAGGAGGCCAGGTAGAGCCCGCGGTCACCCAGCAGATAGGCCTCGGGCACGGTCTTGATGATGTCGCTGGGGCCGGCCGTCTGCAGCCACTTGAGCGCATGCACCATGGCATTGGTCAGGGCCTGGGCGGTGTTCGGGTGCTTCTGCAGGAAAGCCATCGGCGCATACAGGCAGCCCGCCGGCATGGGGCCGCCAAAGACCGCCCGTGTGCCCTTGAGCGTGCGCGTGTCCACGACGATGCGCACATCCCCCTTCTGCTCCAGCATGGTCATGACCGGGTCGATGTTGCTCATGGCATCGATCTGTCCCGAGCGCAGTGCCGCCAGTGCCCCGGCCGAAGTTCCCACGCCGATGAAACTCACGTCGCTCGCCTTGAGGCCGGCACGCGAAAGCACCAGGTTGGCCATCATGTTGGTGGACGATCCCGGCGCCGTCACGCCGATCTTCTTGCCACGCAGATCGGCCACCGACTTGTAGTTGGGCAGGGTCTTGGTCGACACGCCCAACGCGATCTGGGGCGCGCGCCCCTGCAGCACGAAGGCCTGGAACATCTGGCCCTTGTTCTGCAGGTTGATGGTGTGCTCGTAGGCACCGCTGACCACGTCGGCCGAGCCGCCCACCACGGCCTGCAGCGCGCGTGCGCCCCCCGAGAAGTCGCTGATCTCGACCTCCAGGCCCTCGGCCTTGAAGTAGCCCAGCTGCTCGGCGATGGTCAGCGGCAGGTAATAAAAGGAGGCCTTGCCACCAACGGCGATGGCCACCTTGTTTTTTTCCAGGGGGCCCTGGGCCCGCAGGGCCGGTGCGGCCAGCGAGGAGGCCGCCAGGGCGGCGGCGGCCGTGAACTGACGGCGGTTGATGTGATGTGTGCTCATTTTGATGACTCCCGGAACTCGAACAGGTTTCTTGGTGTTCCCAGCCTATCAAGACGCAAAAAAACCCGCATCGGGAAACATCCCGAGCGGGTTTACACCTAAAAAGAAAAACCGGGCAGCGCCGCCGCCCTGCAACTCAGCGATAACCCAGGAAAAGGATGGCCACGTTGACGGCCAGACCCACGGCCCAGACCACGGAACGCACCGTGCCCATGCCCGCGACGTAGGCCATGATGTAGAACAGGCGCAGGAAGACGAAGAGAAAGGCCAGCACGTCCAGCCGCGCCTGGTGGGCGCCCAGCTGGTGGGCGATGATGACCGCCCCGATGAAAAGGGGCAGCGCCTCGAAGCTGTTCTGCTGCGCTGCATGCGCACGGGCCCGCCAGTCGGTCTGCTTCGCCAGCCAGGCCCGCGGGTTGTCGTTGTCGTAACCGCCTTCGCGCCGGGGCTTGCCCACCATGCCGGACTTGGCGATCCAGGCACAGACGATGGGCAGCAGCGCGGCGATCAGGACACACCAGTAGGCCAGGGTGAAGCGGGCAAAAGTCATGATGTTTTTGTCGGAAGGGGATGGGTCGCAGGGCTTTCGAAATCTGCGGCGGATTATCGCCGGTCCACCAGGGCATGGGCGATGGTGCCCAGGTCCACGTACTCCAGTTCGCTGCCGATGGGTACACCGCGTGCCAGCCGCGTGAAGGCCACACCGCGCACCTTGAGCGCCTCGGCGATCACGTGCGCCGTGGTCTCGCCCTCGGCCGTGAAGTTGGTGGCCAGGATGACCTCGCGCACCGAGCCGTCGCTGGCACGCTCGAACAGCTGCTTCAGCCCGATGTCGCGCGGACCGATGCCGTCGAGCGGACTGAGCTTGCCCATGAGCACGTAGTACAGGCCCTTGTAGGCCCCGGTGCGCTCCAGCGCCATCTGGTCGGCCGGTGTCTCCACCACACAGAGCTTGCTGGCGTCGCGTGCCGGGTCCAGGCAGGTCGGGCAGACCTCGGCCTCGCTGAAGGTATGGCAACGCGTGCAGTGGCGCACGCTGCTGGCCGCCTCCTGCAAGGCCCGCGAGAGGAGCTGCGCGCCCTCGCGGTCATGCTGCAGCAGGTGAAAGGCCATGCGCGAGGCCGACTTCACGCCCACGCCCGGCAACCGGCGCAGGGCCTGGATCAGCGCGTCGAGGGAGTGGGCGTCGGACACGAATCAGAAGGGGAATTTCATGCCGCCCGGCAATCCGGGCATCCCTGCCGTGAGTTTGCCCATCTTCTCCTGGCTGGTTTCCTCGGCCTTGCGCACCGCTGCGTTGAAGGCCGCGGCCACCAGGTCTTCCAGCATGTCCTTGTCCTCGGCCAGCAGGCTGGGATCGATGGTGATGCGCTTGACGTCGTGCTTGCAGGTCATGACCACCTTGACCAGGCCGGCGCCCGACTCACCCGTGACTTCGATGAAGGCCAGTTCGTCCTGCGCCTTCTTGAGGTTGTCCTGCATGGCCTGGGCCTGTTTCATGAGGCCGGCGAGTTGTCCTTTGTTGAACATGGTGTTCCTTATTTCGGTTGACTATTCGGTTCGATGGGCTTGATGCTGCCGGGCACGATTTTCGCGCCGAAGTCGCGCATCATGGCCTGCACAAAGGGGTCTTCCTGGATGAGCTTTTCCGCTGCCAGCTGCTTCTCTTCCGCGATGGCGGCATTGCGCCGGGCCGGGCTGTCGCCCACGCGGCCGATCTCCACGGCCAGGGTCACGGCATGCCCGGCGGCCTGCAGGGCCGCCTGCAGGCGTTCACGGCTGGAAGCCGAGTTGAGTGACTCGCGTTCCACACGCAGCAGCCACTGGTCGGCATCGCGCGCCACCAGCTGTGATTGCAAGGCCAGTTCGCGCACCAGGGCCGTCACGGCCTCGCTGGCCACGAGGCCGCGCACCACCTGGTGCCAGTAGCCCCCCTCCTCGGTCGGCACCAGGGGCGCACCGGGCGCGGGCAGGTCGGCGCGCGATTCGGGGGCCACCCGCACGGGCACGGCCACCACCTGGGCGGACTGCATGGCGGTCACAGGCTTGGCAGGCTGCGCGGGATGTTCGTCATCCGCCACGGACAGCACCTGGCCCGGCGGCGTGGCGCCGGCTGGGCGGGCGGCGGGTGCTGCGATGGGACGTGCTGCCACCGGCGGTGTCGGCGCAGCAGACAGCGGCCTGGGCGCGGCGGCCTGCGCTGCCGCCATCACGGGCTGGGGCCGCGCGGCGGCCTCAGGCGTTTTCAGTGTTTTTTTTTCAGCCGTTCCGCCAGGCGGCAGCGCGCCGGGCTTGAAGGCCAGCAGGCGCAGCAGCACCATGGTCAACGCGGCATATTCGTCGGGCGCCAGGCCCAGTTCGCCGCGTCCGTGCAGGCACAGGCTGTAGAGCAGCTGTGTCTCGTCGGCCGGCAGCAAGGCGGCCAGGCGCGCGGTCTCGGCCGCCTCGGGATCGGATTCATCGGCACTGTCGGGCACAGCCTGCAGCACGGCCATGCGCTGCAGCACCACACTCATCTCCTCCAGCGTGGAGGCGGCACTCAGGCCGTTGACGCGCAGCGTCTCCGAGGTTTCCACCACGGACTTGCCATCGCCCTGCGCCAGGGCATCGATGAGCTTGAAGACGTGCGAGCGGTCCACGCTGCCCAGCATCTGGCGCACCGTGTCGACCTGCAGCTGGCCCGAGCCGAAGGCAATGGCCTGGTCGGTCAGGGAGAGCGCATCGCGCATGGAGCCACGCGCCGCGCGCGCGATCAGGCGAAGCGCCGCCGGCTCGGCATGCACGTTCTCGGCGGCCAGCACCTTGACCAGATGCTCCAGCACGGTCTCGGGTGCCATGGGCCGCAGGTTGAACTGCAGGCAGCGCGACAGCACCGTGACCGGCACTTTCTGCGGGTCGGTCGTGGCCAGCACGAACTTGAGGTACTCGGGCGGCTCTTCCAGCGTCTTGAGCATGGCGTTGAAAGCCGTGTTCGAGAGCATGTGGACTTCGTCGATCATGAAGACCTTGAAGCGGCCCTGCACCGGCTTGTAGACCGCCTGCTCCAGCAGGGCCTGGACCTCGTCCACACCGCGGTTGGAGGCGGCGTCGAGCTCGGTGTAGTCCACGAAACGACCTGAATCGATGTCGGTACAGGCCTGGCAGACGCCGCAGGGCTGGTCGGTGATGCCGCCTGAGCCGTCCGGGCCCACGCAGTTGAGCGACTTGGCCAGGATGCGCGAGACCGTGGTCTTGCCCACGCCACGCGTGCCGGTGAACAGGTAGGCATGGTGCAGGCGTCCCGTCTGCAACGCATTGCCCAGCGCCCGCACCACGTGCTCCTGCCCCACCATTTCGGTGAAGCTTTTCGGCCGGTATTTGCGCGCGAGCACGAGATAGGACATGCGCTGGATTCTACGTGTGGGCCGTGCCGATTTTTCTGGACTGGCGGCCTTTAAGTTCGGCCCCCAGCCCTTACAATACAAAGCGACGGGCCTTCCCGCATGGTGAAGCGGCCAACCGGGTCAGGTGGGGAACCAAGCAGCCCTAACTGTGGAGCCAGTGCCGGGGTCGAGGTCCGTCACCTCATTCAGAGGGAACCCCATGTTGATGAGGGTTTCCCGCACATTGGACCGATGGGTCGTCCGATTTCTGTCACCTGGAAGTCTTCCCTGCAGGTGACGCAGAAATTCCCGGCCTACGTGATCTTGAAGACGGTCCGGATCTTCCTGCCCCCCGCCTTCTCCTCGTAGGCTGCCCACTGCTTGATGCCTTTCACCAGCACGGCCGCACTGACATCCTTCACGGGTGACTTCGCCTTGAGCCGGCTGGTCACCCAGTCCTGGACATGGGGCAGGGTCGGCCCCTGCTCACCCGTGGGGATCAGCAGTTCCTTGCCGGCCACCACACCGGCCGAGGTCACCTTGATTTCGTTGGCGGGCATGGTCGTCCTAAGTTGAACGTGGGGAGGCCAGGTAACGCCGCACGCCCTCGCCCGCCTTCCTGCCGCTGGCCAGACAGGCCGTGAGCAGGTAACCGCCGGTGGGCGCCTCCCAGTCCAGCATCTCGCCCGCGCAGAACAGACCCGGCAGGGCCTCGCACATCAGGTGTTCGTCCAGCACCTCGAACAGCACGCCACCGGCACTGCTGATGGCCTCGTCGATGGGGCGAGCGGCCACCAGCTGCAGCGGCAAGGCCTTGAGGGCAGCCGCGAGCTTGTGGCTGTCGTGCATGTCCTCCTTGCCCAGCAGCTCGTGCAAGACGGCCGCCTTGATGCCCTCGATGCCCAGCCGGCTCTTGAGGTGGCTGGAGAGCGACCGCGAACCGCGCGGGTGCATCACCTCGGCCAGCACGCGTTCGGCCGTCATGTCGGGCAGCAGGTCCAGCGTCAGCGTGGCGTGGCCGCTGCGGATGATCTCCTCGCGCAGCAGGCTGGAGGCGGCGTAGATCAGGCTGCCTTCCACGCCGGTGGCCGTGGCGACGAACTCGCCCTTGCGCTGGAAGGTCTGACCCTGCGTGTTCCTGAAGGAAATGGACACCGTCTTGAAGGGCTGGCCCGCATACCGGCTGGCAAAAAATTCGCTCCAGCCTGCGGGGACGGGCACCGCCTGCACGGGCAGCACCTGCCCCTGGGGCGGCAGCTCACGCTGCACGCTCACGTCGAAACCGCAATTCGCCGGCAAAAGCGGCGCCACCGCCACACCACGCGCGGCCAGCAGGGGCACCCAGGCGCCGTTCGAGCCCAGCCGGGCCCAGCTGCCACCGCCCAGGGCCAGCACCACGGCATCGGCCTGCACGGCCACGTCTCCCTCGGGCGATTCGAAGCGCAAGGTACGGCCATCGTCGGCCCAGCCGATCCAGCGGTGCCGCATGTGGAAAACCACCCCCGGCCCGCCTTGGGACGGATGGCGCAGGCGCTGCAGCCAGGCGCGCAGCAGGGGCGCGGCCTTCATGTCCTTGGGGAACACGCGGCCCGAGCTGCCGACGAAAGTTTCGATACCCAGCCCCTGCGCCCACTCGCGCAGCTGCAAGGCACCGAAACTGCCCAGCAGGCCCTCGATCTGCGTGCGGCGTGTGCCATAACGCTCGGCAAAACGGTCGACCGGCTCGGAGTGCGTGAGGTTCAAACCGCCCTTGCCGGCCAGCAGGAACTTGCGCCCGACCGAGGGCATGGCATCGAAGAGGTCCACGGCCAGACCCGCCTCGACCAGGACCTCGGCCGCCATCAGGCCGGCCGGGCCGCCACCGATCACCACCACGCGTTTTTTCTGTTCTGTTGTCATTCGTTCTCTTGTCATTCAATCTCTTCCAGGGTGCCCAAGGCGCTCAGGAACGCCGCCCGCACCGTCTCGCCCGGGCTGGCCGCCTGCACCGCCAGGCGGTAATCACGCAGTTGCGACTGCAAGTCCTCGCGGCCCTGCGGCTGCGCTGCCGACTTGTAGTCCAGCACCCACCAGCTGCCATCCTTGCGCTGCACCAGGCGGTCGATGCGGCGCACGTTGCCCTGCAGGGTCACCGGTACCTCGTTGCCCTGCCAGAACAGCTCGGCAGAACGCCAGGCCCAGGCGCCCTCGCCTTGCAGGATGCGCCGCGCCATGGACGCGGCCCGGCGGGCCTCCTCAGTATTGAGCAGGAACTCTGCCATGACCCGCTCCACCTGGCCCGGGTCCACATCCCGGGCATCGAGCACGGCCCATTCGAGCAGGCGGTGCATGGCCGAGCCGACGCGCGCCTCGGGACTGTCGTCGACCTCGGCGGCCGGCACACGGGGCGCTTCGAAATACACGTCGGGCAGCACGGACAGGGTGATGGCCGTGTCTTCGACATGGGGCGTCCCGCCCGTCACGGCCAGCGCCTCCACAGGCAGGGCGGTGCAGCCCGGCAACAGTCGCTGCCACCAGCTGCGGCCGCTGTCCCGATGCGGCGCCACGGACGACAGCACCAGACCCCGCCGGGCGCGCGTCAGCGCGACATACAGGGCATTGAGCTCTTCACGCTGACGCTCACCTTCTTCCCGCGCCAGGGCAGTCCGCACGCTGGCCGGCACCCTGCTTTCGCTGGCGAGAAATACAAAACCCTGCGGCACTTCGGCTTCCCCCGGCCAGTCGAGCAGCACGCCCATGGTCTCGGCCGGCGGCGGCGGCGCATCGGTGTCCAGCAACAGCACCAGCTCGGCCTCCAGGCCCTTGGCGCCATGCACGGTCAGCAACTGCACGGCCTGCGGCGCCGCCATCTGCGGCGCCGGCACCCCGCCCGCGCGCAAGGCGCGGACCAAGGCGTAGGGCGTGGCGTAACGTCCGCCATCGATCTGCAGTGCCGCGTTCAGCAGGGCCAGCAGGCTGGCACGCACCCCGGCGCGCAGCGTCGCCGGTGCCGCCGCGACAAAACGGGCCAGCACGTCGCCGTCCTCGAAAATGGCGTGCAGGGCATCGTGCGGCGGCAGGCTGGCCACCCACTGCTGCCAGCGTAACAGCCGCACCCCCACGCCTTCGAGCTCGGACGACCAACCCTCTTGTTGCAGCAATTCGAACCAGGGCCGGCGTTGTGTCCGCTGGCGCAAGGCGATTTCGACCAGGGCCACATCCCCCAGGCTGAACAGCGGTGACCTGAGCGCACGGGCCAGCGAGAGGTCATGCGCAGGCGAGACCAGTACATCCAGCAGGGCCACCAGGCCCTGCACCTCGGGCGCTGCACCCAGATCGGTTTTCAAGGGCTGCAGGGCCGGGATGCCCAGGGTGCGCAATTCGGCCTCCATGGCGCTGAGGCGGTCGCGCTTGCGGGCCAGCACCATGATGTCCTGCGGCAACACACCGGCCCCGATCTGCGTGGCGATCCAGCGCGCCGCCTGGCGGCATTCGAGTTCACGCAGTGTGTCTTCCAGGGTGTGGCGCGGGGTCACGAGGCTGTCGCGCCACTCGGTGGCCGCCTCTTTTTTATCCTTCTCGGGCCGCAGGATCACGGGCAGGGCCAGCACGACACCGGCCTGGTCCGACTCGGTGCTGTGCGCGCGGAAGTCCTCGTACTCGCCGGCCTCGCGCGCCTGGCCCAGAGTGGTGTTGACCAGGTCCAGCACGGCGGGGGCATTGCGCCGGGTGTGGTCGCAGCTCAGCAGTTCACCGCCCAGTTCACGCACAAAGGACTGCGCGGCCTTGAAGACCTGGGGCTCGGCGCGGCGGAAACGGTAGATGCTCTGCTTGGGGTCGCCCACGATGAAAAGCCGGGGCGCCTCGGCGCCGCCGCCGCTGCCCGCGTAGCCGCCGAGCCAGGCATGCAGGGCCTGCCATTGCAGGGGGTTGGTGTCCTGGAACTCGTCGATCAGCAGGTGGCGCGTGCGCGCGTCCAGCCGCTCCTGGATCCAGCCACTGAGCTCGGCATCCTTGAGCAGGTACAGCGCCGAACGCTCCACATCGCTCATGTCCACCCAGCCGCGCTCGCGCTTGAGGGCGGCGTACTCCTGAATCAGGATCCGGCTCAGCCTTGTGAGGCGCTGCTGGTACAGCCAGGCCTCGTGCTGCTGCTGGGCCGCACAGAGGCGCTGCAGTTCGGGCTCGGCCTCCTGCGCCGCGCCCACTTTCAGCAGATGCTGCGTCAGGCGGTCTTCATCCTTGACAAAAAAGCCGGCTCGCAGGGTCTGCAGGGCCTCGTCCAACTGCTCAGGACTCGCCGCGGCATCCAGCAAGGCATAGGCATCGACCACCGCTGCCGCGGCCTTTTGCGGCGTCTTGTTCTTCTCCTGTCCCAGAAGGCTGGCGCGCGTCAGCCAACGTTCGCGCACAACCGCCTGCAGCAGCCATTGCGCCGGTGTGTCGAGGCCGCCAAATTCAATGTACAGCTCACCCGCCGGTGGCACCGACGCCGCGGGCACCCCGGCCGCATCGGCCAGCGTGAACTCCACCCGCCGCTGCAAGGCCCCCTCCAGCGCCTTCTCGGTCTGGCTGCGGCCGTGGGTGGCGACCAGGGCCTCGTAGTCGGCCCGTGCCTCGGGCTCACGCAGCAAGCGGGCCTGGAAGGGACGCCAGACCTGGGCGATGGCCGGCGCATCCTGCTCCAGCAGGTCGTAGGCCGCCGGCAAGCCGAGCTGGTCGAGCACCGACAGCGGCGCGTTGCGCAACAGGGCCGCGAACCAGCTGTGAAAGGTGCGGATCTGCACCGTGCGGCCCTGGCCCAGCAGTTGCCGGTGCAAACCGCGCAGAGGCTCGATCAGCGCAGGAATGCGCCTGGCATCGACGCCGCGGATGCGCAGTTCTTCCTGCAGCTCTTCATCACTCCCGTGAGCGAATTGTTCGAGCCATTCCATCAGGCGCTGGCGCATCTCGCCCGCGGCCTTTTTGGTGAAGGTGATGGCCAGGATCTCCTGCGGCGCCGCACCTTCGAGCAGGGCCCGCAGGATGCGCGAGACCAGCATCCAGGTCTTGCCGGCGCCGGCACAGGCTTCGACCGCGACGTGACGGTTCGGGTCGCAGGCGATTTTGTAGAAGTCTTCTCTGACGACTGAGGTGCCGTTGTGTTCGTAGGCGGGTTGGCTCATTTTGTGTTGCCTCCCGCAGGGGTGATTCTTCCCCCCCCTATCCCCCCCGCCCCAAAGCACGCGCTTTGCGCGTGCGGGGCGTATCCCCACCCATTGGTGCGCAACGGCAGTGCCGTTGCTTGGCACCCCCGCCGGGGCGGGAAGGGGAGCCCGATTTTGTTTCGTCGCGCCGGCCACGCTCCTACAACGCCAGCGCCGCGGCCTGCATCTTCACGCCGAGACTTCAAGGCGACGGTCGTAGTCAAGGGCTCGATCGCTGGCGCACAGCGACCAGCCCTTGGTGTGCCAAGCACTTCATGTTTACTACGACCGTTGGCCTGGAGTGCAGGCGAGCAAGAAGCGGTGGCGACCTTGGCGTCATAGAAGCGTATCCAGAAACCAGAAGCCAAATCCGGCTCCCCCTTCCCGCCCCGGCGGGGGTGCCAAGCAACGGCACTGCCGTTGCGCACCAATGGGTGGGGATACGCCCCGCACGCGCGACCGCGCGTGCTCAGGGGCGGGGGGGATAGGGGGGGGTTACAAAACTGCGCAAGCAATCAACCTTCATGACCCACCACCCCAAAAATCCTTACGACACAAACCACGCGCCGCACAAGTCTCACAAACCTTGCCTTCACCAAGCGCCGGCAAAACCGCGCCTGCAGCAATGCGTCCCAGCTCACCAAGCAAGCCCTCAATCAAGGCATCCCGCACCGCCACCACATCCTCCTGCTCATAAGTGCGACAACCCTCACGCTCACCCACATTGACATAGGCCGCACGCAAGGTGTCCTCCGACCGCAGGGCCGCATAAAACGCCAGTTGTGTGTCCTCCAGGGGCTCGCCGATACGCCCGCGTGTGACCTGCTGGGGCTCGGTCTTGTAGTCGATCAGCAGGCTCACGCCGCCCTGCCCCTGGTCGATGCGGTCGATGCGGCCGAAAAGCGTCAACGAGCCCAGCGGCTGCTCGGCATCGCTTTCGCCATCGACATAGGACCAGCCATCGAGCTCGTGTCCGGCCAGCCAGTCCAGGTAGCCCTCGCGCATGCGGGGCCAGGCCGCCTGGTAGGGCAGGAACTCGTCCTCGGCCAGGCGCTGGGCCTGCGCTTCCTCGGTGGCCGCGGCATCGAGCCAGAGGCGGCGCTGCGCCCGGTCGGCACCCGACCGGTCCAGTTCAGCATGGAACCGCTGCAGCACGCCGTGCAGCCAGAGACCGAAGTCGCGCTTGTCGAGCTCACCCTCGATCTCCTCGGCTTCGCGCAATCCCAGCAGGCGCAGGCCGAAATAACGGTAGGGGCAGTGGCGCAAGTCCTGGTAGGCGCTGGCCGAGATCCGGCTCAGAGCCAGCCCGGCAGCAGCCGGTGCGGGTTGATGCACGGGCGCAGCGCTCAGCGTGCGCGTCATCAGCGGGTCTGCGGCGGGCAGCGTGCTTTCCTGCCCGGCCTGCGCCAGCTGGACCAGCGGGCTTGCGAGCAGAGGCTCGCCGCCGTCGTCGCTGCGCCGCCAGAGCACATCCACTTGGGGTCGCGACAAGGCGTCGTGCCAGGCTGCACGCAGGGCGGCCTCCAGCGCCTCGCGCACAGGCAGGCCCAGCGCGGCACGCTGCGCCGCCGTCCACAAGCCACCCGGGTCGGGCGAGGTCGGCAGGCGCTGCTCATCGCAGCCGGGCAGGACCACGGCCGCAAATTCACGTCCCAGCATCTGTGCCAGCGGCAACAGCACCACCTGCTCCTGCGCCGGGTACTCGGGCTTGAAGCTCGCGGACTCCAGCACCTGGTCCACCCAGCGCGTGAAATCGCTCAGGCCCAGGCGGCGGCGCGCCCAGGGCGCCTCCGCGGGCAAGGCCGCGACGGCGTCCAGCCGCAAGGCGACCAGCACCCCGGCGCCGGCCAGGTCATCCTGCAGCAGCGCCCACTGCCCCGTAGCCTGCAGCAAATCACGCAAGACCGGCAGCCACTGGGCCAGGGTGCGCGTGCCCTGCAGCGGTGCGCGCCAGGCTTCGATGCGCTGCAGCAGTTCGGGCAGGGCCGAGGGCGCGCGTACGTCCAGCGTGTCCGGCACATGGCGCCAGGCCCGCTGGGGCCGGCGGCGCAGCGCGGCTTCGAGTTCACGCAGCGCCTGCGTTTCACAGGCCGGCGCATGCTTGAGCCAGTCCAGCACCAGGTCGCTGCTCGCGTTCCAGGCTGCGGCGCGCAAGGCGCCCATGAGCTGCGCGCCGGCACGGCTGGTGGAGAGCTTCCAGCCCGTCTCGTCACGCATCTGCACACCATGGCTCGCCAGCATGGCGCGCACGCGGCGTGTGAGCGCACGGTCGATCACGGCAACGGCCACAGGGGTACGGCCGGCTTCGAGATGACGCAGCACACAGGCCGCCGCACGCAGCGCCTCGTCCGGCGCGTCCTCGGCCTCATGAAAGGCCAGCAACGGTGCCGTCGTCTGGCTGACCGCCAGATCCAGGACCAGCAGGCGCTCGCCCCAGACCGGCAACAGGCCCGCCGGCAAGGGATCGGGCTGCAAGCCCGGCACCACGATGAGGGCGTCCACGGATTCGATCACACGCGATGAAAAAAGCACATCACTGGGATAGGAAGAATTGGCAGCCCAGGCCACCGCCACCTGGGCCACGCGCGCTTCGAGCGCCAGCGCGTCAGCCTCCAGCCCCGTCAAGGCGGCCGCACGTGCACGCTGCCCCCAGGCAGCGCGCTGCGGGGGCGGCACGGCCGCAGCCAGCGACGCCAGTTCGCGCGCCGAGTCCAGCAGGAGCGGCGTGGCCACCTCGGCCTGCTCGCGCAGACCGCTCTGCTCCAGCAGGGCATGCGCCGTGAGCACGTCGAGTGCGGGATCGAAGCTGAGGTCAGTGGGCGCCGGGCTGTGCCCGCCCAGGCTGCGGCACCAGTTCTGCGTGGTCTCGAAACGCGGCGCGAAGCCGTCGGGGTGCAGTCGGGCCCACAGGCGCGTTGCCTGCGGCATGAGCTGGGCATAGGGCAGCAGGACCACGGTGCGCGCCGGATGCGCGCCACGCGCACGCATGTGCGAACTGATGCCGGAAAGCCACTGCTGCCAACGGAATTCCGTGGTTTCTGTCACAATCCCGCAACTGTAGCCGCATTGCCTCATAGACCAAGGAGCCCTCAATGGCCAGCGACCTGATCAAGCATGTTTCCGACGCGTCCTTCGAAAGCGACGTCCTCAAATCCAGCCAACCCGTGCTGGTCGACTACTGGGCCGAGTGGTGCGGCCCCTGCAAGATGATCGCCCCCGTGCTGGACGAAGTGGCCGGCACCTACCAGGGCAAGCTGCAGGTCGCCAAGATGAACGTGGACGAGAACCGGGACATCCCGGCCAAGTTCGGCATCCGCGGCATTCCCACGCTGATGATCTTCAAGGGTGGCCAGCTCGCCGCCACCAAGGTCGGCGCCATGAGCAAGGCCCAGCTGACCGCCTTCATCGACCAGCAACTGGCCTGAAGCCGCCCAACCCGCGCTCAACAGGGGCCGCCGACGCAATACTGCGCGGCGGCCCTTTTTCCTGTCATAATCACCAGCAATCGCCGGTTCCGTCCTGAACCGGTTCGAGTTCCCGGCTGGCAAGACCCCGGCGTCTGCTCAGTCCCACCTCCCCCCGATCGATAGCCACTCCCCACTGGGGCTCCATCCATGCACTTAAACGAACTCAAGGTACTGCACGTCTCTGAAATCCTCAAGCAGGCCGAAGAGCTTGAGATCGAGAACACCGGCCGCATGCGCAAGCAGGAGCTGATGTTCGCCATCATCAAGAAGCGCGCCAAGACCGGTGAACAGGTGTTTGCCGACGGTGTGCTGGAAATCCTGCCCGACGGTTTCGGTTTCCTGCGCAGCCCGGATTCGAGCTACACCGCCAGCACCGACGACATCTACATCAGTCCCAGCCAGGTGCGCCGTTTCAACCTGCACACCGGCGACATGATCGAAGGCGAAGTCCGCACCCCCAAGGACGGCGAACGCTACTTTGCCCTGAACAAGCTGGAGAAGGTCAACGGCGGCTCGCCCGAGACCAACAAGCACAAGGTGATGTTCGAGAACCTGACGCCGCTGTTCCCCAAGGTGCAGATGAAGCTGGAACAGGACATCAAGGGCGAGGAAAACATCACCGGCCGTGTCATCGACATCATCGCCCCCATCGGCAAGGGCCAGCGCGCCCTGATCGTGGCGCAGCCCAAGAGCGGCAAGACCGTGATGATGCAGCACATCGCGCACGCCATCTCGGCCAACTACCCCGACAGCTACCTGATGGTGCTGCTGATCGACGAGCGTCCGGAAGAAGTGACCGAGATGCAGCGCACCGTCAAGGGCGAGGTGATTGCCTCCACCTTCGACGAACCCGCCGCCCGCCACGTGCACGTGGCCGAGATGGTGATCGAGCGGGCCAAGCGCCTGGTCGAGCTGAAGAAGGACGTGGTGATCCTGTTGGACTCCATCACCCGCCTGGCCCGGGCCTACAACAACGTCGTGCCCTCCTCCGGCAAGGTGCTGACCGGTGGTGTGGACGCCAACGCCCTGCAACGCCCCAAGCGTTTCCTGGGCGCGGCGCGCAACGTGGAAGAAGGCGGCTCGCTGACCATCATCGCCACGGCCCTGGTCGATACCGGCA
This sequence comes from Rhodoferax sp. BAB1, assembly GCF_013334205.1. Classification (NCBI taxonomy): domain Bacteria; kingdom Pseudomonadati; phylum Pseudomonadota; class Betaproteobacteria; order Burkholderiales; family Comamonadaceae; genus Rhodoferax; species Rhodoferax sp. BAB1. The sequence goes on along the minus strand of NZ_CP054424.1, from coordinate 1,233,916 downwards.
GCCGCATGGACGAAGTGATCTTTGAAGAATTCAAGGGCACGGGCAACAGCGAAATCCACCTGGACCGCCGCCTTTACGAAAAGCGCGTGTTCCCCTCCATCCAGCTCAACCGCAGCGGCACCCGCCGCGAAGAGCTGCTGCTGCAGCCCGAAATCCTGCAGAAAACCCGCATCCTGCGCCAGTTCCTCTACAACATGGACGAGATCGAATCCATGGAAATGGTGCTCAAGCAGATGCGCGCCACTAAGAACAACAACGAGTTCTTCGACATGATGCGCCGCGGCGGCTGATCAGATTGCGCAAGTCCTTGATTTGCTTGTATAATTCTCGTTTTTCGCGGAAAGTAGTCTGGATGGTCCAGGCCGGCTCCCGCACCTAGAGGAAGAATCATGAAAGAAGGCATCCACCCGAACTACCGCGAAGTCTGCTTCGTGGACCTGTCCAACGGTTTCAAGTTCGTGACCCGTTCCTGCGCCAACGCCAAGGAAATGATCAAGATGGAAGACGGCCGCGAACTGCCGCTCTTCAAGCTGGACACCTCCAGCGAGTCGCACCCCTTCTACACCGGCACCCAGAAGTCGGTGGACAACATGGGCGGCCGCGTGGAGAAATTCCGCAACCGCTTCGGCAAGACCGCCGCCAAGTAATCTGGCCGCTGTTTTCCAGCCCAGGGCAGCCCGGTACGCCGTGCTGCCCTTGTTTTTTTCCGGCATGATCCCAGCGTGAACCAGCCCAGCCCCGCCATCGTCCCCCAGGGCGCCGTGCGCCGCCTGCCGCACTTCGCGCTCTGGCTCTTCGCCCTGGCCTATGTGCTGCCCGGCTTCATCGGGCGCACTCCCTGGCGCAGCGCCGACATCACGGCCTACGGCTACATGGCCGAACTGGCCGCCGGTCGCACCGACTGGCTGGCGCCCACCCTGCTGGGCATGCCGCCCGACGTGGACGGCCTGCTGCCCTACTGGCTGGGGGCCTGGGCCCTGCAACTCGCGCCGGGCTGGATCCAGCCAGGTTTCGCGGCCCGCCTGCCCTTCATCGCCCTGCTCGCGCTCACGCTGCTGGCGGTCTGGTACGGCATCTACTACCTTGCGCGCAGCCCGCTGGCCCAGCCCGTTGCCTTCGCCTTCGGCGGCGAAGCGCGCCCCAACGATTACGCCCGCGCCATGGCCGACGGCGGCCTGCTGGCCTTCATCGCCAGCCTGGGCCTGGCCCAGCTTTCGCACGAGACCACACCGGCGCTGGCCCAGCTCTGTTTTGTCGCGCTGAGCTTTTATGCCTTCGCCGCCCTGCCTTACCGGCGCTGGACACCGGCCCTGGCGGCCCTGGCCGGACTGACCGGCCTGACACTCTCGGGCGGCCCGTCCATGGCCCTGCTGCTGGCTGTGGGCGGCCTGGCCACCCATGCGATGGACCGCCGCCAGGCGCAGGAAGATCCGCGCCGGCACCGTCGCGGCCTGTGGCGATTGTTCGCGCTGACGGTCTTCATCACCGTGCTGGCCTCGGCCCTCGATCTCTGGCGATGGCGCATCGGCCTGCCGGCCAGCGCGACGTCCTGGCAAAGCCTGGGCCGCCTGCTGCTGTGGTTCACCTGGCCCCTCTGGCCCCTGGTGCTGTGGACCCTGTGGCGCTGGCGCCGCCAGCTCTTCGACCGCCGCCCCAGCCGCCACCTTTCGCTGCCGCTGTGGTACACGCTGATCACCGTGGGTGCCATGCTCATCACCCCGGCCGGCGACCGTGCCCTGTTGCTGGCCCTGCCGGCCCTGGCCACGCTGGCCGCCTTTGCCCTGCCCACGCTGGGCCGCAGCCTGTCGGCGCTGATCGACTGGTTCACGCTGCTGTTCTTCACCGGCTGCGCCCTCGTCATCTGGGTGGTATGGATCGCCATGCTGACCGGCACGCCGCCGCAACCCGCGGCCAACGTGGCCAAGCTGCTGCCTGGCTTCGAACCGCGTTTCATCATCCTGCCCTTCCTCTTTGCCACCCTGGCCACCCTGGCCTGGGGCTGGCTGGTGAAATGGCGCATCGGCCGGCACCGTGCCGCCCTCTGGAAAAGCATGGTGCTGCCCGCGGGCGGCGCGGCCCTGTGCTGGCTGCTGCTCACCACGCTGTGGATGCCAGCGCTCAACCACGCACGCAGCTACGCCCCCCTGGTGCAGCGCCTGCAACACGTCATCCAGCCCTCGGACTGCCTGGCCTACTTCGGCCTCACGCGCGCCCAGCTGGCGGCACTGCAGATGCATGCCCCGCAAAGGCTGGAGCCGATGTCGGACAGCGCACGCTGCGACTGGCTGGTGGTCAACCATGACATCCTGCGCCAGACCCCGGAAATCGTCAGCGCCAGCCAATGGCAGACCCGGGCGGCACTGGACCACCCGCGTCCGGGTGACGACGGCGTGGTGGTCTTCCGCCGGCTGAGCGCCGAGCCCCCCGCCCCGCGCTGAGCCCGTGCCCGAGTTCAAGACCATCGCGCGCCATGCCGGCACCGTGCTGGTGGGCCAGCTGGCCACCATGGCCTATGGCGTGACCGACACCATCGTCGCCGGCCGTTATGCCGAGGCCTCGCTGGCCGCGCTCTCCGTCGGTTCGGCCATCTACATGAGTGTGTACGTCGGGCTGATGAGCGTGCTGCAGGCCCTGCTCCCTGTCTTTTCGGAACTGCACGGGGCGCGCCAACCGGCGCAACTAGGACACTCCTTGCGCCAGGCGCTGTACCTCTGGCTGGCGCTGGTGCTGGTCGGCCTGTCCATCCTGCTCAACCCCGGTTTCCTGCTCGACTGGGCCGACGTGCCGGTGGCGCTGCGTGCCGAGGTGCTGGCCTACCTGGGCGTGCTGGCCCTGGCCCTGCCGGCCGCGCTGATGTTCCGGCTCTACAGCACCTTCAACCAGAGCCTGGGCAAACCGCAGCTGGTCACCTGGCTGCAACTGGGTTCGCTGGCCGTCAAGGTGCCCCTCTCCATCTGGTTCGCCTTCGGCGGCCTGGGCCTGGAGGCCCGGGGTGCCGAAGGCTGCGCCTGGGCCACCCTGGCCGTGCACCTGGCCATGCTGTCCCTGGCCCTGTGGCTGCTGCGCACACGCCCCCTGTATGCGCCTTACCGGCTGTGGTCATCGCCCGGCCGGCCCGACTGGAAAGTGCTGGCCGCCTTTGCCCGCCTGGGGGTGCCCAGCGGCCTGACCATCCTGATCGAGGTCACCTCCTTCACGCTGATGGCCCTGTTCGTGGCCCGCCTGGGCACCACGGCCGCGGCCAGCCACCAGATCGCCGCCAACCTGGCCGCCGTGCTCTACATGGTGCCGCTGGCCATCGGCATTGCCACCAGCGCGCGCACCAGCTACTGGCTGGGCGCGGGCCAGCCGGCGCGGGCGCGTCATGCGGTGGGCGTGGGCTTCGGGCTCGTGGCGGGCAGTGCGGTCCTGCTGGCCGCCACGCTGATCGCCGTGCGCGCCCCGCTGGCGGCGGTGTATGCCAGCAGCCCGGAGGTGGTGGCCCTGGCCGTGCCCCTGCTGTTCTGGACCGCGATCTACCACCTCTTCGACGGCCTGCAGGCCTTGGCCGTCTTCGTGCTGCGCTGCTGGCGCATCACCTTCACGCCGTTCCTGATCTACGGCGTGCTGCTCTGGGGCCTGGGCCTGTACGGCGGTTATCTGCTGGCCTACCGCGGCCTCGGCCCCTGGCCGGCACTGCAGACGCCAGCCGCCTTCTGGATGGCCGGTGCCGCCGCGCTGGCCCTGGCGGCCCTGACCTTCTGGACCATGATTTGGCAGGTGCTGCGCCGCGAGCGCCGGCCCGGCTGAGACCCGGGGCCCCGGCCTGTGGGCGGCCCGCGTTATGCTCTGCAAGCGCGGGGCGGAAGATGCCGGATCCGCACAACCGCCCCCGCTCATCACAACGATCAGGAGACGCAACATGGACAAACGCCATTTCCTTTCCGCACTCGCCGCACTGGGCCTGAGCTGTGGCGCCGGTAACGCGCTGGCGCAGGACAACAGCTTCAGGATCGGCCTGCTGCTGCCGCTGACCGGCCCCTTCACGTCCACCGGCAAACAGCTTGAATCCGCGGCGCGCCTGTACATGGCCCTGCACGGCAGCACCGTGGCCGGCAGGAAGGTGGTGCTGATCGTGCGGGACGACACGGGCGTGCCGGACATCACCAAACGCCTGGCCCAGGAGCTGATCGTCAACGAGAAAGTCCACGTGCTGGCCGGCTTCGGGCTGACGCCCCAGGCCTTCGCGACTGCGCCGATCGCTACCCAGGCCAAGACACCCATGGTGGTCATGTCGGCGGCCACCTCCAGCATCACGAACGCTTCGCCCTATATCGTGCGCAGCAGCTTCACCGTGCCCCAGGTGGTGACCGCGCTGGCCGACTGGGCCTGGAAAAACAACATCAGAAAAGTGGTGAGCCTGGTCACCGACTATGCGCCCGGTGTCGACTCCGAGAAATACTTCAAGGATCAGTTCATGGCCAACGGCGGCACCGTGATCGAGACCCTGCGCGTGCCGCTGCGCAACCCGGACTTCGCGCCTTTCCTGCAGAAGGTGCGCGACCTCCAGCCCGACGCCCTCTTCACCTTTGTCCCCTCGGGCGTGGGCTCGGCCCTGATGAAGCAGTTCGCCGAGCGCGGCCTGGACAAGGCCGGCATCCGCATGATCGCCGAGGGCAGCGTGACCGACGACGACCTCCTCAACAGCATGGGCGACGTGGCCCTGGGCGTGGTCACCGCGCACCACTACTCGGCCGCGCACGACTCGGCGGTCAACCAGAAATTCGTCGAGGCCTACCAGAAGGCCTACAACGGCGCGCGGCCCAATTTCATGGCCGTCGGCGCCTACGACGGCATGCGCGTGATCTACGAAGCGCTCAAGGCGACCAAGGGCGACACCGGGGGCGATGCCCTGCTGGCAGCCATGAAGGGACAGATCTTCGAGAGCCCGCGCGGCCCCATGTACATCGACGCCCAGACGCGTGATGTCGTGCACAACATCTACATCCGCCGCGTGGAACGGCGCAAGGGCCAGCTCTACAACGTGGAGATCTCCACCCTGCCCGACGTGAAGGACCCCGGCAAGTCCCGGTGACAGTTGCCCATGGGCCGGCCTGCGGCGGCGGCGCTGCCCGGCGCTAGGACAACGGGCGCACCCGGCTGGCCGGAAAGACGATGGCAAAACGCGAGCCCTTGCCCGGCGTGCTCTCGATGCGCAGCTCCGCGCCATGGCGCTGCGCCACGTGCTTGACGATGGCCAGGCCCAGGCCGGTGCCGCCGGTGTCGCGCGAACGGCTGCGGTCCACGCGGTAGAAGCGCTCGGTCAGGCGCGGAATGTGTTCGGGCGCGATGCCCGGGCCGCTGTCCTGCACGTAGAACTCGATGCGGCCGTCCCCGTGCTCGAGCCAGCCGCAGCGCACCTCGCCGCCGGCCGGCGTGTAACGCACGGCATTGCTGACCAGGTTGGACAACGCGCTGTGCAGCTCGCTGGGCATGCCCGACAGTTCGCGCGGGGGTGCCGCCTCGAAGTTCAGGCACTGGGCCGGGCCGGTCATGGGCGGGTTGAGCACGGCCGAGAGCACTTGCGCCTCCTGTTCCACCTGGCCCGTCAGTACGGGCAGCGACGACCATTCGCCGGCCCCGGGCAGCGGGCTGCCTTCGAGGCGCGAGAGCATCAGCAGGTCGCTCACCAGGGACTGCATGCGGCTGGCCTGCTGCGCCATCAGGTCCAGGTAACGGGCGCGCTCGGTGGCGTCCAGCGTCAGGGTCTGCAGGGTCTCGACAAAACCCGAGAGCACGGTCAGCGGCGTGCGGATCTCGTGCGAGACGTTGGCAACGAAGTCGCGTCGCATGGCCTCGGCCTGCTCGAACATGGTGACATCACGCGACAGGAGCAGACGCCGGCCTTCGCCGTAGTCGTGCAGGTGCACCGAAATGCGCGACGGGTGGGCGCTGCTGTGGGCGCGCCCCTGCATGACGACACTGGCCTCGTGGCTGGTCCCGCCCACATAGGCCGTGAACGCCGGATTGCGCACCAGATTGACCATGTGCTGCAGCAGGTCCCGCCCGGTCTCCAGGCCGAAGTGGCTGGCGGCCGTCTGGTTGAACCATTCGATCCGGCCCTGCGCGTCCAGCAGCACCACCCCGTTGGGGGATGCCTGCAAGGCCGCCAGGAAATTCTGCAGGCGGCGATCGCTGTCGCGCGTTTCCTGCTCGCGCTGGCGCACCAGCCGGCGCGCGCGCTCGGCCACTTCACCCCACAGGCCCAGCTTGAGCGGCACATCCGAGACGTCGCCGTTGCGCAACCACTGCAGCACCCGCAGGCCGCGCGTGAAATCGACCAGCACCCAGAGCAGGCCGGCGACCAGCATGCCGGCCAGGGCCCCGCGGATCTGCAGGGCCTCGGGCGCCAGCCACATGCCGACGACAGCGCCCAGGCACTGGATCAGCAGAAAAAGAACGAGCTGCAGGAGCATGAAACCGGCGTCCCCACGGACGGGTGCTTGATCCTCAGCCCCGCAGCGCGACGGTTGCCGGTGCGGGTTGTGCCGACAGGCGGTAACCGGCGCCACGCACGGTCTCCACCATGGCAGCGGCTTCGCCCAGCGCCTCGCGCAGGCGCTTGATATGCACGTCCACCGTGCGCTCCTCGATGAACACGTGGTCGCCCCAGACCTTGTCGAGCAGCTGGCCGCGGCTGTGCACGCGCTCGGCGTGGCTCATCAGGTACTGCAGCAGCTTGAACTCGGTCGGCCCGAGCTTGAGCGCCTGCTCCGCATAACTCACACGGTGCGTAGCCGTGTCCAGCTTGAGGCGGCCGATCTCCAGCGTCACGGCCCCCTGCTCGGGGGCGCGCCGGCGCAGCACGGCACGGATGCGTGCCAGCATTTCCTTGGTGGAAAAGGGCTTGGCCATGTAGTCGTCGGCTCCGGCATCCAGGCCGGCCACGCGATCTGCCTCGTCGCCGCGGGCGGTCAGCATGATGATGGGGACGGCCTTGGTCCGCGGATCATTGCGCCAGCGGCGTGCCAGGGTCAGGCCGCTCTCGCCGGGCAGCATCCAGTCCAGCAGCACCAGGTCGGGCAGCACCGCGTCGATCTCGCGCTGCGCCACCTGGCCATCGGGGGCCACCGTCGGCTGGAAACCGTTGTGGCGCAGGTTGACAGCGATCAGCTCGGCGATCGCCGGCTCGTCTTCCACCACCAGGACCGCAGGTTGCTTCATTTGAGTACCGACTCGATTTCTTCGATGGAGGCGTGCCGCACGTCAGCCCCCTTGACGATGTAGATGATGAGTTCCGCAATATTCTTGGCATGGTCGCCGACACGCTCGATGGCCTTGGCCAGGAACAGCAGGTCCAGGCTGGGCGAGATGGTGCGGGGGTCTTCCATCATGTAGGTGATCAGCACGCGCACGAAGCTGTCGAACTCCTTGTCGATCAGATCGTCTTCCTTCAGGATGGCCACCGCAGTGGTCGTGTCGAGCCGGGCGAAGGCGTCCAGCGCCTTGCGCAGCTGGCCCGCGGCCAGATCGGAGGCCGTGCGCAGCTCGGAGGCCGGCATGGCGCGCGGCGCACCGGCATGGATGATGGACAGCACCATGCGCGCCATCTTCTCGGCCTCGTCGCCGGCGCGCTCCAGGTTGGCGACCGTCTTGGAAATGGCCATCAGCAGGCGCAGATCGCGCGCGGTGGGCTGACGGCGCCCGATGATGGAGGAAATCTCGTGGTCGAGCTCGATCTCCATGGCGTTGACACGGTGCTCCAGCTCGACCACCTGCTGGGCCGATTCGATATTGAGCCGGGCCAGGGCCTGGACGGCCTGTTGCAGCTGGGCTTCGACCAGGCCGCCCATCTCCATGACGCGGCTGGAAACGGAACTCAGTTCGCTGTCGAACTGCGTGGATAGGTGTTTGTCGGGCATTTCATTTCCTCCTTAACCGAAGCGGCCGGTGATGTAGTGGTTACGGCCGCTGCGCTTAACTTCGCTGCGCGAAGTTAGCCTGCACCGCTGCATAACTGCTCGGTTCATCCGAACCTCCCGGTTATGTAGTCCTCGGTCTCCTTGCGCGTGGGCTTGAAGAACATCTGCTCGGTGGAGCCGAACTCCACCAGGTCGCCCAGGTACATATAGGCCGTGTAGTCGCTGCAGCGGGCCGCCTGCTGCATGTTGTGCGTGACGATCACCACGGTGTAGTCGTCCTTGAGCTCGGTGATCAGCTCCTCGATCTTGGCAGTGGAGATCGGGTCCAGCGCGGAACAGGGCTCGTCGAGCAGGATCACCTCGGGCTTGATGGCAATGCCGCGTGCGATGCACAGGCGCTGCTGCTGGCCACCCGACAGGCTGGAGCCGCTCTGCTTGAGCTTGTCCTTGACCTCGTTCCACAGCGCGGCCTTGCGCAGCGCCCATTCGACGCGCTCTTCCAGATCGGTGGCGCTGAGCGATTCGAACAGCTTGATGCCGAAGGCGATGTTGTCGAAGATGGACATGGGAAAGGGCGTCGGCTTCTGGAACACCATGCCCACCTTGGCGCGCAGCAGGGCCACGTCCTGCTTGCTGGTCAGCAGATTCTCGCCGTCGAGCAGCACCTCGCCCTGGGCACGCTGGTCCGGGTACAGCTCGAACATGCGGTTGAAGACCCGCAGCAGGGTGGACTTGCCGCAGCCGGACGGGCCGATGAAGGCCGTCACCTTGTTCTGCGGGATGTCCAGGTTGATGTTCTTGAGCGCGTGGAATTTCCCGTAGAAGAAATCCAGCTTGCGCACCGAGATCTTCGGGGCAGGCGTGTCGGCCGGGTTGGAAATCGGTTCCATGTTTTGCCTTGCAGGAGAGTATTCGCTGGTGTACACGTCGTCAGCCCTTGTGGCGCGTCAGCACGCGCGCAATGATGTTGAGTCCGAGCACGGTCACGGTGATCAGCAGCACGCCGGCCCAGGCCAGCTGCTGCCAGTTTTCGTAAGGACTCATGGCGAACTTGAAAATGGTGACCGGCAGGCTGGCCATCGGATCCGACAGATTCGAGGTCCAGAACTGGTTGCTCAGCGCCGTGAACAGCAGCGGCGCCGTCTCGCCCGAAATGCGCGCCACGGCCAGCAGCACACCGGTGACCACACCGGCGCGCGCGGCGCGCAGGGTGATCATCAGGATCACCTTCCACTTGGGCGTGCCCAGCGCATAGGCCGCCTCGCGCATGGCGGCGGGCACCAGCTGCAGCATGTTTTCGGTGGTGCGGATGACGACCGGGATCACGATCAGCGCCAGCGCCATCACGCCGGCCCAGCCGGAGAAGGACTTGAAACGCGTCACCACCACCGCATAAACGAACAGGCCGATCACGATGGAAGGCGCCGACAGCAGGATGTCGTTGACAAAACGCGTCACCTCGGCCAGCCAGCCCTTGGGCTCGTACTCGGCCAGGTAGATGCCTGCCATGATGCCGATGGGCGTGCCCACGAAGGTGGCGAGCATGACCATGAGGAAGGAGCCGTAGATGGCGTTGGCGATGCCGCCCGCCTCGTTGGGCGGCGGGGTCATCTGCGTCACGGTGGCCCACACCAGGCCATCCAGGCCCAGGCGGAAGGTTTCCCAGAGGATCCAGAACAGCCAGAACAGGCCGAAGGCCATGGCGCCCATGGACAGCGCCAGGGCCAGGAAGTTGACACGCTTGCGGCGCTGGAAGGCGCGGCTGCGGATCTGGTCTTGCGCGTTCATGACTTGGCGCCTTCGCTCTTCTTGAGTTGTTGCAGCAGCAGCTTGGACAGGGTCAGCACGACAAAGGTGATGAAAAACAGCACCAGGCCCAGGTAGATCAGCGAAGCCTGGTGGATGCCGGCGGCGGCCTCGGCGAACTCGTTGGCCAGGGCCGAGGTGATGCTGTTGGCCGCATCGAACAGGCTCAGCGTGTCGAGCTGGTTCATGTTGCCAATGACGAAGGTGACCGCCATGGTCTCGCCCAGGGCGCGGCCCAGGCCGAGCATGATGCCGCCGACCACACCGGCCTTGGTATAGGGCAGCACCACCTTGGAGACCACCTCCCAGGTGGTGGAGCCCAGGCCGTAGGCCGACTCCTTGAGCAGGGGTGGCGTGACCTCGAACACATCGCGCATCACGGCGGCGATGAAGGGAATGATCATGATGGCCAGGATGATGCCGGCCGACAGGATGCCGATACCCACCGGTGGCCCCGACACCAGGGCGCCCAGGTAGGGGACGCCGGCGAACAGCTTCTGCAGCGGCACCTGTACATAGGTGGCCAGGATGGGACCGAAGACCAGCAGGCCCCACATGCCATACACGATGGAGGGCACGGCAGCCAGCAATTCAATGGCGGTGCCCAGCGGGCGCTTGAGCCAGGCCGGACACATCTCGGTCAGAAACAGGGCGATGCCGAAACTCACCGGCACGGCGATCAGCAAGGCGATGAAAGAGGTGGCCAGGGTGCCATAGATCATCACCAGGCCGCCAAAATTTTCCTGCACCGGGTCCCATACCGGGCTGGTCAGGAAACCCAGGCCATAACGTTCGATGGCCGGCCAGGCGCCGACCATCAGGGAGGCAATGATGCTGGCCAGCAGCGCCAGAGTCACCCACGCCGCCCCCTGGGCCAGCCAGCCGAACAGGGCATCGAACCAGGCACCGGTGCGGGACCGGGGAGCGGACGGGAGTGAACTCATGGCGTACTGGCGCTTTCTCTCTGCTTACTTATAGGCGACGGGCTTGCCCGAGGCGTCCTTGATCTGGCTCCAGGACTTCTCGATGGCGGCCTTCACGCTGGCGGGCATGGGCACATATTCCAGGTCGCTGGCCATGGTGTCGCCGTTCTTGTAGACCCACTGGAAGAACTTCAGGGTCTGGGCGGCATTGGCCGGCTTGTCCTGCACCTTGTGCATCAGGATGAAGGTGGCGCTGGTGATGGGCCAGGCATTCTTGCCCGGCTTGTTGCCCAGGATCTGGAAGAAGGTCTTGTCCCAGTCGGCGCCGGCAGCGGCAGCCTTGAAGCTGTCGTCGCTGGGCTGGACGAACACGCCATCGCGGTTCTGCAGCTGGGTGTGCGCCATCTTGTTCTGCTTGGCGTAGGCGAACTCGACGTAACCGATGGAGTTGGGCAGACGGCCGACGAAGGCGGAGACGCCCTCGTTGCCCTTGCCGCCGGCGCCCACTGGCCAGTTCACGGCGGTGCCTTCACCGACCTTTTCCTTCCACTCGGGGCTGACCTGGCTCAGGTAGTTGGTGAAACCGAAGGTGGTGCCGGAACCGTCGGCGCGGCGCACCGGGGCGATGGCGGCGTCAGGCAGGTCCACGCCGGGGTTCAGGCTGGTGATGGCCTTGTCGTTCCACTTGGTGATCTTGCCCAGGTAGATGTCAGCCAGCACCGTGCCGGTCAGCTTGAGCTGGCCCGGGGCGATGCCCTTGATGTTCACCACGGCCACGGTACCGCCCATGACGGTGGGGAACTGCATCTGGCCCTTCTTGGCCAGCACGTCGTCGGTCAGCGGCATGTCGGAGGCGCCGAAATCAACGGTCTTGGCGTCGATCTGGCGGATGCCGGCACCGGAGCCGACCGACTGGTAGTTGATCTTGATGCCGGTGGCCTTGTTGTACTCGGAAGCCCACTTGGCGTAGACAGGCGCCGGGAAGCTGGCGCCGGCACCGGTCACGTCCTGGGCGGAAGCCAGGCTGCTACCGGCCAGCAGGGCCACAGCCGACAGGCTGAGCAGGGCTTGCTTGAAAGTCGTTGTCATCAAAAGCTCCTAAAGGGTTGGTTGGAGATGGGCAAACTTTAAGAAGCTTTTATGTCAACCGTGTGACATCAACTGCAACAACCCCAAGCTGGCGCATTCGCAATTCTGTCATGAAAAAGACATGAAGTATTCGCGAAAAAGTCATGAGGCCTGCCTAAGCTGGGCCGCTTTCCCCTCTGCCAAACACGATGCCCTCACCCACCTGCCCGCCACGGCGCCGGCTCCTGCTCGGCGCCACGCTCGGCGCCCTGCTGCCCGCGCTGCCCGTCCAGGCCCAGAAAGTCGCCACGCCCTCCCCCCGCGCCCCGGAAATCGTCCAGATCGTGGATATTTCGGCCAGCCAGCTGGACGTCTCGCGCGACTTCCTGATCGGTTCGCGCGCCGCCTGGCAGGACTTCAATGCCCGCGGCGGCATGCGCGGCCGCCCCGTCCAGCACACCGTGCTGGAGGTCGATGGCAGCCCGGCCAGCCTGCGCCAGGCCCTGGACAGCGTGCGTGCCAGCCCCCAGTGCCTGGCCTTGTGCGGCACGGCCGGCGACCGCACCGCGGCCAGCCTGGTCCAACTGCTGGGCCAGGAGGCGCTGGACATCGCCCACGTCGCGCCCTGGCTGCATCAGGACGTGATCGCCGGCGCCGAGCGGACCTTTCCCATCTTTGCCTCCCGCCAGGAGCAGATCGCCCACGCCCTGCGCTCGCTGTCGGTGATCGGCGTGGCCGAGCTGGGGGTGGTCTACGCCTCGGCCCCGGAGCAGGTGCTCTACCACCCGGAAGTCAGCCGCATTGCCCGTGACCTCGGCTTGCGGCTCGCCCCCTACGCCCCCAATGGGCCCCTGCAGCAACTGGGCCGCAGGCTCACGCCGCAGACCCCGGCCATCCTGCTCTTCATCGGCGGCACGCCGGAGCTGGCCCAGTTCACCCTGGGACTGGAACAGCAGGACCGCCAGCGTTACGTCATCGGCCTGGCCGACGTCAACCTGCAGACCCTCAACCAGCTGGGCCAGTCGCGCAACACCCCCGTCATGGCCACCCAGGTCGTGCCCATGGTCACCTCCAGCCTGCCCATCGTGCGCGCCTACCGCGAAACGCTGACGCGCCTGTTCGACGAACCGCCCACCCCCCAGAGCCTGGCCGGCTACATTGCAGCGCGTTATGCCCAAGAGGTGCTGCTGGGCCTGGAGCCCGCGGCCACACGGGCCCAGGTGCTGCAGGCCTTCCAGAAGCGCAGCGTGCTGGACCTGGCCGGCTTTCGCATCAGCTTCCAGTCGCAGCGGCGTACCAGCGCCTACGTGACACAAAGCATGCTGGGCGCCAACGGCCGTATCCTGGGATGACCCGGGACAAGGTACGATCCCTGCGTCCCCAAAAGCCTCGCGCATGAAAAACGGAACCGAACTCGCCGCCATCGACCTGGGCTCCAACAGCTTCCGGCTTGAAATCGCACAACTCGACCACGGCCTGCTCAAGCGCCGCGAATACCTCAAGGAAACCGTGCGCCAGGGCAACGGCCTGGATGAAGACCGCAACCTGGGCGAAGAAGCCATGCAGCGCGGCTGGGACTGCCTGGGCCGTTTTGCCGAACGCCTGGCCGGTTTCAGGAAAATCCAGGTGCGCGCCGTCGCCACCCAGACCCTGCGCGAAGCGCGCAACCGCGAGGTCTTCTTGGAGCGCGCCCAGAAGATCCTGGGTTTTCCCATCGACGTCATCTCCGGCCGCGAGGAAGCGCGCCTGATCTACCAGGGCGTGGCCCACCTGCTGCCGCAATCCGACGAGCGCCGCCTGGTGGTGGACATCGGCGGGCGCTCCACCGAACTCATCCTGGGCCAGGGTTACCGCCCGCGTTTCATGGACTCCTACCGTGTGGGCAGCGTGGCCTGGTCCATGCGTTATTTCCCCGCAGGCGTTTTCAGCGCCGAGGCCTTCGAGACCGCCGAGGTGGCGGCCCAGGCCGTGCTCGATGAAGCCCTCACCAGTTGCCGCCGCGAAGACTGGGATGTGGCCTACGGCTCCTCCGGCACGGTGGGCGCCGTGGGCGACGTGCTGCAGGCCGCCGGCTGGGCCGAGGGCCTGATCACGCAGGAGGGCCTGGACTGGCTGCTGGAGCGCCTGCTCAAGGCCGGCAGCGCCGAGCGCCTGCGCATCGACGGCATGAAGGACGACCGGCGCGCCGTCATCGGCGGCGGTGTCAGCGTGCTGCGCGCCCTCTTCTCGCTGCTGGGCATCGAGGAAATGCACGTGGCCCAGGGCGCGCTGCGCCACGGTGCCCTGTACGACCTGCTGGATCGCGAGCACGAACAGAGCGACCAGCGCAGTACCAGCGTGCTGCGCCTGGCGCGCAACTTCAACGCCGACCCGACCCAGGCCCAGCGCGTGCGCAAGGTGGCGCACCACCTGCTGCGCCAGCTGGCCGGCCCGGGCGAACCCGAGGAACTGGAACGCGCCCTGCGCAAGCTGGGCTGGGCCGCGCAGCTGCATGAGATCGGCAGCGCCATCTCGCACAGCGACTACCACAAGCACGGCGCCTACATCCTGGACAACGCCGACGCCGCCGGTTTCACTATGAACGAACTGCACCGCCTGGGCCAGCTCGTGCTGGGCCACCGCGGCAAGCTGCGCAAGCTGGACCTGGCGTTCGACGACGCAGCCTTCGTGCTGCAGCTGCTGGCCCTGCGCCTGGCCGTCATCCTCTGCCACGCCCGGCGCGACCCGGACCTGCAGGGCCTGCGGATCGAGTGGGATGGCGGGCATGCGGTGCAGCTCGACTGCCGCACCGACTGGGTCGCCAAGTACCCGCAGTCGGCTTACCTGCTGATGGAGGAAGTGCAGGCCTGGCAGAAGACGGCGTGGGCCTTGCGGGTGGAGTGCGCGGGCTGAACCGCACCCCCTGCCGTCAAACCAGCCACCCGACTTGGCGCAGCGCCTGCGCCAGCCCTTGCGCGAACTGGCGATAACCTTGGGCGTTGGCGTGCACGGTGTCGGCGCGCAGGCCGGGCTGGGACAGCACGCTGGCCCAGCCGTCCGCGTGCAGCGGCAGTTTCAATTCCTCCGCCAGTTCGGCGTACAGCGGGTGGTCTTTCAGGCTACCCGTGCCGGCCGCCAGCAGCGAGACCTGGGGCACCGCCACCAGCAGCACCTGGGCACCACTGGCGCTGGCGGTTCGGCTGATCTCTCGGATCGTTTCCTTGGCCCCGGCCGCGCTCATCTGGCGCAGCAAGTCATTGCCGCCGATGCTCACGATGACCAGCGCGGGCTGGTGCTCCTGCAGCAGGCCAGGCAGTCGTGCCAGCGCCTGGGCTGTGGTGTCGCCCGAGACGCCGCCGTTCACCACCTGCCAGCCCGTGAGGGACTGGAGCACTGCGGGGTAAGCCGTGTCTGGCGTGGCACCGACGCCGGAGGTCAGCGAATCGCCAAGGGTCAGCACGGTGCTGCCTGCGGGCAGTGACTGGGCCTTGGGGGTGCGCTTGCTGCAGGCGGGAATCAAAATGGCGGCGGCTGCCATGGCCGTCAACATGGCCAGCAGGCGACGGCGCGGCAAAGAGGTAGGGGATAAGGTCATAGAGAAAGCCGTCAGGAAATGGGGGCGCTGCAGTCTAGTAGCGACTCACGATGCGAGGCAAAACCCGCACTTCGCGATACAGGGACTCACCGCCCCGAAGACCCGCTCAGCGAGATCGCAAACACCAGGTAGGCGATGGCCGTTGGCAGGGGCAGCAGATGCCACCCGTAGGTGCACGCCGATGCGCCCGACAGATACCCGTGGATCATCAGACCTGCGCTGATGAAACACAGGAGGGGCGAAACATACAGCAATACGTCGAGCAGCAGGATCACATTTTTGCTGATGTTGTCCTGGTTGGCGATCCCGCCACCAGAGAACGCCACCAGCAAAACAGCAACATGGCCAAGCCCAGCTGGGCCACCACACTGCAGACCACCCAGAACAAAGACATAACCGCTTCCGAACCTCAGCGATGGAAAGCAACACCCGGTTTTGAACGGCAGAGAATCAGAACTTGTTTTCTGCCTTCCGGCATGTGCCCTTTGCTTCGTCGAATCCGTTGCGATTGACGCCATAGATCACGTTGAAGCTCATGCTCACCCTGTTCACACTGTAGGTGGTGACTCCTCGGCCCCGTTCGTCGTGGGCAATGATCTCCGAACCGACGACATCGTATCCCGTCAATTCAACGTCATTGACCACCATCAACCGATCGGAGAGCCAGATGCGGACAACCCACTCGGAGATCCCGCGGCCGCTTGTCTTCGTGCAAAGCAGCTGTACGTCAGTGGCGAGGGCAGACAGTGGGCTGAGAAGCAATCCGAGGCAGAAGATTCGAATGTATTGGTGAATCATCGGGTTGACCCAAGAGTTCATCGGGGCATAGGAAATTCAAACCCCATTTTGGCGACTATAGCGCAGGGCAACGCGACGAACAAACCGCGAAACCCCGCAATGTAACGTTGCCGTCATACTAGGCAGTACTCGGACAGCGGCCGGAACCTCCTCAAACCCGCCGCAGCAAGGCCTGTCCCGCCCTCACCTCCGTTCCCGTCTCCAGGCCCTCCACCAACTCCATCCCCTTCGGCGCCAGCACCACGATGGTCGAGCCGTGTTCGAACCAGCCCATCTCCTGCCCTCGCTTCAGGGTCGCATCGCAATCGATCACCTGCTCGCCCCGGTAGTCATGGTGCAGGTTCAGGTCCAGGAAATGCAGGCGTACGCTGGCCACCAGGATGGCACCCACGGGGACGATGGTCAGCGCCTGGCCTGAAGGCAACTCAGCCTCAATCACGGCACGGTCGTTGCGGCAGTAGAGGCTGGGCACGCGCTTGAGCGCGATGGGGTTGACGTTCCACATATCGCCCTGGATGTGCGTGACGCGTTTCACGGTGCAATCGGTCGGCGCATGGAAGCGGTGGTACATGCTGGCGCGCAGGCGCAGAGTGACGTAGCTGCCGCCCTGGTGCTGCGCGGCCAGTTCCTTGCTGCCCAGCAGCTCGGTGAGGCTGTAGGGCATGCCCTTGATCTGCAGCAGTTCGTCGCCTTCGATACGGCCATGGCCGCCCACGATGCCGTCGCTGGGGCTACACACCACCCGGGGATCGGCGTTGAAGGGCCGGGCACCGTCCTTGAGTTCACGTACAAAACAGTCGTGCAGGCTGTCGAAGCTCTGTTTTTTCGCCTCGCTCAGGTCCAGGTCGCCGAAGAACTTGAACAGAGCAATGGAGGCATCACGCACCAGTGGCTGGCGGATCTTGCTGAAACGGCCCATGAAGCGGGTCAGCGCCACGCGGGGCAGGCGGTTGGTAAGCACGAAGTTCAGGCCTTCCTGCTGCAGGAGGCGATCGCGGAATGTTTTGAATGTCATCTGGTTTTCACAAGGCTGTCAAATGGTTTGAATACAAAGAGTCATCGTCGTTACACACGGCGGCCCAAAAGGAAACCGAAAGACCATGACTTACGAACTTGCCTGGATCGCCGGCGCTGCCGGTGCCACACTGCCCTGGCTCAAACGCCGGCTCGAACTCTCGCGCGCCAAGCACCCGTCCCTGGCCGGGCATTCGCGCATGGCCAAGCGGCTGGCGCGCTGGATCCCGGGTTACGCCTATGACGAGGCCACCTTCTACGCCTGCGACGGCGCGCCCGACACGGTGGCGCAGCAGCGCCGCGCCAGCTTTCTGGCGCTGGCCGGCCGCTTGCAGGCCAAGGCGCCTTTGTCTGTCGCGATGACCAAGGAGGCGCGCGAGGGCCTGCCGGACCTGCGTTTCACCGGCGCCTACCGTGTGCCCTACCAGTTCAGCCCTTACCTGCGCCAGCACCTGCAGGTAGGCGGTTTTGTGCAGGCCAGCGAGGGCGTGAGCGTGACGGACATCGACGGCAACCGCTACATCGACCTCACCGGCTCCTACGGCGTGAACGTCATGGGCATGGACTTCTACAAGTCCTGCATCGCGGCGGGTGCGCGCATTGCGCAGGACCTGGGCCCCGTGCTCGGCGCCTACCACCCCTGCGTGGCTGACAACGTGACGCGGCTGCAGCAGATCAGCGGGCTGGACGCCGTGTCTTTCCACATGAGCGGCACCGAGGCCGTGATGCAGGCCGTGCGCCTGGCGCGTTACCACACGGGCAAACGCCACCTGGTGCGTTTTTGCGGCGCCTATCACGGCTGGTGGGAAGACGTACAACCCGGCCCGGGCAACCCCCTGCCCCCGCGCGAGACCTACACCCTGCGCGACATGCATGAAGCATCCCTCAAGGTGCTGCGCACGCGCCGCGACATCGCCTGCGTGCTCATCAACCCCCTGCAGGCCCTGCACCCCAACAAGAACGCACCCGGTGATTCCACTTTGCTGGACAGCAGCCGCAGCGCGGGCTACGACCGGGCGGCCTACACGCGCTGGCTGCAGCAGCTGCGCGAGGTCTGCACCGAGCGCGGCATCGTGCTGATCTTCGACGAGGTGTTTCTGGGTTTCCGCCTGGCGGCGCGCGGCGCGCAGGAATACTTTGGCGTCAAGGCCGATCTGGTCACCTACGGCAAGACCCTGGGCGGCGGCCTGCCGGTGGGTGTGGTCTGCGGCAAGAAGGCGCTGATGCAGCGCTTCCGCGAGGACAAACCCGCTGACATCTGCTTTGCGCGCGGAACCTTCAACGCCCACCCCTATGTGATGGGGGCCATGAACGAGTTCCTGCGCCGGCTGGATACACCCGAGGTGGGCGCGATCTATCAGGATCTGGACAGCACCTGGGACGGACGGCGCGAACGCTTCAACAACCGCATGCTGGCCGAGGGCCTGCCCCTGCAAGCGGCGAACATGAGCAGCGTCTGGACGCTGAGCTACACCCGCCCCTCGCGCTACAACTGGATGCTGCAGTACTACCTGCGCGATCATGGCCTGGCCCTGAGCTGGGTGGGCACGGGCCGTTTCATCTTCAGCCTGAACTTCACGGATGCCGATTTCGAAGACATGCTGGAACGTTGTGTGGCAGCTGCCCGCCAGATGCAGCAGGACGGCTGGTGGTGGCAGGCGCCGGGCCAGACGAACAAGTCCATCAAGCGCGGGCTGTTGCGGGAGATGCTGCGCCATCTGTGGCGGCGCTGAGGACGAGACAAGAACCTGGTGCGGGGACACCGCACCAGGTTCAAGGTTTCAGCCCTGCTGGCGGGCCAGTTCGGCCTCGTGCTCGGCACGTTCCTCGAGCAGGTACTCGGGCTTGGCGATCAGTTCGCCCTGCAGCAGGTACAGCGGCGACTTCCAGTAGAGCAGGATGTCGTGGAAGGGGTCGGTGATGATCTTGGTGGCCCAGACGATGCCGGTGTAAAGGCTCTGGCTCACGGCCAGTTGCAGCACGCGGAAGGCCAGACCGCCCACACCCAGCCAGAGCCAGAGCCAGCCGACGTTGAGCACGTAGCCGCTGGGCTGGGTGTGCGCCTCCAGCAGGCCGAAGAAGTCCGGCTGCAGCCAGAGCACCACGGGCAGGCCGGCCCAGACGGCCATGAGCACCACCTTGCGCTGCAGGTTGTAGCCCACCTTGATCTCTTCCTTGTACTCGTGCGTGGCCTGGTTCACCTCGTCGTAGCCCTTGGGCTCGAAGAAGAAGTGGCCCGACTGGCGCGAGACCATGGAAACCAGCCAGGCGATGAGCGCGGCCACCGGCGGCTGGATGAAGAGGAAGGCATAGGCCACCAGGAAGGAGATGGCGCTCAACAGGTGCAGGGACTGGTTGATGCGGCTGTGGTGGTAGTAGCGGTGGTCGTCCCAGCGCTGGACCTTGAGGGCTTGCAGGAATTGGCTCACAAAGACTCCTTGGTGTGTCGTGAAAACGGAAGGGCAGCAAGGCTGCGCCTGGGGGCATGGTCGGGCCAGCACATGAAAGAACGATGACAGTCGGTGACTCGTCATCAAAATTTCACAGGCCTGCGACGCCGCGATACCACGCTGTCATCGAACTGAGATAAACGCGACGCAAGATGGGCGCATGAAACCCGACACCACCGACATCCTGGTCGAAGACCTGCCACCGGCGCAGACCCATCTGCGCATCGCCGTCGTCACCGAGACCTACCCGCCGGAGATCAACGGCGTGGCCCTCACGCTGCAGCGCGTGGTCGAGGGCCTGCGCGAGCGCGGCCACCAGGTGCAACTGGTGCGCCCACGCCAGGCCAGCGAAGCCCCGCCGGGTGCTTCGGGCGACGTGCTGATGCGCGGCATGGCCATCCCGCGTTACCCGCACCTGCAGCTGGGCCTGCCTTCGCGCCGCCAGCTGGAACCGCTGTGGACGCTCAAGCGGCCGGACCTGGTGCACATCGCCACCGAAGGGCCGCTGGGCTGGTCGGCGCTGCGTGTGGCGCGCAAGCTGCGCATCCCCGTCACCTCGGACTTCCGCACCAATTTCCACGCCTACAGCAGCCACTACGGCATGGGCTGGCTGAGCAAGCCCATCATGGCCTACCTGCGGCGTTTCCATAACCAGACCCTGTGCACCATGGTGCCCACACGCGGCCTGGCCGAACGGCTGAACGAAGCCGGCTTCGAACGCCTGCAGGTGGTGGCGCGCGGCGTGGACACCGGCATCTTCGACCCGGCCCGCCGTGACGAGGCGCTGCGCGCGACCTGGGGCGTAGGGCCCGACACCCCCGTGCTGCTCTGTGTGGGCCGTCTGGCACGCGAGAAAAACCTGCCGCTGCTGGTGCGCGCCTATGCCCAGGCCAGGCTGGTGCAGCCCGAGCTGAAGCTGGTCCTCGTGGGTGACGGCCCCATGCGCGCCGAGCTGCAGGCCCTGGCGCCCGACGCCATCCTCACGGGCCAGCTGGACCGGCTGGAACTGGCACGGCACTACGCCAGCGCCGACATCTTCGGTTTCCCCAGCCAGACCGAGACTTTCGGCAATGTGGTGCTGGAAGCCATGGCCAGCGGCCTGGCCGTGCTGGCCTATGACTACGCGGCCGCTTCGGAAAACATCACACCGGGTCGCAGCGGCCTGCTGGCCGTTATGGACGACGAGGAAGCTTTTGTACGCCAGGTCGCCGAACTGGCCCAGGATGCCGGCCTGAGGCAGCGCCTGCGCGCCGCCGCACGCGACGCGGCACGGCAGAACGACTGGGCCGGCATCGTGGGGCAGATCGAGAGTGTCATGAAGCTGGCCATCGCCGGCAGCATGGCCGGCAACGAGCGCCTGCCCTCAATCGCGCCGCAGCAGATGGCCTAACAGCGAACGGCGCCCGCGCGCACCGCGACGACGCCAGAGATTGCGCCCGATGAAGACCGCCAACCCCAGGCCGGCCAGCACCATGACGAGTTGCACCGGTACCTGCAGGGCGATCAGCCCGGCGTAGAGCCCCAGCATGACGAGGACACTGAGGTTCTCGTTGAAGCCCTGCACGGCGATCGACTGGCCCGCCGTCAGCAGGCGGTGGCCGCGGTGCTGCAGCAGGGCGTTCATGGGCACCACCAGCATGCCGCCCAGCGCACCCACCATCAGCAGCGAGGGCACGGCCCAGGTCCAGTCCGGCACCCAGACGGAGAGCGCCATCAAGCCGCCCATGAGCAGGCCCAGGGGCAGCACACTGGTGGCATGGCGCAGGCGCAGGCGGCTGGCCACCAGCACCGCACCCGCCACCACCCCGACGGCGACGATGGCCTGCAGGTAGGCGGCCTGGTCCAGGCTCAGGCCCAGCACCTGCACGCCCCAGTGCAGCACGGCGAACTGCAGCATGGCCCCGATACCCCAGAAGGTGGTGGTGACCGCCAGCGACAGGCCGCCGCTGCGGTCGCGCCAGAGCAAGGCGTTGGCATGGCGGAAGTCGGCCAGCATGCGCGCGGGCGCGCGGTCACGCGCCGGGTAGGACCGGCCGCTGGGCACGATGGCCAGATTGCACAGCGAGGACAGGACATAGAGGCACACGACCAGCAGCAGGGAAACGTTCAGGGCGGGCGAGGAGGCGCCGGCCGCCACCGGCCACAGGGTGGTGGCCCAGCCAACCGGGCCCGAGCCCAGCCACAGCGGCGAGATCAGCACGCCGCCCAGCACCGTGCCCAGCAGCACGGAGAGCACCACCGTCGATTCGACCCAGCCATTGGCCGCCACCAGCGCGGCCGGTGGCACGCTTTCGGTCAGCAGCCCGTACTTGGCCGGCGCATAGGCCGAGGCACCCAGGCCCACCAGGGCAAAGGCCAGCATGGGATGCACGCCATACAGCAGGGCCAGTGCGCCCAGCAGCTTGAGGGCGTTCATCCAGGCCATCAGGCTGCGCTTGCAGACGGCGTCGGCCAGGGCGCCGATGAAGGGCGCCAGGAAGACGTAGGACAGGGTGAAGGCGAACTTGAGCAGCGGCGCCCACCACAGCGGCGAGCCCAGGTGCTGCAGGTGGGCGATGGCGACGATGAGCAGCGCGTTGTCGGCCAGCGAGGAAAGGAACTGGGTGGCCATGAGCCACCCGAAGCCGCGCGGTAACTGCCTAGACATGCACCATGGCGCGGGCCGGCGCAGCGGGCCGGGCCAGGCTCTCCATGCCGACCGCGCCGGCGATGGCCTGTTCTGCCAGCGCATTGCGCCGGCCTATGCCCTGGTAGGCGATGCCCAGCGCCTGCAGCTGCTGCGGGTCGTAGAGGTTGCGGCCGTCGATGATGAGCGGATGGCGCAGGGCCTGGCGTATCAGGTCGAAGTCGGGGTTGTGGAAGAGCTTCCACTCCGTCACCACCAGCAGGGCGTCGGCGCCGTCCAGGGCGGCGTTCGCGTCACCCACGAGCTTGAGGCGTGAGAGTCCCTGCGGAATGTCGGCCAGGTCCTCGGCCAGCACGGCCTGCGCCGCCTCCATGGCCACGGGGTCGTGCGCCACCACCTCGGCGCCGCGCAGGATGAGCTGGCGGATCAGGTGGCGGCTGGGCGCCTCGCGCATGTCGTCGGTCTGCGGCTTGAAGGCCAGGCCCCAGAGGGCAAAACGGCGTCCGTGCAGATCACTGCCGAAATGCGCGATGACACGGCGCGACAGCACCTGGCGCTGCACCTGGTTGACACGCTCGGTGGCGTCCACCAGCTGCATCTGGCTGCCGTGCTGCTGCGCGGTCTGCATCAGGGCGCGGGTGTCCTTGGGGAAACAGCTGCCGCCGTAACCCGTGCCCGCGTAGAGGAAACTCGGGCCGATGCGGCTGTCGCTGCCGATGCCGCGGCGGATGGCGTCCACGTCGGCGCCCACCAGATCGGCCAGGTTGGCCATCTCGTTCATGAAGGAGATGCGCGTGGCCAGCATGGCGTTGGCGGCGTACTTGGTGAGCTCGGCGCTGCGCACGTCCATCCAGACCGTGCGCTCGTGGTGGCGGTTGAGCGAGGCGTAGAGCCGTGTCATGGCGGCACGCGCCATCTCGCCGGGGGCCCCGGTGGGCAGGCCGATGACGATGCGATCCGGACGCATGAAGTCGTCGATGGCTGCACCTTCCTTGAGGAACTCGGGGTTGGAGATCACCGCGAAAGGCAGTCCGGAGCGGTCCCGCTCCTGCAGGGCTTCGGTGATCAACGCCTCGACCCGCTCGGCCGTGCCCACGGGCACCGTGGATTTGTTGACGATGACCAGGGGCCGCGACATGGCCTGGCCCACCTGGCGCGCCACGGCCAGCACGTGGACCAGATCGGCCGAGCCATCTTCCTTCGGCGGTGTGCCGACGGCGATGAACAGCACCTCGCAGGCCTCCAGCGCATCGGGCAGGCGGGTGGTGAAGAACAGGCGCTGGTCGCGGGTGTTGCGCTGGATCACGGCGTCCAGCCCGGGCTCGTAGATCGGCACCACGCCCGAGCGCAGCAGCTCCACGCGCCGCGGGTCGCTGTCCATGCAGACCACCTCATGGCCCATGTCGGCCAGACAGCTTGCCGTCACCAGGCCCACATAACCCGCACCGATCACTGATACTTTCATGGTCACCCCGCTAGTGTTGTTCACCCGATCATGGAAGCGTCATGTGACTGCGGCATGTCGGCGCCGTGAACAATCAGTGACCGGCCCGGGCTGCGGGCCGGCACCGCACGCCCGCCGCTCAGGCGGGAACGGGCGCGCGCCGCGGCATCACGAACAGGCCGTTGCCCGCAGCCTTGGCCTCGCGCTTGGCGAGCGCGGCCTGGGTGGCCACCTCCTCCGCGTCGCGGTAGGCCTGGCGCCCGACCTGCACCGCGCCGATGGAGACCGTGGTGCAGGGGAAAAAGCGCATGACACCATGCCGGTCCTCGGCATGGATGCCGTCGCACAGGCGGGCGGCCTCGTCGAAGAGCTCGCGCGCCTGCTGGGCGAACTCCTGAACGATGCGCTCGCAGCGCTGCGCCCAGTCGTCGCTCTGGAACAGGATCATGAAATCGTCGCCCCCCACATGGCCGACGAAGTCGCGCTGCGGATCGCTGTGCGCCACGGCCAGTTGCGCCAGCAGGCGGATCATCTCGTCGCCGCGCCAGTAGCCATACTGGTCGTTGAAGGGCTTGAAATTGTTCATGTCGATGTAGCAGGCGACGAACTCGCCCTGGCTCTCGATCAGGCGCTTGATGTGCAGGCTGATCGGGATGTTGCCCGGCAGCGAGGTCAGCGGGTTGGCGTGGCGGGCCGCCTCCAGGCGCAGTTCGGTGACCGAGCGCACCAGCTGTTCGCCGGTGCCCAGGCCCACGTAGCGGCCGTTCTCGGTGACGATGAAGCCGTCGCTCAGGTAGCGCTGGTCCTGCGAGGTCAGGATGCCGACCAGCTCCTCGATGTCGTGATTGCGTTCGATCAGCCGCGGCTGCTGGTTGGCGTGCAGCAGGCAGGACTTCTTGCCGAAGATCTCGCGGAAATACAGGGTGGCGTAATGGTCCATGAACTGCTGGCGGTTGATGATGGCCAGCGGGCGCTCATCGTCCACCACGGCCAGGGCATGCAGCTCGGGATAGGCCTGGAAGAGGGTGGCCACCTCGTCGTTGTTGGCGTGGCGTCCGACCGCGGGCGCATGGATGAGGGAGAGATGGCGCAGCTGCCCCATGCGGGCCACGTAACGCTGCTCGGGCATCACCGCCACCCGCGTGTCGTGCAGCACCTGGGCGGCGGCGGGCAGCATGTCGGACGGCACGTCCCGGTCGGGCCGGCCCAGGAAATAACCCTGGCCGTAGCTGAAACCGAGATCGCGGATGACGCGCAGGTCGGCCTCGTTCTCGATGCCCTCGGCCACCAGGGCCGTGCCGAAGACATCGGCGATCTGCAGCAGGGCCTGCAGGGTCTTGAGCTTGTCGGCGCTGCAGCTGATGTCGCGGCTGAAGTACTTGTCGATCTTGACGATGTCGGGCCGGATCTGCGACCACAGGCGCAGGCTGGAGCGGCCGTCGCCAAAGTCGTCGAGTGCCAGCGCCAGGCCCACGGCGTGCAGCGCCCGGGCCACCTCGACCAGCCCGTCCATGTCGTGCACGCGCTCGTGCTCGGTGATCTCCAGCACCACCATGCGCGGCGACACCTCCAGGGTGCGCATGGCCCGCGCCAGCGTCTGGGTGCCGTCCACAGCCACCAGCCGCTCCAGTGCATGGGCGCTGATGTTGAGGAACAGCCGCCCCGGCTGGTGCTGCTGTCCCCACTGTCGCAGCGCCACGTAGACGCAGTACAGCTCGAATTCGTAGAGCAGGCCCTCGGCCTGGGCCGCGCACAGCAGCGCATCGGCCGACTGCAGCAGGCTGCCCTGGGGACCGCGGATCAGCGCCTCGTGCGCGTGCACCGTGGCGCTCTTGAGATCGACGATGGGCTGGAACACCGGATGGAGGGCATCGCTGCGCATCAGGCGAGCCAGCGGGCCGTCCCGTCCGCTCAGGGCGGACAGGAACTGATGGGTGAAAAGGCGGACGTGATCAATCATCGGCGGGCGCTGCGCAGCATGCGCATGCTGCGTCGCAACGTACAGGGTTTCCAGCATTCCATTTCAGAGGCGATGCCCCAACAACAGGCAAGGGGCCACTGTGCGGGCTTCCCATGTCAGACGCGTGACAAAAGTATTTCTCTTTTGTGACTTCGTGAAAATTGCACGCATCGGCAGTGATTGCGCCGGGTCATCAAACTATATAAACTGTTTTTGTCCCAACTCGTACGACTTCAAGCTCATGCAAGAATCTGCCTCGCCCTCCTCTTCCGCAGCCCGCAAAAAGACCCCGACGGTCAGCAAGTCCGCCAGGAAAGTAGCGCCTACCAAATCCGCGGCCGGCAAGGCTGCGTCCAAGGCCGGCAGCGCCAAAACCGCTGCGCCCAAGAAAGCAGCCCAAGCCGCCAAGGCGCTCAAGCCCAAGAAACCCAAGCTGGTGCGGGACAGCTTCACCATTCCCAAGGACGAATACGCGGCGCTGGCCGAACTCAAACAGCGTTGCACCAAGCTGGCACAGCCTTGCAAGAAGAGCGAGTTGCTGCGTGCCGGCATCAAGGCACTGACGGCCATGAGCGACAAGACCCTGCTGTCTGCACTCAAGGCGGTGCCCTCGATCAAGACGGGCCGCCCGAAAAAGGATTGAACAGACCTACAGCACGTCGGGCGACTGCACCGACACCAGCGTGGTCTGTGACACGCCGTCGCGCAGGCGATGGCGCAGCCACCAGACCGCGCCTTTTTTCACGCTGCATTCGCTGCCGTGGATGGCCAGCAGGCGGGCGATGGTCTGGCCCAGTACGGGCTGGTGCCCGACCACCACGGTGACACCGCGGCCATCGGGCCACTGCACGAGCTGCAGCAGCTGCTCCACCGTGGCTTCGGGCCCCAGCTCCTCGCGCAGCTTGTACTTGCGCCCCAGTGCCATGGCGGTCTGTTCGGTGCGCCGTGCCGGGCTGGCCAGGATGCGCGCGCCCTCGGGCAGCTGGCGGTCCAGCCAGGCCGCCATGCGGGCCGCCTGTTTCTCGCCGCGCGGCGTCAGCACGCGCGCAAGGTCATCCCCACCCGGCTGGGCCTCATGCGCTTCCGCGTGACGCCACAGCAGCAGGTCCATCTAGCGGAGTTCTCTCAGTGCGTAGCGCGCCATCAGGGCATCCTGGGCGCTGACGGCCGGACGACCCGTCGCTGGCGCCACTTTGGTGTAGCGGCCGTCCGGCTGCAACTCCCAGCTGCCCTGGGTGTCGCCCATGGCCGCCACCAGGCACTCGTCGACGATGCGCTGACGCAGCAGCGGGTCCAGCACCGGCCAGGCCAGTTCGACCCGGCGCAGCATGTTGCGGTTCATCCAGTCGGCACTGGAGAGGTAGAGGTCCTCGGTCTCGCCGGCGCGGAAATAGAAGACGCGGGCATGTTCGAGGAAACGCCCGATCAGCGAGCGCACACGGATGTTCGTGGTCTGGCCCGGCAGCTGCGCGGGCAGCATGCAGGCGCCGCGCACGATCAGGTCGATCTTCACGCCCTGGCGCCCGGCGGCGATGAGGGCGCGGATCAGGGCCTCGTCGGTCAGGGCGTTCATCTTGGCGACGATGCGCGCCGGCTGGCCGGCCGCGGCGGCGACGCCCAGGCTTTCGATCTTTTCCAGCAGCTTGCGATGCAGCTGGAAGGGCGCCACCCACAGGTGCTTGAGGCGCGGCAGGCGGCTCTGGCCGGCCAGGTGCACGAAGACGTGTTCGATATCAGCCGTCAGCCCCACGTCCGCCGTGAGGTGGCTGAGGTCGGTGTAAAAACGCGCCGTCATCGGGTTGTAGTTGCCGGTGGAGAGGTGGGCGTAACGCCGGAAGTGCCGGCCTTCGCGGCGTGTCACCAGCATCATCTTGGCGTGGGTCTTGAGGCCGACCACGCCGTAGAGCACCTGCACGCCGATCGATTCGAGTTGCTCGGCCCAGTTGATGTTGACCTCTTCGTCGAAGCGCGCCTTGAGCTCCAGAACCACCGTCACTTCCTTGCCGCGGCGCACGGCCTCGCGCAGCAGATCCATCAGCACGGAGTTGGCACCGGTGCGGTAGATGGTCTGCTTGATGGCCAGCACCTGCGGGTCGTTGATGGCCTCGCGCAGGAAATCCAGGACGCCGTCGAAGCTTTCGTAGGGCTGGTGGATCATCACGTCGCCACGCCGCAGCTGCTCGAAGATGGACTGCCCGCTCACCAGCTGGCCGGGGTAGGAGGGCTTGTAGGACGGGAAGCGCAGGCGCGGTTCATCCACCAGGTCGACCAGCTGGTTCAGGCGCACCAGGTTCACCGGGCCGTGCACTCGGTAGAGCGCCCCTTCGGGCAGTTCGAACTGGCGCAGCAGGAAGTCGGACAGGTACTCCGAACAGCCGGCGGAAACCTCCAGCCGCACCGCCTGGCCGTAATGGCGGTGCTGCAGGCCCTGGCGCAGCGCGGTGCGCAGGTTCTTGACGTCGTCCTCGTCCACCGCCAGGTCGGAGTGGCGCGTGACGCGGAACTGCGAGAACTGGCTCATCTCGCGCCCGGGGAACAGCTCGGCCAGGTGGGCGCGGATCACGCTGGAGAGCGAGACAAACAGCCGGCGCTTGCCGCACAGGGAATCGGGCAGGCGGATCAGGCGCGGCAGGGCCCGCGGCACCTTGACGATGGAGATGTCGTTCTCGCGACCGAAGGCGTCGTGCCCGCCCAGGCGCACGATGAAGTTGAGCGACTTGTTGGCCACCTGCGGGAAGGGGTGCGAGGGGTCCAGCCCCACCGGGATCAGGAGGGGCCGCACCTCCTGCTCGAAATACTGCTTGACCCAGCGCCGCTGGGCGGTGTTGCGCTCGCCGTGCGAGATGATCTTGATGCCCTGTTTCTCGAAGGCTGGCATCAGTTCGTCGTTGTAGAGGGCGTACTGGCGCTCCACCAGGGTGTGGATGGCTGCCGACATGGCGTCGAAGGAGGCCGCGGTGTAGACCCCCTGCTGGTCCTGGCCCTGCTTGGCGCTCAGATGGGGTTCGGCCCGCACCTCGAAGAATTCGTCCAGGTTGGACGAGACGATGCACAGGTAGCGCAGGCGCTCCAGCAGCGGCACCTCGGGCCGGCAGGCCCAGTCGAACACGCGCCAGTTGAAGGCCAGGATGCTCTGGTCCCGGTCCAGCAGGACCGGGACGGTGATGCGTAGCGCGCTTTCGGCAGACATGGCGGGATCCAGGCTGGAAGATTGCAAAGTCATGACAGATTGTTTACAGCATAGATGACAATGGTGTGACAGTGTTTTTCTGCGGCCCGTTCAGGGGCCCGGCCTGCCGGACCGGCACCAGGCTGGCCAGGAACTGTTCTGCCGCCTGTTCCCAGCTGAACACCTCGGCCCGCTGGCGTGCCGCATGGCGCGGCACGGCCTGGGCCTGGTACCAGGCCTGCTGCAGATCCTCGTCCAGCACCCCGCCCTGGGCCGGGCCGGCGTGCTGGCCCAGCACCTCCAGCGGGCCATCCACAGGGTAGGCCGCCACGGGCGTGCCGCAGGCCATGGCCTCCAGCATGACCAGGCCGAAGGTTTCGGAGCGGCTGGGCATGACAAACACATCGGCCGCAGCGTACACCTGTGCCAGCTCGGCCCGCGGCAGGATGCCCAGCCAGTGCACCTGCGGGTAGCGCGCCTTGAGCGCGGCTTCCAGCGGCCCCACGCCGCAGACGATCTTGGCGCCCGGTACGTCGAGCTGCAGGAAGGCCGCGATGTTCTTTTCATACGAGACGCGCCCGACGAACAGTGACACCGGTCGGGGCAGATCCTGCAGCCCGGGATACGGTCGCACCTCGTCCTGGTAGGGGAAGAGGCGCAGGTCCACGCCGTGCGTCCAGGACCGCAGGTTCCGGAAACCACGCTGTTGCAGCAGGTTCAGAACACCCTGCGTGGGCACCAGCACCCCCGAGGACGGACGGTGGAAGTGGCGAAAGAGCGCGTAGCCCCAGGACAAGGGGACACGCAGCGCGGCCTGCAGGATTTCCGGGAAACGGGTGTGGTACGCGGTGGTGAAGGCCAGGCCGTGCTTCAGGCAATAGGCCCGTGCCGCCCAGCCCAGCGGGCCTTCGGTCGCGATGTGGATGGCCTGCGGCGCCAGCGCGTCCAGCCGCTGGCCCAGCGCCTTGCGCGGCCGCACCGCCAGGTCGATACCAGCGTAACCCGGGCAGGGGCGCGTGCGGAACTGGCCGGGGTGGATGACCTCGACCTCATGCCCCGCCTGGCGCACCTCACGCACCAGTTCCACCAGCGTGGTGACCACGCCGTTGACCTGGGGCTCCCAGGCATCGGTAACCAGCGCAAGCTTCATGCGGTGGCAGCGCGCACGGCCGCCTGCAGGGCCTGGGTCGGTGCCGCCTCGCCCCAGCGCAGCAGCTCCAGCCGGCCGTCGTGGTGCTCGACCAGCGCCGTCAGGCTTTCGACCCAGTCACCGTCGTTGCAGTAGAGCACGCCTTCGATCTCGCGGATCTCGGCGTGGTGGATGTGGCCGCAGACCACGCCCTGGTGGCCGCGTTTCCTGGCCTCGTGCGCCACCGCCTGCTCGAAGTCGCTGATGAAGTTCACCGCCTTCTTGACCTTGTGCTTGAGGTAGGCCGAGAGCGACCAGTAAGGCAGGCCGAACTTCGCGCGCAGGTGGTTGAGATAGCGGTTGAGCTTGAGCGTGAACTCGTAGAGGTTGTCGCCCACATAAGCCAGCCACTTGGCGCACTGGATCACGCCGTCGAAGTAGTCGCCGTGCGTGACCCACAGGCGCTTGCCGTCGGCCGTGACGTGCACGGCATCGTCCACCACCTCGATGCCGCCGAACTGGTGACCGATGAAACCGCGCGCGAACTCGTCGTGGTTGCCCGGTACGAAGACCACACGACAGCCCTTGCGCGCGCGGCGCAGCAGCTTCTGCACCACGTCGTTGTGCGCCTGCGGCCAGTACCAGCGCCGGCGCAACTGCCAGCCGTCGATGATGTCGCCCACCAGGTAAAGGTGCTCGCTGGAGCTGGCCTTGAGGAAGTCCAGCAGGTCCTCGGCACGGCAGCCGGGGGTGCCCAGGTGCAGGTCGGAGATGAAGACGGCGCGGTAGCGCTTGCCGCCGCCCTTCTCGTCGTCATGGTCGTCTTCATGCCCCTGGCGCGCCATGGCCTGTCCCAGCCAGCTGCTGCGGTGATCGAGCGCGCTCTTCATCAGGCGCCGAAGAAGTGCTTGCGGTAACGCGCCGGCAGATCAGCGATGCGCATCAGCATGGGCAGGTCAGCGCTGTTGAAGTCCGGGTCCCAGGCCGGGGCACCCAGCACCTTGGCGCCCAGGCGCAGGTAACCCTTGATCAGGGCCGGCGGCTCCACGTCCAGCTGGCTGTCGAGTTCGTCGACCGGCAGCGGCAGGCGCGGCCAGACCTGGTGCTCGATGGGTGCCATATGGGTCTCGCGCACCTGGCGCCAGATGCTGGCCGCCACGTCACCGCTGATCACGCCGTTGTGCAGCATGGGGATGCTGGCGCAACCGATCATGGTGTCGAGCTTGTTGCGCACCATGAACTCGGCCAGTGCCCCCCACAGGGCCATGATGACGCCGCCATGGCGGAAATCCGGGTGCACGCAGCTGCGACCCAGTTCCACCATGCGTTCGCGCAGGGGGCGCAGGCGCGTCAGGTCAAACTCCAGCTCGCTGTAGGTGCTGCCGATGCGCTGGGCCTGCTCGGGCGTGAGCACGCGGTAGGTACCGATGACCTGCTGCGTCTCCTGGTCACGCACCAGCAGGTGCTCGCAGTAGTCGTCGAACAGGTCCACGTCGTGGCCAGGCACCGTGGTGGACAGGCGCGCGCCCATTTCGCCGGCGAAGATGTCGTGCCTCAGGCGCTGCGCCGCACGGACTTCATCGAGGTGGCGCGCCCACGAAACTTCAATGCCGCCGCGCTCTTGCGCAGGGACCGGTTGATCAGGGCGGTGAAGCGACCCCCGAGGCATGGCAACGGGAGACAGCGGGAAGGTGGGGTTGGGCAGTTCTTTCATTTTTTCTCTCCTTTTGTGATGTCTGTGAATCGGGTTGGCGTGTAAAAAAGCCCCGGCTCAGCGGGGCTCGCAAGAGGTCAGGTGACGACGGTGCCTCCATCGCGGCGCCGCTCGACCAGGGTGGCCGTGCCGCCGTCGCCCTGGGTGTTGAAGAAGATGAAGCGCCGGTCCGGTGTGCCCACCAGGCTGGAGCGCAGCGAGGACGGTCCCCCTGAGCGCGCCATGGCCGCCACGGCCAGGGTACGGGCGCGCAGGCCGTCGGGCATGACCAGCCAGCGCCCCTGGCGCTCCACGATCTCAATGGCGCCGTGCAGCTCGCCCTCGTCCACGAACAGGGCCAGCACACCGTGGCGGGGGTTGCCATCCAGCGGCTGGAACAGCAGGCCGGCGGCGCGCTGCCCGGGGCTCAGCGCCCAGTGATGCAGCACCTGGGTGCGTGCAGGCTGCGGCAGCGCCTGGCCCCCCGGGAACACGGGCCACCAGCCGGCATCGCGCAGGCGGCCGGCCTCCCGGCCCATGGCCGGGCCAGGCCGGGTCTCGCCAGCTTCGCGGGGGGTGGGGATGCCGTAGTCCTGCATGGCTTGCAGTGTGAGCAGGCTTGATGACGTCTTTGTGGCACCCACATGACATCTCCATGACATCCATCACCCGGATCCGGAGAGTCTTGCCATTCATTCAATATTTCAAGTATTATTGAAACATGAAAAAAACCAAGGCCACCGAAAACGAAGCCCTGCGCTCTCTGGCGGCGCTGGCCCAGGCCCAGCGCCTGCGCGCCTTCCGCGCGCTGGTGGTGGCCGGCCCCGCCGGGCTCACGCCCGGCCTGCTGGCGGTGCAGCTGGACATCAGCCCGAGCGCCCTCTCCTTCCACCTCAAGGAACTGGTGCATGCCGGCCTGGCCAGCAGCGAGCCCGATGGCCGGCACCTGGTGTACCGCGCGAACTTTGCGCAGATGGACGCCCTGCTGGCCTATCTGACCGAGCACTGCTGCCAGGGCGCCGCCTGCGAGATCAGCCCCAAGCGCAGCAAGAAGGCCGCCTGCGCCACCTGCTGATCGACACCCACCTACTTTTCCCAGGAGCCCCCATGAAACGCTTTCACGTCCACCTCCATGTCGAAGATCTCGCCAGGAACATCGCTTTCTATTCGGCCATGTTCAAGCAGACCCCGGCCCGCACCGAAGACGATTACGCCAAGTGGATGCTGCAGGATCCGCCGGTGAATTTCGCCATCTCCACACGCGGAGACAAGCCGGGTCTCGACCACCTGGGTTTCCAGGTCGAATCGACCGAGGAGCTGCAGGCCCTCAAGACCCAGGCCGAGCAGGCCGACATGGCCCTGCTGGACGAGGGCGAAACCACCTGCTGCTATGCGCGCAGCGACAAGTACTGGGTGACCGACCCGCAGGGCATCGCCTGGGAGCAGTTCCACACCCTGGACAACATCCCGGTATTCAGCCAGAAGAATCAAGCCGCGCCGCAAGCCGGTGCCTGCTGTGCGCCGAAGAAGGTGATCGAAGTGGCGAGCGCCGGCTGCTGCGCACCGACATCCGCCCAGGTGGCCAACGGCGCCAAGGCCTGCTGCTGAAACCCAGTTTTCCCATCGGAACCGACATGAACCACAAGACGCCCCTGAACGTCCTCTTCCTCTGCACACACAACTCGGCACGCAGCATCCTGGCCGAAGCCACGCTGAACCACATCGGTGGCAGCCGCTTCAAGGCCTGGTCCGCCGGCAGCAGCCCGCGCGCTAACCAGCAGCCCAACCCGCTGGGTCTCAAGGCGCTACAGGCCGTGGGCATCAGCACCGATGGCCTCTACAGCAAGAGCTGGGACGAATTCGCCCGGCCGGATGCACCGCAGATGGACCTGATCATCACCGTCTGCGACAACGCCGCCGGCGAGGTCTGTCCCATCTGGCCCGGCCACCCGGCCACGGCGCACTGGGGCTATGCCGACCCGTCCGAGGTCCAGGGCACGGAGGAACAGCGGCTGGAAGCCTTTCGCCTGACCCTGCAGGCGATCAAGCGCCGCCTTGACCTGCTGGTCAGCCTGCCGCCGGAGAAACTGGCCAGCCAGCTGATTCAGACCTCCGCCCGCGCACTGGCCCGGGATGCCTGAGATGAGTGCGCAATGTGAAGTGACGGCCAAGCAGGCCGCCGGCGCACCCATGAGCGTATTCGAGCGCTACCTGACGATCTGGGTCTTCCTGTGCATCGTGGCCGGCATCGCGCTCGGCCAGCTGCTACCGCAACTGTTCCAGGCCATCGGCCGCATGGAAGTGGCGCAGGTGAACCTGCCCGTTGGGCTGCTGATCTGGGTCATGATCATCCCCATGCTGGTCAAGGTGGACTTTGGCGCGCTGCACGAGGTGCGCCAGCACGTGAAGGGCATCGGCGTCACGCTGTTCGTCAACTGGCTGGTCAAGCCCTTTTCCATGGCTCTGCTGGGCTGGATCTTCATCCGGCAACTCTTTGCGCCCTGGCTGCCGGCCGACCAGCTCGACAGCTACATCGCCGGCCTGATCCTGCTGGCGGCCGCGCCCTGCACGGCCATGGTTTTTGTCTGGAGTCGATTGACCGGCGGCAATCCGCTGTTCACGCTGACGCAGGTGGCCGTGAACGACAGCATCATGGTCTTCGCGTTTGCGCCGCTGGTCGCGCTGCTGCTGGGCCTGTCGGCCATCACGGTGCCCTGGGACACGCTGCTGACCTCGGTCGTGCTCTACATCGTGGTGCCGGTCATCATCGCCCAGCTCTGGCGCCGAGCCCTGCTGGCGCGCGGCCAGGCCGACTTCGATGCGGCCATGGCGCGCATCGGTCCCTGGTCCATTGCCGCCCTGCTGGCCACCCTGGTGCTGCTGTTCGCCTTCCAGGGCGAGGCCATCCTGCGCCAGCCGCTGGTCATCGCACTGCTCGCCGTGCCCATCCTGATCCAGGTCCTCTTCAACTCGGCCCTGGCCTACTGGCTGAACCGTGCCGTGGGGGAGAAGCACGAGATCGCCTGCCCTTCGGCCCTGATCGGCGCCTCCAACTTCTTCGAGCTCGCCGTGGCCGCAGCCATCAGTCTGTTCGGCTTCCATTCAGGCGCCGCGCTGGCCACTGTCGTGGGCGTGCTGATCGAGGTACCGGTGATGCTGCTGGTGGTGCGCGTCGTCAACCAGTCCAAGGGCTGGTATGAGCGGACCGAGCGTACGGGCGCGTGAAAGGAAGGCGTCATGAGCGACATCACGATCTATCACAATCCGAATTGCGGAACGTCCCGCAACACACTGGCCCTGATCCGCAACACGGGCACCGAACCCCGCGTCATTCACTACCTGGAGACACCGCCGAGCCGGGCCGAACTCGTGCAGCTGATCGCTGCACTGGGCAAGCCGGTACGGGATGTGCTGCGCCGCAAGGACACTCCTTACGAGGAGTTGGACCTGGACCATGTGAAGTGGACCGACAACGCGTTGATCGACTTCATGCTGGCCCACCCGATCCTGATCAACCGGCCCATCGTCGTCACACCGCTGGGCACCCGGCTATGCCGGCCCTCCGAACAGGTGCTCGACATCCTGCCTCAGCCGCAGCAAGGCGCGTTCAGCAAGGAAGACGGCGAAGTGGTGATTGACGCGCAGGGTCGGCGCGTCAATTGCTGAATCCCTGAACCTCAGGCGCGCAGCGTCTGGGCCAGCCGTTCGGCACAGGCCTGGGCCTGCGCCGCATCGCGCGCCTCCACCATCACGCGCACCAGCGGCTCGGTGCCGCTGGCACGGATCAGTACACGGCCTGTCTGCCCCAGTTCGGCTTCGACAGCCTGGGTTTCCGCGGCCAGGCGTGTGTTGGCCTTCCAGTCCTGCCCCGGCTGCAGGCGCACATTGATCAGGGTCTGCGGGAACAGCGTGACACCCGCCAGCAGCTGCGCCATGCTCTGGCCGCTGCGCACACAGGTCTGCAGCACCTGCAAGGCCGAGACCAGGCCGTCACCGGTGGTCTGCTTGTCCAGCGCCAGCAGGTGGCCCGAACCTTCGCCGCCCAGCAGCCATTTGTGCTTGTGCAGCTCTTCCAGCACATAGCGGTCGCCGACCTTGGCGCGCACGAACTGCACACCGCGTTTCTTCAGCGCCACTTCCACCGCCATGTTCGTCATCAGCGTCCCCACCACGCCGGGCACATGCTCGTCACGGCCCAGGCGGTCGTCGGCCATCAGGTAGAGCAGCTCGTCGCCGTTGTACAGGCGGCCGGTGGCATCGACCATCATCAGGCGGTCGGCATCGCCGTCCAGCGCCACGCCGTAATCGGCGTGGTGGGCTTTCACGGCAGCCACCAGCGCGTCGGTATGGGTGGCGCCGACCTCGCGGTTGATGTTCAGGCCGTCCGGCGCGCAACCGATGGCCACCACTTCGGCGCCCAGTTCGTGGAAGACCTTGGGGGCGATGTAATACGCCGCGCCATGCGCGGCATCGACCACGATCTTCAGGCCCTTGAGCGTGAGGTCGCTGGCAAACGTACTCTTGCAGAACTCGATATAACGGCCCGCTGCGTCGTCCAGCCGGCGTGCGCGGCCCAGGCTGGCCGAGTCAACCCAGACCGGCGGCTCGTCCACCGCAGCCTCCACCGCCAGCTCCCAGGCGTCCGGCAGCTTGGTGCCCTGGGCACTGAAGAACTTGATGCCGTTGTCGGGATAGGCGTTGTGGCTGGCGCTGATGACCACGCCCAGCGAGGCGCGCTGCGCGCGCGTGAGGTAGGCTACACCCGGCGTGGGCAGGGGGCCCAGCAGCACCACCTCCACCCCGGCCGAATTGAAACCCGACTCCAGCGCGCTCTCCAGCATATAGCCTGAAATACGGGTGTCCTTGCCGATCAGCACCACGGGCTTGTCCTCGCTGCGCTTGAGCACGCGACCTACCGCATGCGCCAGGCGCAACACGAAGTCGGGCGTGATGGGGGCCTGCCCCACCGTGCCGCGGATGCCATCGGTGCCAAAGTATTTCCTGCTCATGAACCTGTCCCCTGGAATTCCGTTTTTTGAATGCTATTCATTTTATAGCTGCCAGCACCTGTAGCGCCTGCACGGTTTCCCGCACATCATGCACGCGCACGATGGCCGCGCCCCGCTCCACGGCCAGCAGCGCCGCCGCCACGCTGGGCGCCAGACGCTCGTGCTGCCCCGGCGGCGTCGTGCTGCCCGGTGGCAGGCCGGCCACGGCACCCAATGAAGACTTGCGCGACCAGCCGGCCAGCAGAGGATAACCGGCTGCCAGCAGTTCGCCCTGGCGCGCCAGCAGCGAGAAATTCTGCGCCACTGTCTTGCCGAAGCCGATACCGGGGTCGAGCACGATGCGCTCCCTGGCCACTCCGAGTGACTGCAGCGCCTGCGCGGCCTCTTGTAGGAAGGCCTGCACGGCCGGCAACACGTCACCGTCCATGGGGCTGATCTGCATGGTGCGCGGCTCACCGTGCATGTGCATCAGGCAGACGCCGCAGTTCGGGTGCTGGGTGACGACCTGGCGGCCGTCCAGCGGATCGGCCGCATCCGACCAGCGCAGGGCCCAGATGTCGTTGACGATGTCGGCACCCAGGTCGAGGGCGGCCTGCATGACCCGCGGCTTGTAGGTGTCGATGGAAAGCGGCACACCCAGTTTCACGGCCTCGCGCAGCACCGGCAACAGTCGGGCCAGCTCCTCGTCCCGCGGCACCTGCACGGCGCCCGGACGCGTCGATTCCCCCCCCAGGTCCAGGATGTCGGCGCCGTCCTTGAGCAACTGCTCGCAGTGCAGCAAGGCGGCATGCGTGGAGGCGTGGCGGCCGCCATCGGAGAAGGAGTCGGGGGTGATATTGACGATGCCCATGACCTGCGGCCTGGACAGGTCGATGGCGTAGCGGGTGGTCTGCCAGATCATGCGAAATCGGAGGGGGTCAAAACAAAACGGGGCACTGGGCCCCGTTTGTGATGATCGCTGGATCAGGCAGCCGATGGTGAAGGATCGGTCTTGACCGCCGGTGTGCCGCCGGCATCACCGCCGCCGGAGTTCGGCGTGCGCGGCGACCAGTCCTTGGGCGGACGCGGCTCCTTGCCGGCCATGATGTCGTCGAGCTGCTCGGTGTCGATGGTTTCCCACTCCAGCAGGGCCTTGGCCATGGCGTGCATCTTGTCGGCATTGTCCTCGATCAGCTTGCGCGCCTGGGCGTACTGCTGGTCGATGATGCGGCGCACCTCGGCGTCGACCTTCTGCATGGTCTGCTCGCTGATGCTGGTGGTCTTGGTGACCGAACGGCCCAGGAAGACCTCGCCCTCGTTCTCGGCGTAGACCATGGGGCCCAGTGCATCGGTCATGCCATAGCGCATGACCATGTCACGTGCGATGTGGGTGGCACGCTCGAAGTCGTTGGAGGCGCCGGTGGTCATCTGGTTCATGAACACTTCTTCGGCGATGCGGCCGCCGAACAGCATGCTGATCTGGTTCAGCATGTACTCGCGATCGTAGCTGTAACGGTCCTTCTCGGGCAGGCTCATGGTCACGCCCAGGGCGCGGCCACGCGGGATGATGGTGACCTTGTGTACCGGATCGCACTTGGGCAGCATCTTGCCGATCAGGGCGTGGCCGGACTCATGGTAGGCCGTGTTGCGGCGCTCTTCCTCGGGCATGACCATGCTCTTGCGCTCGGGGCCCATGAGGATCTTGTCCTTGGCCTTCTCGAAGTCCTGCATCTCGACCACCCGCGCATTGCGACGTGCAGCCATCAGCGCAGCCTCGTTGCACAGGTTGGCCAGATCGGCGCCGCTCATGCCGGGCGTGCCGCGGGCGATGATGGCCGGAGCCACGTCCTGGCCGATCGGGATCTTGCGCATGTGCACATTGAGGATCTGCTCGCGGCCACGGATGTCGGGCAGCGTCACGTAGACCTGGCGGTCGAAACGGCCCGGGCGCAGCAGTGCGGCGTCCAGGATGTCGGGGCGATTGGTGGCGGCCACCACGATCACGCCCAGGTTGGTCTCGAAGCCGTCCATCTCGACCAGCATCTGGTTGAGGGTCTGCTCGCGCTCGTCGTTGCCACCGCCCAGGCCGGCACCACGCTGGCGGCCGACGGCGTCGATTTCGTCGATGAAGATGATGCAGGGCGCGTTCTTCTTGGCGTTCTCGAACATGTCGCGCACGCGGGCCGCGCCCACGCCGACGAACATTTCAACGAAGTCGGAGCCCGAGATGCTGAAGAAAGGCACCTTGGCCTCGCCGGCGATGCCCTTGGCCAGCAGCGTCTTGCCGGTGCCCGGGGGGCCGACCAGCAGCAGGCCGCGGGGGATGCGCCCGCCGAGCTTCTGGAATTTCTGCGGGTCCTTCAGGAAGTCCACGACCTCCTTGACCTCTTCCTTGGCCTCGTCGCAACCGGCCACGTCCGCGAAGGTGACCTGGTTGTTGTTCTCGTCGAGCATGCGCGCCTTGCTCTTGCCGAAGCTGAAGGCGCCGCCCTTGCCGCCGCCCTGCATCTGGCGCATGAAGTAGATCCAGACGCCGATCAGCAGCAGCATGGGGCCCCAGCTAACCAGCAGGGTCATGAGCAGGGAGCCTTCCTCACGGGGCTTGACGTCGAACTTCACGCCGTTGGCGATCAGGTCGCCGACCAGGCCGCGGTCCAGGTAGGTGGCAGTGGTGCGCACCTTGCGGTCGTCGGTGGTGGTGGCAATGATTTCGGTGCCGCCGGGGCCTTCCTGGATCAGCGCGCTCTTGATGCGGTTGCTGCGCACTTCCTCCAGGAAGTCGGAATAGCCCAGCGTGCCGGTTGCGGCGCCACTGCGGGTGTCGAACTGCTTGAACACCGTGAAGAGCACAAGCGCGATCACCAGCCAGACGGCCACTTTAGAAAACCACTGATTATTCAAGTGCAACTCCAGTACGGATGCCAGGGAAAAACATAGCTTGTAGCCATTTTAGGCGTTTCAAGCCTGCGCCCGATTGATTTTGCCTGCGACAGCCATTGATGATGGAGGGGATTTGGGGGCGATTTCGCCCTTTACACGCCGAGCCTCAGCGCCACAGGCGAAAGATCAGTCGGCCGCCACCTGCTTCAGACCCACACCCACCAGGAAAGTTTCAGACGAACGGTCGCGCGACGCCTTGGGTTTGACGGGTTTGACGGTCTGGAAATTCGTCCGGAAGTGCTGGATGATCTCTTCGTAACCCCGGCCATGGAAGACCTTGGCCACCAGGGCGCCCGAGGGCTTGAGATGGTGCTGGCAGAAATCAATCGCCAGCTCGATCAAATGCTCCATCCGGGCCGCATCGACCGAGGACACGCCCGAGAGGTTGGGGGCCATGTCCGAGACCACCACGTCGGCCTGGCGGCCCTGCAGCAACTCTTCCAGCCGGGCCAGCACCTCGGGTTCGCCAAAGTCGCCCTGGATGTACTGCACGCCCTCGATCGGCTCCATGGGCAGCAGGTCCAGGCCGATGATGGTGCCCTTGAGTTCACCCACGGCGGCCCCGCCGGGTGCCATGCGGCGGCGCAGGTACTGGCTCCAGGCGCCGGGCGCGCAGCCCAGGTCCACCACCACCTGGCCGGGCTTGATCAGGCGCAGGGTTTCGTCGATTTCCTTGAGCTTGTAGGCCGCCCGCGCCCGATACCCCTCCTTCTGCGCCAGCTTGACGTAGGTATCGTTGACGTGGTCGTTGAGCCAGGCCTTGTTGACCTTCTTGCTCTTGGTGTTGACTTTCATTTCTTTCCTTAGGGAGGGCACAGGTGGCCGTATCCCAACAATCCAACGATAATACCGACATGCCAGCGATACAACTGACCCCCGCCGAGCGCAAGGAATTCCGCGCCGAAGCCCATCACCTGGACCCCGTGGTCATGATCGGCGGCGACGGCCTGACGGCCGCCGTCAAGAAGGAAACCGACTCTGCCCTCAAGGCCCATGGCCTGATCAAGGTGCGCGTCTTCTCGGACGACCGCGCCGAGCGCGAGACCATCTTCCAGACCCTGGCCGAGGAGCTCGACGCGGCGCCTATCCAGCACATTGGCAAGCTGCTGGTGCTCTGGCGTCCCAAGCCGGAAAAGGTCCGCACCGAGGACGAGGACCGCAAACCCGGTCCGCGTGACGTCAAGGTGCTCAAGTTCAGCAAACGCGGCGGCCAGCGCCCCGAGGTCAAGCTGCTGCGCGTGCTGGGCAACCAGCGCCTGACGCCGGGTGGCAAGGTCAAACGCGCCAAGCCCAAGCAGACGAGCGTGAAGAAACGCAGCCAGACCTGAGAGCCTGCGAATAAATCTACTGCGCGGTCCGATCGCCGCGTTGGGCGGTGCTCGCTCCTCGCCTATCGTCTTGATATGTCTCGTCGCTGTGCTCCGTCCGCCTTGCGCTCGGGCCGCTCGCTACGATTTCTTCACAAGTTCTCACGTTTCGTCAGCCGCCAGAAAGTGATGGCGGCACAGAACCACTGCAGGACATAAAGCGCGCTGCCGGCCCGGTGCCACAGCGCCAGGTTCTCGCGCGCCACGATGCGCGGCGCCACCGCGAACTCCACCAGCAGGGCCAGCAGCAGGCCGCCCACGACGGTAAGCCGCACGGCCTGCAACGGGCTCTCCCCGGCCCCCTCTTCCCCATCGTCACGCGGGCGGGAGGCCAGCAGGAGCAGGACGGTACAGGCCACGGTCACCCAGGTCTGGGCGGTAAAAAGCCTGGCGGCCATGCCGCCGGCCAGGGCCGGACTGGGCAGGTGCACAAACAGCAGAGGCACCACGAGAAAACCGATGGTCGTGAGGCTGCCCCACCAGAGCGCGGCTGCCCAAAGCGGCAGCCTGAGCAGGAAAGCACGCACCGTCCTGGCCCCGGTTGTCAGCGGTAGCTGACGGCCACGATCTCGTAGCGCTTGACGCCAGCGGGCGCCTGCACTTCGGCCGTGTCGCCCTCTTCCTTGCCGATCAGGGCGCGGGCAATGGGGCTGCCGACGTTGATCAGGCCCAGCTTGAGATCGGCCTCGTCCTCGCCGACGATCTGGTAGGTCACCGCGTCCCCGGTGGACTCGTCTTCCAGCTCGACCGTGGCACCGAACACCACCTTGCCACCGGCATCCACGGCCGATGGGTCGATGACCTGGGCGGCGGAAAGTTTGCTCTCGATTTCCTGGATCCGGCCTTCGATGAAACCCTGGCGATCCTTGGCGGCGTCGTATTCGGCGTTTTCGCTCAGGTCACCCTGGGCGCGCGCTTCGGCAATGGCATTGATCACCCCTGGGCGATCCACCGTCTTGAGACGATGCAATTCGGCCTTGAGCTTTTCGGCGCCGCGGGTCGTGATCGGAATGGTGGCCATGTCTCTGTGGTTCTTAAAGGGTAAAAGTAAAGGGGGCAGACCAGCGCATAACGCGGGCCTGCCCCAGGGGGTTCGGAAGATTATGCCAGTTGGGCGTGCAGTTCCTGCACCGAGTACACGTCCAGGTTGTCCATGTACTTCATGCCCTCGACGGCGGCTTCCGCGCCGGCGATGGTGGTGAAGGTGGTCACCCGGGCCAACAGCGCCGAGGTACGGATGTAGCGCGAATCGGCGATGGCGTTGCGGCGCTCCTCCACCGTGTTGATGACCAGGGCGATGTCCTCGTTCTTGATCATGTCCACGATATTGGGGCGGCCCTCGGTCACCTTGTTGACGACCTCGCAGGCCAGGCCGGCGGCCTCGATGGCCGCCGCCGTGCCCTTGGTGGCCACGATGGTAAAGCCCAGGGCAAGCAGCCCCCGGGCCACGGCCACGGCGCGCGGCTTGTCGCTCTGCTTGACCGACAGGAAGACCCGTCCGGACCTGGGCAGGCGGGTGCCAGCGCCGAGCTGCGACTTGACGAAGGCTTCGCCGAAAGTCTTGCCCACGCCCATGACCTCGCCGGTGGACTTCATCTCGGGGCCGAGGATGGTGTCCACACCGGGGAACTTGACGAAGGGGAACACGGCCTCCTTCACGCTGAAGTAGGGCGGTGTCACTTCCTTGGTGATGCCCTGCGCGGCCAGGGTCTGGCCGGCCATGCAGCGTGCCGCCACCTTGGCCAGCTGGATGCCGGTGGCCTTGGAGACGTAGGGCACGGTACGCGAGGCCCGCGGGTTCACCTCCAGCACGAAGATCACGTCCTGGCCATCCTGTTTCTGGATAGCAAACTGCACGTTCATCAGGCCGACCACGTTCAGGGCGCCCGCCATGGCAGCCGACTGGCGCTTGAGTTCGTCGACGGTGGCCTTGGACAGCGAATACGGCGGCAGCGAACAGGCGGAGTCGCCGCTATGCACGCCAGCCTGCTCGATGTGCTCCATCACGCCGCCGATGAATGTCTTGCCCTCGGGGTCGCGCAGGCAGTCCACGTCGCACTCGATGGCGTCGTTCAGGAAGCGGTCCAGCAGCACCGGGCTGTCATTGCTGACCTTGACCGCCTCGCGCATGTAGCGCTCCAGGTCGCGCTGCTCGTGCACGATTTCCATGGCACGGCCGCCCAGCACGTAACTGGGGCGCACCACCAAGGGGTACCCCAGGGTCGCGGCCTTCTCCAGGGCTTCCGGCTCGGTACGCGCGGTGGCGTTAGGCGGCTGTTTCAGGTTCAGCGTACGCAGCAAGGCCGAGAAACGCTCACGATCTTCGGCCGCGTCGATCATGTCCGGGCTGGTGCCGATGATCGGCACGCCTTCGGCCTCCAGGCCCAGGGCGAGCTTGAGCGGCGTCTGGCCGCCGTACTGCACGATCACGCCGGTCGGCTTTTCCTTGTCCACGATCTCCAGCACGTCTTCCAGCGTCAGCGGCTCGAAGTAGAGGCGGTCCGAGGTGTCGTAGTCGGTGGACACGGTCTCGGGGTTGCAGTTGACCATGATGGTCTCATAGCCGTCCTCACGCATGGCGAGTGCGGCATGCACGCAGCAGTAGTCGAACTCGATGCCCTGGCCGATGCGGTTGGGGCCACCGCCCAGCACCATGATCTTCTTCTTGTTGGTCGGCTCAGCCTCGCACTCGTCCTCGTAGCTCGAATACATGTAGGCGGTGTTGGTCGCGAACTCGGCGGCGCAGGTGTCCACGCGTTTGTAGACCGGCCGCACCTTGAGAGCGCGGCGCGTATCGCGCACGGCCTTCTCGCTGGTCTTGAGCAGCTTGGCCAAGCGGCGGTCGGAGAAACCCTTCTTCTTCAGGGCGCGCAGCGTGACGGCGTCCAGCGCAGCCAGGGCCTGCTCGCCCTTCTCGGCGGTCAACTTGTCCAGATCGAGTTCGATCTTCACGATCTCCTCGATCTGCACCAGGAACCACTTGTCGATCTTGGTGAGGTCATACACCTCGTCCACCGACAAGCCCATGGCAAAGGCATCGCCCACGTACCAGATGCGCTCGGGGCCGGGCTCGCCCAGCTCCTTCTCCAGCACCTCGCGGTCCTGGGTCTTCTCGTTCATGCCGTCCACGCCGACTTCCAGACCGCGCAGGGCCTTCTGGAAAGACTCCTGGAAGGTGCGACCCATGGCCATGACCTCACCCACGGACTTCATCTGGGTGGTCAGGCGGCTGTCGGCCGTGGGGAATTTCTCGAAGGCAAAACGCGGGATCTTGGTGACCACGTAATCGATGCTGGGCTCGAAGCTGGCCGGCGTGGCGCCGCCCGTGATGTCGTTGCGCAACTCGTCCAGCGTGTAACCCACGGCCAGCTTGGCCGCGACCTTGGCGATCGGGAAACCCGTGGCCTTGGACGCCAGAGCGGAAGAGCGGCTGACGCGCGGGTTCATCTCGATCACGATCATGCGTCCGTCTTTCGGGTTGATCGAGAACTGCACGTTGGAGCCGCCGGTGTCGACCCCGATCTCGCGCAGCACCGCCAGCGAGGCGTTGCGCATGATCTGGTATTCCTTGTCGGTCAGGGTCTGGGCCGGGGCCACGGTGATGGAGTCACCGGTGTGCACACCCATGGGGTCCAGGTTCTCGATCGAGCAGACGATGATGCAGTTGTCGGCCTTGTCGCGCACGACTTCCATCTCGTACTCTTTCCAGCCCAGCAGCGACTCCTCGATGAGCAGCTCCTTGGTGGGCGAGGCCTCCAGGCCGCGCTTGCAGATCACCTCGAACTCTTCCGGGTTGTAGGCGATGCCGCCGCCGGTGCCGCCCAGCGTGAAGCTGGGGCGGATGACGGTGGGGAAACCCACGGTCTTCTGCACGCCCCAGGCCTCTTCCATACTGTGGGCAATGCCCGAACGTGCCGAACCCAGGCCGATCTTGGTCA
Source organism: Rhodoferax sp. BAB1 (assembly GCF_013334205.1). Classification (NCBI taxonomy): domain Bacteria; kingdom Pseudomonadati; phylum Pseudomonadota; class Betaproteobacteria; order Burkholderiales; family Comamonadaceae; genus Rhodoferax; species Rhodoferax sp. BAB1. Next base: position 1,189,128 of record NZ_CP054424.1, on the reverse strand, counting down.
TGGCCTGCTTGAACTTCTGGCGGTCTTCGGCCTTGTCGATGGCCTCGGGCGTGGCGCCGATCAGCTCGACCTTGTACTTGTCGAGCACACCCTGGTGCCACAGGTCCAGCGCGCAGTTCAGCGCGGTCTGGCCACCCATGGTAGGCAGGATGGCGTCGGGCTTTTCCTTGGCGATGATCTTCTCGACCGTCTGCCAGGTGATGGGCTCGATGTAGGTGACGTCGGCCGTGGCCGGGTCGGTCATGATCGTGGCGGGGTTGCTGTTGATCAGGATGACCTTGTAACCCTCTTCGCGCAGGGCCTTGCAGGCCTGTACGCCGGAGTAGTCGAACTCGCAGGCCTGGCCGATGATGATCGGGCCGGCGCCGATGATGAGGATGCTCTTGATGTCTGTGCGCTTGGGCATGTTATTTCTTCTCCATCAGTGCCGTGAAGCGATCAAACAGGTAGGCGATGTCGTGCGGGCCGGGCGAGGCTTCCGGGTGGCCCTGGAAGCAGAAGGCCGGCTTGTCGGTACGGGTCAGGCCCTGCAAGGTGCCGTCGAACAGGCTGACGTGGGTGGCGCGCAGATTGGCCGGCAGGGTTTTCTCGTCCACGGCGAAGCCGTGGTTCTGGCTGGTGATGCTCACGCGGCCGGAATCCAGGTCCTTGACCGGGTGGTTGGCGCCGTGGTGACCGAACTTCATCTTGAAGGTCTTGGCACCGGAAGCCAGGGCCATGATCTGGTGGCCCAGGCAGATGCCGAAAGTCGGGATGCCGGTTTCGATCAGCTCGCGTGCCGCCTGGATCGCGTAGTCGCAGGGCTCCGGATCCCCCGGGCCGTTGGAGAGGAAGATACCGTCCGGCTTGTGCTTGAGCACCTCGGCCGCCGGCGTCTGCGCCGGCACCACGGTGACCTTGCAGCCGCGCTCGGCCAGCATGCGCAGGATGTTCTTCTTGACACCGAAGTCGTAGGCGACAACATGGAATTTCGGCTGACTCTGCGTGCCGTAACCCGAACCCAGTTGCCATTCGGTCTGGGTCCAGTCGTAGGGCTTGCTGACGCTGACCACCTTGGCCAGGTCCAGGCCGGCCATGCTGGGCGCGCCCTTGGCGGCGGTGATGGCTTGGTCGATCAGCGCCTGGCTGACCTGCTGACCGGCAGCCAGCGCGATGATGGCGCCGTTCTGCGCACCCTTGCTGCGCAGGTGGCGGGTCAGCTTGCGGGTGTCGAGGTTGGCGATGGCCACGGTCTTCTCGCGCACCAGGTAAGCCGAGAGCGTCTCGGTACAACGGAAGTTGGACGCCAGCAGGGGCAGGTCCTTGATGATGAGTCCGGCGGCATGGACCTTCTCGGCTTCGATGTCCTCGGGATTGATGCCGTAGTTGCCGATGTGCGGATACGTGAGGGTCACGATCTGCCGGCAGTAGCTCGGATCAGTGAGGATTTCCTGGTAGCCGGTCATGGCGGTGTTGAACACCACCTCGCCGACCGTGGTGCCGGCGGCACCGATGGAATTGCCGAGAAAGACCGTGCCGTCTGCGAGCGCCAGGATGGCGTGAGGGGTGGTTCCCTGGAGAGACAAAAGCACTGGGTACTCCGTTGGTTACGGGCGCGCCCACGCATTTACAGGAACGGGTCCTGGCTGCTGCTTTAAAGAGGGATTGTTCGGCCTGAAATGCGCTGGGGCGGCTGGATTTCTGAACAGTTCAAGATTATAACCGAGAGGACCATCCCTCTCCCTGCCCCTCGCCTGAAGCCACCCAAAAAAGCGGGGTCAGACAGCAGCAGCCACGGCGCTGGTGTGCAGGCAAATGGCCGCGGCGGCGGCGACGTTGAGCGACTCCTCCCCCCCGGGCTGGGCAATGCGCACAAAGAGCGCGGCTCGGGCCATCAACTCGACGCCCACACCCTGCCCTTCGTGCCCCAGCGCCCAGGCACAGGGCCAGGGCAGCGGCTGCCGGTGGATCAGTTCACCCTGGTGCGAACTGGTGACGATGATGGGCAGCGCCAGTGCATCGAGCGCATCGGGGACCACACCTTCGACCAGCCGCAGCCCGAAATGCGCGCCCATGCCGGCGCGCAGCACCTTGGGACTCCAGAGTGCCGCCGTGCCCTTGAGCGCGATCACCTGCTGGAAACCGAAGGCCGCCGCACTGCGCAGGATGGAGCCGACATTGCCGGCGTCCTGCACACGGTCCAGGATGACCGAGGCCAGGCCGGGCTGGACGGTGGCCTCCACCGGCAGGTCGAACACCAGGCCCAGACGCGCCGGCGATTCCAGGCCGCTGATGCCGTCGAACAGCACATCGGGCACCAGCAGGGTCTTGGCCGCACAGCGACCGAACTCGGCCGCAAACAGCGGCCAGGCTGATTCGGCCAACACGGCAATGGCTGGCTGGCGCCCGCGTTGCAGGGCAGCACGGCAGAGATGGTCCCCCTCGACCCAGAAACGTCCGGCCTTGCGATAGGCCGTACTGTCCTGTGCCAGACGACGCAGCTCCTTGAGCAGCGGGTTGTCGCGCGAACTGATGGTGATCGGCTCTTGACTCACCTCAAGACCTCCGTCACCGGCGCAAAAGTCTTGCGGTGCTGCGGACAGGCGCCATGCGCGCGCAAGGCCGCCAGGTGCTCGGCCGTGCCATACCCCTTGTGGGCGGCAAAACCGTATTGCGGAAACTCGCGGTCGTATTCGGCGCACCAGCGGTCGCGGTGCACCTTGGCCAGGATGGAGGCCGCCGAGATCGCCGGCACGGTGGCGTCGCCCTTGACGATGGCCTCGGCCAGCACGTCCAGCACCGGCAGGCGGTTGCCGTCCACCAGCACCTTGGCCGGCTTGAGACGCAGGCCCTCGACAGCGCGGCGCATGGCCAGCAGCGTGGCCTGCAGGATGTTGAGCCGGTCGATCTCCTCCACGCTGGCTTCGGCGATGGAACAGCACAGGGCCTTGGCGCGGATCTCGTCATACAGCCTCTCGCGCCGGGCGGCCGTGAGTTTCTTGGAGTCCGCCAGGCCCTCGATCGGGTGCAGGTCGTCCAGGATGACGGCGGCCGCCACCACGGGGCCGGCCAGCGGGCCGCGGCCGGCCTCGTCTACCCCGGCCACCAGGCCCGGGGTGTCCCACAGCAGCGTGGCCTGCTCAGCCAGCAAGAACTTGCGCGATCGCATCGGCAGCCAATCGGGGGGTGTCACGCAGCAGCTCTGCGTGCAGCGCCGTGAACGTTTTTTCCACGGCCGCCGCGCGGGCCGGTTCGTCGAACCACAGGAGGGTGGCCGCGGCCAGCTGCTCGGGGCTGGCCTCGTGCTGGATAAGCTCGGGCACCACGAAATCGCGGCACAGGATGTTGGGCAGGCCGATCCAGGGCTGCAGGTGCTTGCGCTTCATGAGCTGGTAGCTCAGCCAGTGCATGTTGTAGGCGATCACCATGGGGCGCTTGAACAACGCAGCCTCCAGCGTCGCGGTGCCGCTGGCAATCAAGGTCACGTCGCAGGCCGCCAGCACGGTGTGCGACTGGCCATCGACGATCTGCAATACCCCTGCCATGCCGGCCGCCTGTGCCGCACGCTCGATGGCGGGGCGCAGGACGGGAATGGCCGGCACGACAAAAAGCAGCTCCGGGCGTGCACGCCGCATGGCTTGCGCTGCACGGAAAAAACGTTCGGCGAGGTACTGGACCTCGGACGCCCGGCTGCCTGGCAGGATGGCCACCACAGGCGCATCGCCCGGCAGGCCCAGCGCCGCACGTGCCGCAGCACGGTCGGGTTTCATCGGGATCACATTGGCCAGGGGATGTCCCACATAGGTGGCGGCGATGCCGTGCTGCGCCAGCAGCTCGACCTCGAAGGGGAAGATGCAAAGAACGTGGTCGACACTGCGTTTGATCTTCTCGATGCGCTCGGGCCGCCAGGCCCAGATGGCGGGACAGACGAAGTGCGCGGTCCTGACACCCCCAGCCTTCAGGTCACGCTCCAGGTCGAGGTTGAAGTCCGGTGCGTCGACGCCGATGAACACATCCGGCTTGTCCTGCAGCAGGCGCGTCCTGAGCTGAGCACGTATGCCGACGATCTCACGGTAATGGCGCAGCACCTCGACGTAGCCGCGCACAGCCAGCTTCTCGCTGGGCCACCAGGCTTGAAAACCACGTTTGGCCATCTGCGAGCCACCAATGCCCAGGGTCTGCACCCCGGGCCAGCGGCTCTTCAGGCCATCGAGTAAAAGGCCGGCCAGCAGATCACCGGAGGTTTCCCCGGCAACCATGGCCACGCGGGGAGTGTCCATGATGCGTCAGCGGATGATGCCGCGCTGCGGCGTGGTCTGGGACAGGAAGTCCTGCATCAAGGCCACGTCCGGTGCCGCCTCAGGGTAGCGCTCGGTCAGCGTCGCGATCTGGGCTTGCGACTGCTCCATGGTCAGCCCGTCGCGGTACAGGGCCTTGTGCATGGCCTTGACGGCACTGATGCGTTCGGGCGAAAAACCGCGCCGACGCAGGCCCTCGAAATTCATCGAGCGTGCTTCGGCCGGCTGGCCCTGGCACATGACAAAGGGCGGCAGGTCGCCGAACAGCAGCGAACACATGGCCGTCATGCTGTGCGCACCGATGCGTACGAACTGATGTGATACGGTAAAGCCGCCCAGGATGACCCAGTCGCCCACGACGACATGGCCGGCCAGTTGGGTGTTGTTGGCAAAGGTACAGTGGTTGCCCACCAGGCAGTCGTGCGCGAGATGGGTGTAGGCCATGAGCCAGTTGTCGTTGCCCAGGCGGGTCACACCGCCACCCTGCACGGTACCTATGTGGTAGGTGCTGTATTCGCGGATGGTGTTGCGGTCACCGATGACGAGTTCACAAGGTTCACCCTTGTATTTCTTGTCCTGGTTGTCCGAACCGAGGGAAACAAACTGGAAGATGCGGTTGTCGCGGCCGATGGTCGTATGCCCCTCGACCACGCAATGCGAGGCAATGCGCGTACCGGCGCCGATCTTCACGTTCGGACCGATTACCGTGTACGGCCCCACCGTCACCGTGCTGTCCAACTCGGCCTTCGGATCGACCATGGCCGTCGGGTGGATAAGGCTCACGTCCCCTCCCCGCTCAGGCTATTTTGCGCATGGTGCACATGAGTTCGGCTTCCACCGCCAACTCCTCGCCCACCATGGCCCGGGCCTTGAACTTGAAGATGCCGGCCTTCATGCGATCAAGATCGACTTCCAGGATCAGCTGGTCGCCCGGCTCCACCGGCCGCTTGAAACGCGCGCCGTCGATGCCGGCAAAGTAGTAGACGGTGTTGTCATCGGGCACGCTGTCCAGCGTCTCGAAAGACAGCAGCGCCGCCGCCTGCGCCAGAGCTTCGAGCATCAGTACACCAGGCATCACCGGGCGGTGCGGAAAGTGGCCGTTGAAGAACTGCTCGTTGATGGTGACGTTCTTGAGCGCCTTGATGCGCTTGCCCTTCTCGACTTCCAGCACCCGGTCCACCAGCAGGAAGGGGTAGCGGTGCGGCAGTTTCTTGAGGATCTGGTGGATGTCCATCATCATTTTTTCGTTTCCTTCAGTTCTTTTTCCAGCGCGCGCAGGCGCTCGCGCAGGGTGGAGAGCTGCTTGAGCGTGGCAGCGTTCTTTTCCCAGGACGCATTGTCTTCCAGCGGATAGAAGCCGGTGTAATGACCCGGCTTGTTGAGCGAACGCGTGACCAGCGAGAAGGAGGACACGTTCACCCCGTCGGCGATGCTCAGATGGCCCAGCACGCCGGCGCTGCCGCCGATGGTGCAATTGGCCCCGATGGTGGCACTGCCGGCCACACCGACGCAGCCGGCCATGGCGGTATTGCGTCCCACACGCACGTTGTGGCCGATCTGGATCAGGTTGTCCAGCTTCACGCCGTCCTCGATCACCGTGTCATTCAGCGCGCCGCGGTCGATGCAGGTGTTGGCGCCGATCTCGACGTCGTTGCCGATACGCACGGCGCCGAGTTGTTCGATCTTCTCCCAGCGCTCGCCATCCTTCGCAAAGCCGAAACCGTCGGCCCCGATCACCACACCGGGATGCAGCACGCAGCGCTCACCGATCACGCAATCCTCGCTGACCGTGACACGGGACTTGAGCACGGTGTGCGCCCCGATACGTGCACCGCGTTCGACCACACACAGCGGTCCGATCAGGGCGGAGGGATCGACCTGGGCCCCGGGATCGACCACGGCGCTCGGATGGATACGCGGCCCGGCCGGACGCTGGCGCGCACGCTGCCAGAGCTGGGTCACGTGGGCGAAATAAAGGTAGGGATTGTCGGCGACGATGCAGGCACCGCGTGCACGTGCTTCGTCCCGCATGGCCGGCGCAACGATGACGCAACCGGCTTTCGAAGCGGCCAGCTGCTGGCGGTATTTGGGGTTGCTGAGAAAACTCAGGGCCTGGGGTCCGGCCGCTTCCAGCGGGGCCAAAGCCTGGATGTCGAGTTCGGGATTGCCGAACAACTCACCCCCGAGCTGCTCAACGATGGTGCCTAGACGCAAGACCACATGCACTCTGCCCGCAAAGCAGCCTTACTTGACCACCGTGGCATTCAGGGCCTTGATCACCTTGTCGGTGATGTCGTGCCGCGGATTGACGTAGACCGCTTCCTGCAGGATCAGGTCGTACTTCTCGGCATCGGCCACCTGCTTGACCACGCGGTTGGCGCGCTCGAAGACCTGCTGCAACTCCTCGTTGCGGCGGGCATTCAGGTCTTCCTGGAATTCGCGGCGCTTGCGCTGGAAATCGCGGTCCAGCTCGACCAGCTGTTTCTGGCGCGACACACGCTGGCTTTCCGACAGCGTAGGCGCCTCGCGCTCCAGCTGTTCGGCCGAACTCTTGATGCTGGCACCCTGTGCCTGGAGGTCTTTTTCGCGCTTGGCAAACTCCTGCTCCAGCTTGGCCTGCGCATTCTTGGCGGGCACCGCCTCCTTGATGATGCGGTCCAGGCTGACGAAGCCAAGCCGGAATTCCTGGGCCAGCGCCGGTACAGCCAGCAGACTCAGGCCCAGCAACAGAGTGGCAGGACGTATGAAGTACTTCATCAGAATGTGGTCCCAATCTGGAATTGCAGAAACTGGATTCTATCGCCATCGAATTTGCGCAGGGGCCGCGCAACGGCCAGTCGCAAGGGGCCCATGGGAGACACCCAGCTCAGACCGATACCGCCCCCCACCCGGAAATCGGACGGGTCGATCGATTCGTCCGCACCGTAGACATTGCCGGTATCGATAAAAGTGTACAAGCGCAGGGTACGGTCATTGCCGGCCCCCGGGAAAGGTGCCTGCAGCTCGAAGTTGAAATTGATCTTCTTCGGACCACCGTAGGACAGGTTCGTGGTCGCGTCACGCGGACCCAGGCTGCCGGCTTCGAAACCGCGCACCGACCCCAGGCCGCCGCCATAGAAATTCTTGAAGAGCGGATAAGGCCGCCCACCGATGGCCTTGCCCAGTCCCAGGTCGGTGTTGAAGGCAAAGGTGTACTGCTTGGTCAGCGGAACATAGTGCTGGTACTGGTAGGTCGCGCGGAGATAACGCACCTCGCCTGCCGTGCTCCATTCGGCAGAGGCGCGCTGCAGGGTACCGCTGGTCGGCACCAGCGCACTGTCACGGCCGTCACGCCCCCAGCCCAGTGTCAGCGGAAAGGCCGTGCTGGAATAGCCGAACTGATCGGCATAGGTCTGGTAGGCCACCGGCAGATAGGTCCCGGGCACGATGGTCGTGCGCTCGATCCCGCCGCCGAGATAGATGGTATCCCGTTCGGTCAGGGGGATGCCGAAGCGCAGACTGGCCCCCAAGGTCTCCAGCGCATAACTCGCAGTTTCCACGTAGGGGCGAGACGTCCGCTGGTAGAGATCGATGGTGCGCGACACGCCATCCTGCGTGAAATAGGGGTCGGTCGTGTTGAGCAGGATGAGGCGATTGACATCGCTGGTATTGACCTGGAAACCCAGCGAGTTGCCGCTTCCGAAAGCGTTCTGCTGGCTGACGCCGAACTGCAGGCCAAGCCCCTCGCTGCTGGAGAAACCGGCGCCCAGGGTCACACTGCCCGTCGGCCTTTCGGTGACCTTCAGGGTCAGGTCGACCTGGTCCGGGATGCCTGGCACCTCGCTGGTCTCCACCGCCACCTCACTGAAATAACCCAGCCGGTCGACCCGGCTGCGCGACAACTGGATCTTGTCGCTGTCGTACCAGGCCGACTCGTACTGGCGAAATTCGCGACGGATCACCTCGTCGCGCGTGCGGCTGTTGCCGGTCACGTTGATGCGCCGCACATAGGCACGCCGCGAGGGCTCGGCCCGCAGTTCGAGGGCCACCCGGTTGGTGCTGCGGTCGATGTCGGGCACCGACTGCACGCGGGCAAACGCATACCCAAAACGGCCGAAATGTTCGGTGAAGGCCTTGACGGTCTCGGCCACCCGGTCGGCGTTGTAGGCCTCGCCCGGCTGGATCGAGACCAGGGCCTTGAACTCGTCCTCGCGGCCGAGGTAATTACCCGCCAGACGCACGCCCGCCACCACGAAGCGCTCGCCCTCGATGACATTGAGGGTGATGGACATGTCCTGCTTGTTGGGAGCGATCGCCACCTGCGTCGACTCCACCTGGAACTCCAGATAACCGCGTGTCAGGTAATAGGAGCGCAAGGTCTCGATGTCGGCATTGAGCTTGGCACGCGAATAGCGGTTGGACTTGGTATACCAGCTCATCCAGTTGCCGGTGTCCAGATCGAAGAGGTTGCGCAGGGTGGATTCGGAAAATGCCTTGTTGCCGACAATGCGGATCTCGCTGATCGTGGCCGGCTCGCCCTCGCTGACGGTGAAGGCCAGGTTCACGCGGTTGCGCTCTACCGGCGTCACCGTCGTCACCACCTCGGCCGCATAAAGGCTCTTGTTGATGTACTGACGCTTGAGCTCCTGCTCGGCGCGGTCCAGCAGGGCCTTGTCGAAAGGCCGCCCTTCGGCCAGGCCGATGCCCCTCAGCGCCTTGGCCAGAACATCCTTGTCGAACTCGCGGGTCCCGATGAACTCGACGCCCGCCACGCTGGGACGCTCTTCGACCACCACCACCAGCACATCACCATTGATTTCCAGGCGCACGTCGGTGAACAGGCCCAGCGCGAACAAGGACCGGATCGAGGCCGTGCCCTTCTCGTCGTTGTAGGTGTCTCCCACGCGCAGCGGCATGGAGGCGAAGATGGTGCCGGGTTCGATGCGTTGCAGCCCCTCGACCTGGATGTCACGGATCTTGAAAGGTTCGGCGGCCCAGGCGGCATGCACGACCAGCAGCAAGGCGGCCAGCAGGGAGGCGGCACGCAGGCCATATCGTTTGAATTGCATCGATCAACTTGAAATTTGGCTGGGGCACACTTGCAAGGTCAGGTGGTCAGCCCAGGAGACGGCTCAGGTCATTGAACAGCGCGATGGACATCATGAGCGCCAGCACGGCCACGCCGGCACGCTGCAGGCGCTCCAGCCAAGCTTCCGACACGGGCCTGCCTGTGACGCCTTCCCAAAGATAATACATCAGGTGTCCGCCATCGAGTACGGGCAGCGGCAGCAGGTTGAGCACCCCCAGGCTGACGCTGATCAAGGCCAGGAAGACCAGGTACTGCGTCAGGCCCAGGCTGGCGGAGCGGCCGGCATAGTCGGCAATGGTCAGCGGACCGCTGAGGTTCTTCAGCGAAGCTTCGCCGATGACCATGCGCCCCAGGGTGCGCAGCGTCAGCACCGAGACCTCCCAGGTCCGCACCAGCCCTTGCCACAGGCCCTCCACCGGGCCATAGTGCACCGTCACCATCTCTGGTGCCGCCCCGACGTAGGCGCCGATGCGGCCGATCACCGCCTCCCCCTGCTGCACCGCTTCGGGCCTGACGGTGAGCGTCAGCTGCTCGCCCGCACGCTCGATACGCCAGTTCTTGCTGAGCGGCTGGCCCTCACGCACCGAGGCCCGGATCGCCTCGCGCAGCTGGCGCGCATCCACCAGGGTCTGCCCTTCGATGCTGAGCACCCGGTCACCGGCGCGCAGGCCCGAACGCTCGGCAGCGCTGCCGGGCGAGATGTCACCGATCAGCGGCAGGCTCATGGGCGTCACGATGCCGATGCGTTCGAACAGTTGGGCGTCGGCGTCACGCGCCTCCATGCCCGCCAGCGGCAGCACGACTTCGCTGGCGGCATGACCCGGACGGCCCACCAGCGCCAGCCGTACATCGTGCCCCTCCAGGGCGCCACGCGTGAGCAGCCAGCGCACATCCTCGTAGGAAGCCACCGGCTGCAGTTCACTGCCCGCGAAACCCGCACGCTCGACACGCTCGCCCCCGACCAGCCCGGCGCCCTCGGCCACCGAACCGGCGACCGGACGGCCCAGCACGGGGCTGGCCAGTTGCACACCACTCCAGTTCACGACGGCATACAGCAAGACGGCCAGCAGCAGATTGGCCAGCGGGCCGGCCGCAACGATCAGGGCGCGCGAGCGCAGCGGCTGGGTATTGAAGGCCAGGTGCCGCTCCTTCGGATCCACGGGTGCTTCGCGTTCGTCCAGCATGCGGACATAACCGCCCAGCGGGAAAGCCCCCAGCACGAACTCGGTCGCCGAGCCCCTGGGCTGCCAGCGCAGCAGGGTGTGGCCAAAACCGACCGAGAAGCGCAGCACCTTGACGCCACAGGCCACGGCCATGCGGTAGTGCCCGTATTCATGGATGGCGATCAGCAGCCCCAGGGCCACGATGAAAGCGACAACGGTCAGCATGTCTGTCCTTCGGGGTTCAGGCCGCCAGCCCACGCAGGCACTGCGTCGCCGCCGCGCGCGACTGCGCGTCCAGCGCCAGCAGGTCGTCCAGCGAACCGGGGGCTGCCGGCACAACGGCTTGCAGCGTTCCCAGGTTGACCGCATGGATCTGGTCGAAGCGGATGCGTCGCTCCAGGAAGGCCGCCACCGCCACTTCGTTGGCGGCATTGAGCACCGCCGTGGTGCCCGCCGGGCCGCGCAAGGCATCCCAGGCCAGGCCGATGCCAGGGAAACGCTGTGCGTGTCCGGGAGCGTCCATGGGCTCGAAGGTCATGGCCGCCAGCTTGTGGAAATCCAGTGCGGCAGCGCCCGAAGCCATGCGCTCGGGCCAGGACAGACCGTAGGCGATCGGCACGCGCATGTCCGGCGTGCCCAGTTGCGCCACCACCGAGTGGTCGCTGTACTGCACCATGGAATGGATCACGCTCTGCGGGTGGATCACCACCTCCAGCTGCTCGGGCGGCAGGCCAAACAGGTAACGCGCCTCGATCACCTCCAGCGCCTTGTTCATCATGGTGGCCGAGTCGACCGAGATCTTGCGCCCCATCACCCAGTTCGGGTGGGCGCAGGCCTGCTCGGGTGTGACTTCGCGCAGGGTCAACGGATCACGCGTACGGAAGGGCCCACCCGAGGCGGTCAGGATGATCTTGTGCACGCGCTGCGACCAGGTGAGCGGGTCTTCGGGCAAGGACTGGAAGATCGCCGAATGCTCGCTGTCGATCGGCAGCAGCGTGGCGCCGCCAGTTCGCACCGCCTGCATGAAGAACTCGCCGCCCACTACCAGGGCTTCCTTGTTGGCCAGCAGCAGTCGCTTGCCGGCGCGCGCCGCCGCCAGGCAGGGCGCCAGGCCGGCGGCGCCGACGATGGCGGCCATCACGGCGTCGACCTCCTCGTGCGCCGCGATGTCGGCCAGCGCCTGCGGACCGCCGAGTACCTGGGTGCGCGAACCGGCCGACTTCAGGCGCTCGGCCAGCTGGGTGGCGTGGACCGGGCTGGCCAGAACAGCGTAGCGCGGGGTGAACTGCAGGCATTGCTGCAACAGCAGGTCCACCTGGGTAGCCGCGGTCAGGGCAAATACTTCGAAACGCTGCGGATGGCGCGCCAACACGTCCAGCGTGCTCGTGCCGATGGAGCCGGTGGCGCCGAGAATGGCAACGCGCTGTTTCAGTTTCATCAACGCAGCACGGAATGGAACATCATGGCCAGGGGCAGCGTGGGCAGCAGGGCATCCACGCGATCGAGCACGCCGCCATGGCCGGGCAGCAGGCGGCTGCTGTCCTTGGCGCCAGCGCTGCGCTTGACCAGCGACTCGACCAGATCGCCGACCACGCTCATGGCCGCCAGGAACAGCACGGCCAGCAGCAGCAGGACCCAGCCGCCCTGCGACTGCAGATGACCATACAGGCTGGGCGGCGGCAGCACGCCGGCACGCTCCAGCGCCAGCCAGACCAGCGCCAGCAGCAGCACACCCAGCATGCCGCCCCAGACCCCTTCCCAGCTCTTGCCGGGACTGATGGCGGGCGCCAGCCTGACCGCGCTGAACCGCCCGCCCCAGGCCTTGCCGGCAAAATAGGCAGCGACATCCGCCATCCAGACCAGCAGCAGGATGGACAACAGGAAGGTGATGCCAACCTCACGCGCCTGCACCACGGCCAGCCAGGCCAGCCACAGGGCGAGCCAGCCCCCGCCCAGACGCAGCAGGCGAGGCAGCTGGCCCCAGCGGCCCACGCCCGTCTTGATCAGGGCGGCCCCGACGAGCACCCAGGCGCCGCCGGCCGTGATCCACAGCAGCGGCTGACGGCTGGCCAGCAAGCCCAGGTCCCAGGCCATGACACAGGCCACCAGGCAGGCAAAAGCGCCGATCCAGGCGCCGTAGAGGCTCAGGCCATTGAGCCGCGCCCACTCCCAGGCCGCGGCGGCGATCAGCACCAGCGTGACCAGGCGCCAGTAGAGCGTGTCGGAATGAAACAGCGCCGGCAGCAGGATCAGCAGCAGGACAATGGCGGTGATGATGCGCTGCTTGAGCATGGTGATTCCTCAGGCCAGCTTGCGCTCGTCGGCTGCTGGCAGCAGTTGCTCGGAAGTCTGGCCGTAGCGGCGTTCGCGCCGGTTGAATTCGGCGATGGCACGGTCGAGTTCGGCTTCGTCGAAGTCGGGCCAGAGCTTGTCGCTGAAAAAGAGTTCGGCATAAGCTGCCTGCCAGAGCAGGAAGTTGCTCAGACGCAATTCGCCGCCAGTGCGGATGATGAGGTCCGGGTCGGGGACATGGGACATGGCCATGGCCTGGTGCAAGGCCAGTTCTGTGATGGGCTGACCCTGTGCCGCCAGCCGGGCAGCCGCCTGGGCAATGTCCCAGCGGCCGCCATAGTTGAAGCAGACATTCAGCACAAGCCGGCTGTTCGATGCCGTCGCCTGCTCGGCCTGGTCCAGGCCGGCCCGGACATTGTCTGACAGGCCGGCGCGCTCACCGACAAAATGCAGGCGCACACCATCCTTGAGCAGTTGCGGGACTTCCTTGGCCAGGGCCGTGGCCAACAGCTCCATCAGCCCTGAAACCTCGTCGGCCGGGCGGTTCCAGTTCTCGGAAGAGAAGGCAAAGACGGTCAGCACAGGCACACCACGGTCCAGACAGGCCCGGATGCAACGGCGCAGACTCTCCATGCCCTGGCGGTGGCCCGCCAGGCGCGGCAGGAAGCGTTTGGTGGCCCAGCGGCCATTGCCATCCATGACGATGGCGATGTGTTGCGGCAAGCCGCCAGGCGCAGTCATTGTTGCGGTCACGATGGCGGTTTATACCGCCATCACTTCCTGTTCCTTACCGGCGACGAGCTGGTCGATCGTGGCGACGTGCTTGTCGGTCAGTTTCTGGATGTCGGCTTCGGAACGTTTCTGGTCGTCCTCGGACGCGGTCTTGTCCTTGACCAGCTTCTTGACGGCCTCGTTGGCGTCGCGACGCAGGTTGCGCACGGCGATCTTGGCGTTCTCGCCCTCGGTGCGCACCAGCTTGGTCATCTCCTTGCGGCGCTCCTCGCTCATGGGCGGCATGGGCACACGGATCAGGTCACCCATGGAGGCCGGATTCAGGCCCAGGTCGCTCTCGCGGATGGCTTTCTCGATCTTGGCGCCCATGCCCTTTTCCCAGGGCTGCACGCTGATCGTGCGGGCGTCGAGCAGGTTCACGTTGGCGACCTGGCTCAGCGGCACCGTGGAGCCGTAGTACTCGACCTGCACGGAATCGAGCAGCGACGGATTCGCGCGGCCGGTACGGATCTTGGACAGGTGGTTCTTCAGGGCCTCGATGGACTGGTCCATCTTGGTTTCCATGGTTTTCTTGATGTCTGCAATCGTCATGCTTTGCTCCTCTGCGGCATCAGCGGCTGCGCTCAGGCGTAGACCAGCGTGCCCTCGTCCTCACCCATCACGACGCGCTTGAGCGCGCCATGCTTGAAAATGGAAAACACCTTGATCGGCAGCTTCTGGTCACGGCACAGCGCAAAGGCCGTGGCGTCCATGATGCCGAGATTCTTGGCGATCGCTTCGTCGAAGGATAGCTTGCTGTAGCGGGTGGCGCTCTTGTCCTTGTTCGGGTCGGCGCTGTAGACGCCGTCCACCTTGGTGGCCTTGAGCACCATCTCGGCCCCGATCTCGGCCCCGCGCAGCGCGGCCGCGGTATCGGTGGTGAAGAAGGGGTTGCCCGTGCCGGCCGCGAAGACCACGACCTTGCCCTCTTCGAGGTACTGCAGGGCCTTGGGACGCACATAGGGCTCGACCACCTGCTCGATGGCAATCGCCGACATCACGCGGGCGGTGAGGCCGGCCTTGTTCATGGTGTCAGCCAGGGCCAGCGCGTTCATCACGGTGGCCAGCATCCCCATGTAATCGGCGGTGGCCCGGTCCATGCCGACCGAACCGCCGGCCACGCCGCGAAAGATGTTGCCGCCGCCGATGACGACAGCGACTTCCACCCCCAGGCGCGTGATCTCGGCCACCTCCTGCACCATGCGCTGGATGGTCGCATGGTTGATGCCGAAAGCATCGTCGCCCATCAGGGCCTCCCCGGACAGCTTAAGCAGAATACGCTTGTAGGCTGGCTTGGGGTCGGACATGAAGGGCTCCTTGCAGATGATGGTGATACGCGATCCGGACAGACGGAATTTACAGGATTTCGCCTGGCCGAACCGTCGCTCGGCCAGTGGACTGTCAGCCCGCCTGCTTGGCAGCGGCCACCTGGGCAGCCACTTCGGCGGCGAAGTCGTCGACCTTCTTCTCGATGCCCTCGCCCACCACGTACAGGGTGAAACCCTTTACGCTGGTGCCGGCGGCCTTGAGCATCTGCTCGACGGTCTGCTTGTCGTTCTTCACGAAGGGCTGGTTGAACAGCGAGACTTCCTTCAGGAACTTCTGCACACCGCCCTCGATGCGCTTGGCCACGATGTCGGCGGGCTGCACGGGCTTGCCAGCCGCCTCAGCGGTCTTGCGATCCTCTTCGGCCTTGCCGGCGGCCACGGCACGCTCTTTCTCGATCAGTTCGGCCGGCACATCGGCGCTGGTCAGCGCGACCGGCTTCATGGCGGCCACGTGCATGGCCACGTCCTTGGCGGCGGTCTCGTCACCGTCGAACTCGACCACCACGCCGATGCGCGTACCGTGCAGGTAGGCGGCCAGCTTGGCGCCCGAGGAGAAGTGCTTGAAGCGACGGAAGCTCATGTTCTCGCCGATCTTGCCGATCAGGCCCTTGCGCACGTCTTCCAGGGTGGGGCCGAAGCCGTCCTGGCTGTAGGGCAGCGCGCCCAGGGCGGCCACGTCGGCCGGATTGTGCTTGGCGATCAGATCGGCAGCCGCCTTGGCCAGGGCCAGGAAGCTGTCGTTCTTGGTCACGAAGTCGGTCTCGCAGTTCACTTCGATCAGGGCGCCGGTGCTGCCGCTGATGGAGCTGGCCACCACGCCTTCGGCGGTCACGCGCGAAGCGGCCTTGCCGGCCTTGGTACCCAGCTTCACACGCAGCAACTCTTCGGCCTTGGCCATGTCGCCATCGGCTTCGGTCAGCGCCTTCTTGCATTCCATCATCGGGGCGTCGGTCTTGCCGCGCAGTTCGGCGACCATGCTTGCGGTAATTGCAGCCATTTTCTTACTCCGTCATCAATTCAAAATCAGATTGGGACTAAAAAAAAGGGGCACAGCGCCCCTTTCTTCGGGTCGGGCGTGGATCAGGCGGAAGCTTCGTTCACTTCCACGAACTCGTCGCCGCTCTCGGACGCCACGGCCTTGACCACGTCATCCACGGCGTTGGCACGGCCTTCCAGGATGGCGTCGGCAATGCCGCGGGCGTACAGCGTGACGGCCTTGGACGAGTCGTCGTTGCCGGGGATCACGTAGTCGATGCCTTCGGGCGAATGGTTGGAGTCGACCACGCCGATCAGCGGGATGCCCAGCTTCTTGGCTTCGGCAATGGCGATCTTGTGGTAACCGACGTCGATCACGAAGATGGCGTCCGGCAGGGTGTTCATGTCCTGGATGCCGCCGATGTCCTTCTCGAGCTTCTCGAGTTCACGGGCGAACATCAGCTGCTCTTTCTTGCTCATGGCGTCCAGGCCGGTTTCCTGCTGGGCCTTCATGTCCTTCAGACGCTTGATCGAGGTCTTGACGGTCTTGAAGTTGGTCAGCATGCCGCCCAGCCAGCGCTGGTCGACGTAGGGCACGCCGGCGCGCTGGGCTTCAGCGGCGACGGTCTCGCGGGCGGTGCGCTTGGTGCCGACCATCAGGATGGTGCCGCGCTTGGCAGCCAGCTGCTTGGCGAACTTGGCTGCGTCCTGGAACATCGGCAGCGATTTTTCCAGGTTGATGATGTGGATCTTGTTGCGATGGCCGAAGATGAAGGGGGCCATCTTGGGGTTCCAGAAGCGGGTCTGGTGACCGAAATGGACACCGGCTTCCAGCATTTGACGCATGGTCACGGACATGTGAATAACTCCGAAGGTTGGGTCTAAAATCCGGTCCTCTTTGCAGTGGGCGTCTGGCGCCGGCTGCAACACCTGGATGGACCGGTTTGCGATTTGCTCTGCGGCTGCTTGCGCGAGATGCGCAGGCCCTTCCAGCAAAGCCCGACGAGTATAGCACAGCCCCCTATGACACCCGCCGCAGACCTCCACGCCACCCGCCAGCGCCTGCTGGGCGGCCAGGGCAGCGCCCAGACTGAAATCGAGTCGGCCATTGAACGCGCCCAGGCACCGGCCTGCGCCCATGCCTTCCTCCAGACCGACTTCGACGGCGCCCGCGCCCAGGCCGCGGCGGCCGACCCGACCCGCCAGCCCCTGGCCGGTCTGGCCGTCTCGGTCAAGGACCTGTTCGACGTGGCCGGCCAGGTCAGCCGCGCCGGCTCCGTGGTGCTGACAGACGCAGCGCCGGCCCGCCAGGACGCCGTGGCCGTGGCCCGGCTGCGCGCTGCCGGTGCCGCCCTGATCGGTCGCAGCAACATGAGCGAGTTCGCCTATTCCGGGGTCGGCGTCAACCCGCACCACGGCACCCCGGCCAATGTGGTGGCCACCGACGTGCCGCGCGTGCCCGGCGGCTCCTCCAGCGGTGCGGCCGTCTCGGTCGCTGCGGGCGCCGCCTTCGTCGGCCTGGGCTCGGACACCGGTGGCTCCATCCGCATTCCCGCCGCCCTGCAAGGCCTGGTCGGCTTCAAGAGCACCCAGCGCCTGGTGCCGCTGGACGGTACGGTCCCCCTGTCCTTCACACTGGACACGGCCTGTGCCATCACACGCTCGGTGCGCGACGCCATCACGGTGCACGGGATCCTGGCCGCACGACGCGTCACCCGCAGCCATGCGCCGCTCTGCGCCTACCGGCTGGCCGTGGTGCCGCAGGTGATGTTCGATGGCATCGACACCACCGTGGCGCGCGCCTTCGAGCGCACCCTGCAGGCCCTGCGCGCCGCCGGCGCCCGCATCGAAGAACTCGCCCTGCCTGCGCTGGGCGAGCTGGCTGGCCTGCAGGCCAGCGGCGGTTTTGCCGCGGCCGAGAGCTACGCCTGGCACCGCCACCGGCTGGCTGGCCATGCGGACCAGTACGACCCGCGCGTCCTGTCGCGCATCCAGCGCGGCGCCGCCATCAGCGCGGCCGACTACATCGACCTGCTGCAGGCACGGCACGGCTGGATCGCGCGCGTCGAGCTGGCCCTGGCCGGTTTCGACGCGGTGCTCTCGCCGACCGTGCCCGTCGTGGCCCCACCGCTGGCCGATGTGTTACCGGGTCAGGCGCGCGACGAGGCCTTCTTCCGCATCAACGGTCTGCTGCTGCGCAACCCCAGCGTGGTCAATATGCTCGACGGCTGCGCCATCTCCCTGCCCTGTCACGCGCCGGACGAGCTGCCGGTGGGTCTGATGGTCTGGCAGGGCGCGATGCGCGATGATGCGGTCCTGAACATCGCACAGCAGATCGAAACCCTGCTGCGCCCACAACAACCATAATCCCCCATCCCGCTGGTTAACCTGACCCGCGGGCACCATCTCCCCATTCATGAAAATTGCAGTCATCGGCGCCGGCATCATCGGCGTCACCACCGCCTGGGAACTCGCCCGCGACGGCCACGAGGTCACGGTCTTCGAACGCCGCATTGCCGCAGCCGAGGAAGGCAGCTTCGCCAACACCGGCATCCTCGCACCCGGCTACACCGCCCCCTGGGCCGCCCCGGGCATGCCTTTCAAGATCCTGCGCCACCTGCTGCTGCGCCACGCGCCGGTGCACTTTTCCCTGCCCCTGAGCGGCAGCGACCTGGCCTGGATGTGGAAGTCCTGGCGCGCCTGTGCCAGCGACACCTATCTGCGCAACCGCCAGAGTCTGCTGGGCCTGGCCCGCTACAGCCACACCCGGTTGCATGAACTCGCTGCTGAACTCGAGTTCGAATTCGACCGCAGCCAGGGCCTGCTGGTGCTGCTGCGCTCGGAGCACGACCATGCCCTGCTGCGCCACGGCCTGCAACTGCTGCGCGACCAGGGCCACGCGCATCGCGAGCTCAAGCCCGAGGAAGCGCGTGCCATCGAGCCGGCCCTCAATCCCGACACCGCTTTCCACAGCGCCCTGCACCTGCCCGATGACGAGGCGGGCAACTGCCGGCAGTTTGCCCTGCTGCTCAAGAACGCGGCGCTGGCCCGCGGCGTGCAATTCGCCTTCGGCGCCACGGTCGAACGCCTGACACCTGGCCAGGGCATGGACGTGCAACTGGCCGGCGAGCCGCAGCCGCGCCGCTTCGACGCAGCCGTGCTCTGCGCCGGTGCCGACTCGGCCCGACTGTTGCGCCCGCTGGGCATGAAGATTCCGCTGGCCGCCGTGTATGGCTATTCGGTCAGCGCCACGGTACGCGAACCGCTGAACGCCCCGCGCAGTGCCGTCATGGACGAGCGCTACAAGGTGGCCATCGCACGCCTGGGCAACCGGGTGCGCGTGGGTGGTGGGGCTGAACTGGGGGGGCGCCCCGAGCGCCAGCGCAAGGACGCCCTGCAGACCCTCTACAAGGTGCTGCACGACTGGTTCCCCGGCGCGGCCGTGCTCTCCAGCGGCGTGCAGACCTGGAAAGGCGCACGCCCCATGCTGCCCGACGGCCCGCCCCTGCTGGGCGCCAGCGGCATTCCGGGCCTGTGGCTGAACTGCGGCCACGGTGACAGTGGCTGGGCCCTGGGCTGTGGCTCGGCCCGTGCCCTGGCCGACCTCGTGGCCGGCCGCCCACCCGAACTCGCGCTGGACGGCTTCGGCATCGAACGGCTGCAGACCTGAGGGGGGATTGTGTACAGTAGGCGCTCTCCCGGTACACAATGCAATCATGAGTCCTGAACTGTCGCAAAAACTGGCAGCTGCCGTCGAAGGCATGCCCGCTTTCCCCAAGAGCGTGCAGGCCATCCTGGACCTGACACGCGACGTGAACTGCACCCCCAAGGACCTGGTGCAGGTGATCGACAAGGACCCGGTGGTCACGGTCAAGATCCTCAAGGTCATCAACTCGGCCTACTACAGCCTGCCCAAACAGGTCACCTCGATCAACCACGCCGTGGTCTTCCTGGGCTTCAACACCATCAAGAACCTGGCCCTGGGCATCGCCGCCATCGGCATGCTGCCCAAGAGCAATGCCGCCGGCTTCGACGTCCAGCAGTACCTGCTGCACTCGCTGGCCACGGCCAATCTCGCCAAGAAGATCGCCAGCGACGTGGACGGTGCCGACCCGATGGACTGCTTCATCGCCGGCCTGCTGCACGATTTCGGCAAGGTGGTCTTCGCCCAGTTCATGCCCGACGAGTTCCGCCAGGCACTGGAGGCCAGCAAGCAGGACGGCAGCTCGCTGCACGAAGCCTTGCGCAAGACCATCGGCGTGGACCACACGGTGGTGGGCGGCATGCTGGTGCAGAAATGGCGCTTCGCCCCCAATCTGGTCGAAACCATCCAGAACATGCACGGTGCCGACCTGAAGGACACGCCCATGGTGGCCTGCGTCTTCGCGGCCAACCAGATCAGCAAGAAGCTGCAGTTCGGCTTCGGTGGCAACTGCCACATCGACGAACTCACGCTGCCGATGGCCGTGCGGCTGGGCGGCAACCTGGATGATTTGATAGCCCGCCTGGGCGACCTCGACGCCCTGTTCGAGGAAGCCAAGGTCTTCTCCAAGCTCGAATCATGAAAGTCAAGTTCTGGGGTGTGCGCGGTTCGATCGCCTCGCCGGGGCCGCACACGGTGCGCTATGGCGGCAACACCACCTGCATCGAGGTGCGCACCGACAACAACGAGCTCATCATCCTGGACGCCGGTACCGGCATCTTCCCGCTCTCGCAGACCCTGCTGGCCGAACTGCCGGTGCAGGCCAACGTCTTCATCAGCCACTCGCACTGGGACCATATCCAGGGCCTGCCTTTTTTCATCCCCAACTTCATCCCCGGCAACGTGCTGCGTCTGCATGGTGCCCACGACCCGGTGTCGGGCCAGGGGGTGGAGCAGGTCATGTCGGTGCAGCTGCAGTACAGCTATTTCCCGGTGCGCGAAGCCGAGATGAAGGGCACCATTGAATACGTGACGCTGATGCCCGAGCAGAGCATCCAGGTGGGCAGCGCCACCATCACGCCCTACCTGCTGAATCACCCGGTCATCAACTTCGGCTACCGCATCGAGGCGGGCGGCAAGTCGGTCTTCTTCACCGGCGACCACGAGCCGCCCTACAACATCTACGCGCCGGACGACGCCGAATACGCCGAGTACCAGTCCTTCGTCGACGACAAGCAGGCCGCCATCATCCAGGGCATGCAGGGCGTGGACGTGCTGATCGCCGACACCTCCTACACGGCGCAGGAATACCCGGCCAAGGTCGGCTGGGGTCACGGCACCTTCGCAAGCAGCATCGAATACGCCAGACAGGCCAGGGCCAAGGTGCTCTACTGCACGCACCACGAGCCCACGCGCAGCGACGATGCGCTGGAGGCCGCTTTCGCCCAGGCGGTAGCAGACAACCCGGTGCCCGCCGGCGGGCCCGAGATCCGGCTGGCCTTCGAAGGCCACAGCTACGAATTCTGAGCCGGGCCGGCTCCATGCAACGCGTCCCCTCCGGCCAGCCCCACCCCCTGTACAGCGCAGACGCCACGCGCGCGCTGGAAGCAGCGCTCGCCAGCACGCTGGCGCCCCATGCCCTGATGCAGCGCGCCGGCCTGGCCACGGCCCGGCTGGCCCTGGCCATCGCTCCGCACGCGCGCCGCTACTGGATCGCCTGCGGTCCCGGCAACAACGGCGGCGACGGCCTGGAAGCGGCCATGCACCTGCAGCAGTGGGGCAAGACACCGCTCGTAACCTGGCTCGGCACCGCTGACACCGCCCCCACCGACGCCCGCGCCTCGCACGCACGCGCCGTGGCGGCCGGTGTGCGCTTTGTCGACGCCCCGCCCGCGGACTGCGATATCTGCATCGACGCCCTGCTCGGCACTGGCGCGAACCGTGCGCCCGAAGGCCGGCTGGCCGACTGGATCACACACATCAACAGCCTGGCCGTGCCGGTGCTGGCGGTTGACCTGCCCTCCGGCCTGAACGCCGACACCGGCGCCACGCCTGGCCCTTGCGTACGCGCCAGCCACACGCTTTGCCTGCTCACACTCAAACCCGGTCTCTACACGGCGCAGGGCCGCGACCAGACCGGTGCGGTCTGGTACGAGTCCCTCGGCGCAGACCTGGGGTCCACCGCCCCCCAGGCGAGGCTGGGGGGGGCACCCGCTACGGCTCGCCGCCGGCATGCCACACACAAGGGCAGTTATGGTGATGTGGCCGTCATCGGCGGCGCACGCGGCATGAGCGGTGCCGCCCTGCTGGCTGCCAGTGCAGCGCTGCACCATGGCGCCGGTCGTGTTTATGTCGGCCTGCTCGATGACGACGACATGACGGTGGACCCCACGCACCCTGAGCTGATGTTCCGCGTGCCCACGGCACTGGACGTCGCCGCAGGGACCGTGGTGGCCGGCTGCGGCGGCGGCCAGGCCATCGCCGCACATCTGCCACGCCTGCTGTCAACCGCGCCGCGCCTGGTGCTGGATGCAGACGCTCTTAATTCGATAGCAAACGACAGCCAGTTCGCAACCCTCCTGGCGGCGCGCGGCGCGCGTCAGCGGCAGACCGTGCTGACCCCGCATCCGCTGGAGGCGGCGCGCCTGCTGGCCTGCACGACGGCGGCCGTGCAAGCCGACCGGCTGGCAGCCGCGCAAAAGCTGGCGCAGCAGTTCGGCTGCACCGTGGTCCTGAAAGGCTCGGGCACGGTGATGGCCGCACCGGGCCGGCTGCCCGTCATCAACCCGACCGGCAATGCACGCCTGGCCACCGCCGGCACCGGCGACGTGCTGGCCGGGCTGATCGGTGCGCGCCTGGCGCAGGGCGAACACGCGTTTGAGGCCGCTTGCGCCGCCGTCTGGCTGCACGGCCTGGCTGCCGACGCCTGGCCGCCGGACCAGCCGCTGACCGCCGACGCCCTCGCGCGGCGCGGCTAGACCCGACGGACCTCGCGCAAGGGCTTGAGCACGCTGGACGGTGTCATGCCGAACGTCTGGCGGAACATGCGGCTGAAGTGCGAGGAATCGACGAAGGCGCCACTCAGGGCTGCATCGGTGAGACGCGGGCTCGTCCCCAGGGCCGACATGGCGCTGCGCACCTGGGACCAGATGCGATAGTCGCGGAAACTCACGCCCACCTCGTCGCGGAACAGGTGGTTGAAACGCGAGGCCGACAGATGCACGGCGGCCGCCGCGATCTCGCGCGACAGCGGTCCCTCCGCTCCCTGGCGCATCAGTCTCAGGCTGCGCGCCACGCGTGCGTCCATCGGCGTCACGCCCGGCAGACTGGGGCGTAGCAGGGCCGGCAGGTCGAAGGCCCGCAGACGCGTCTGGCTGGCACTGCGTGCGAGCACAGGCCGGGCCGGATCCAGGATCACGCCGCCCTGCTGCTGGAAGAGGGCGCGCAGACTGCGCGCCTCGGGCGCATCCGGCTCCAGATAGACCAGGGCCACGCTTTCTCCGCAGGGGTCGAAGACATGTTCGATGCCGGTATCGATCAGGGCACTGTGGCAGGTCTCGACCCGCCCCGCCAGGTGCAGGGCGAACCGGCCCGACAGCCCCTGCAGGAACACCGGCGAGGCATGACGGTGCCAGCCGGTGGCGGGCAGTTCACCGAGGTACAGGGCCCGATCGGCACCCAGCGTCAGGCTGTTCTGTGCAGGCATAGCCCAATCGTACAAGTCTTTTTCGGCTCCCGGGACTAGTCTTGCGCCTCGGCGACTGGATGGACCGGCCGCCAGATTCAAGGAGTTCCGATTGAAGCGTCTCGCCCTCGCCCTGGCCGTCCTGGCCTTGCTCGCTCCCGCCGCCTGGTACGGCATACCGGAAGCGTTCCGCCCCGCCCTGGTCGATCTGCATCGCCGGTCCGCCGGCCTGGAAGAGCGCAGCATCCAGGTCGGATCACACCGCATCTCCTATCTGGAAGGCGGCCGCGGCGAGACCGTGGTGCTGCTGCACGGCCTCTTTGCCGAAAAGGACCACTGGGTGGACTTCGCACGCAGCCTGACCGCGCACTACCGCGTCATCGCGCCGGACCTGCCGGGTTTTGGCGCCAGCACGCGCCTGGAGCACGAACCCTACGACTATGCCGCGCAGACACAACGCCTGGCCGCGCTGCTCGATGCCCTGGCGGTCCGCACCGTGCACCTGGCAGGCAGTTCCATGGGCGGTACGCTGGCCGCCCTGCTGGCACTGGAGCAGCCCGGACGCATCACCAGCGTGGCCTTCATCGGCGCCCCGCATGGCATCCGCACCCCGCTGCCCAGCGACATGGATCTGCAAATCGAGGCCGGACGGGCGCCCCTGGTCGCCCGCAATGCGCAGGAATTCGAAGGGATGATGGCCTTGCTTTTCGCGCAGCCACCCTTCCTGCCCTATCCCGTCATGCGGGCCGCACAGGCCCAGGCGCTGGACCGCGCGCCCTCGAACCTGCGCCTGTGGCGCGAACAGCTCAAGGATCGCCACCTGCTGCACGAGCGCATTGCCGGGCTGAAAAGCCCGCTGCTGGTGCTGTGGGGCGGACAGGACCGGGTCTTCGACGCCACGGGTGCAAAGGTGCTGCGCGACCTGAACACACGAGCCGGAATCGAGGTGCTGCCACAAGCGGGGCATCTGCCCATGATGGAAGCGCCGGACGTGGCGGCGCAACGTTATGCAGTTTTCCTGCAAAGCCTGGTGCGACGCTAGCCGCGGCCGACAAAAGGCATCTTGGTGGCCATCACCGTATGGAACAGCACATTGACTTCGAGCGGCAGATTCGCCATGTAGAGCACCGACTGGCCCACGATGTCCACGTCCATCAGCGGCTCCACGGCGATCTGGCCATTGGCCTGCGGCACGCCCCTGGCCATGCGCGCCGCCAGATCGGTGGCGGCATTGCCGATGTCGATCTGTCCCACGGCGATGTCGTAGGGGCGGCCGTCCAGCGAAGCCGCCTTGGTCAGGCCCATCACGCCATGTTTGGTGGCGGTGTAGGCAATCGAGTTGGGGCGCGGTGCATGCGCCGAGATCGAGCCGTTGTTGATGATGCGGCCGCCGCGCGGGCTCTGCGCCTTCATCACGCGAAAGGCGTTCTGGATGCACAGGAACATGCCCGTGAGGTTGATGTCCACCACGGACTGCCACTTCTCCAGCGGCAGCTCTTCCAGCGGCACCCCGGGCGCGTTGACGCCGGCGTTGTTGAACAGCACATCGACCCGCCCCCAGACCTGCACGGTGGCATCGAACAGGGTCCGCACGGCCTGCGGCTGCGACACGTCGGTCGGCAGCACCAGGACACATGGGCCCGCCCCGCTGGCGTCGGCCACGGGCTGCAGCGGTTCACGCCGGCGACCGGCCAGCGCCACGCAGTAGCCGTCCTTCAGCAGGGCAAGCGCCGCCGCCTTGCCTATGCCCGTGCCGGCGCCGGTCACGACGGCAACCTTTTTCGCTCCGCTCATGCGCTTCGGTCTCCCCGGATCGATATCTCAACGACGCGTCTTGCGTCCCTTGCCCCGGGCCTTGTCGGTGACCTTCTTGGCTGCCGCCTTGACCGAGGCCTTCAGGGCCTGGATCGGCGAGGGCAAGGCACGCAGGCCTGCATCGCCGGCCTTTTTGCTGCGCGCCGCCCGCTTGAGCGAGGCCTTGCGCGGCGCCCCGGTGGCCTCATCGGCCTCCTCGTTCGCCAGCCCCTTGTCGCGCAGGGCGCGACTGGTCAGCTCCTCGCCCTCACGCACCAGGCGGAAGTCGATGCGCCGGCCATCCAGGTCCACCCGGCTGACCTGCACCCGCACCCGCGTGCCGATGGCGTAGCGGATGCCGGTGCGTTCGCCGCGCAATTCCTGGCGCGCCTCGTCGAAGCGGAAGTACTCGCCACCGAGTTCGGTGATGTGGATGAGCCCTTCGACATACATGGCGTCCAGCGTGACGAACAAGCCGAAGCTGGTGGCCGACGTGACGATGCCGCCGAACTCCTCACCCAGGTGCTCACGCATGTACTTGCACTTGAGCCAGGCCTCCACGTCGCGGCTGGCTTCGTCGGCGCGGCGCTCGTTGGCACTGCAGTGCAGGCCGGCGGCCTGCCAGGCCATCAGTTCGGCACTGACCTTCTTGGGCTTCTCACCCGAGATCTTCATCTTGGCGGCCTCGCTCTTCTCGATACGCTTGGAGAGCTTGGCATGCGCCTCACCCGGCGTGGGCAGGGCCGGCAGGTGGTACCGCGTCTTGTTGAGAATGGCCTTGATCACCCGGTGCACCAGCAGGTCCGGGTAACGCCGGATCGGGCTGGTGAAGTGGGTGTAGGCCTCGAAAGCCAGGCCGAAATGGCCACTGTTGTGCGGTGTGTAGATGGCCTGCTGCATGGAGCGCAGCAGCATGGAGTGGATCTGCTGCGCGTCGGGCCGCTCCTTGGTGGCGATGGCGATGGCCTGGAACTCCGCGGGCGTTGGGTCTTCGCTGATGGTCAGCCCAACGCCCGTCACCTTGAGGTAGTTGCGCAGCAGCTCGTTCTTCTCGGGCGTCGGCCCCTCGTGCACGCGGAACAGGCCGGCGTGCTTGCTCTGGCCGATGAAGTCGGCACTGCAGACGTTGGCCGCCAGCATGGCCTCCTCGATCAGGCGATGCGCGTCATTGCGCGTGCGCGGCACGATCTTCTCGATGCGGCCGCTGTCGTCGCAGATGATCTGCGTCTCGGTGGTCTCGAAGTCCACCGCACCGCGCTTGGCGCGCGCGGCCAGCAGGGCGCGGTAGACGTCGTGCAGGTTGAGCAAGTCCTGGATGCGCTCCTTGCGCTTGGCTGCTTCCGGCCCGCGCGTGTTGGCCAGGATGGCCGCCACCTCGGTGTAGGTGAAGCGTGCATGGCTGTGCATCACGGCCGGGTAGAACTGGTAGGCCGTGACCTCGCCCTCGCTGCTGACGAACATGTCGCAGACCATGCACAGGCGGTCCACGTCGGGGTTCAGCGAGCACAGGCCGTTGGAGAGTTTCTCCGGCAGCATGGGAATCACGCGACGCGGGAAGTAGACACTGGTGGCCCGTTCGTAGGCATCCACGTCGATCGGCGAGCCGGTCTCCACGTAATGGCTGACGTCGGCAATCGCCACCAGCAGGCGCCAGCCTTGCTGAGCGCTCCGGCCGCGGCCCTGGGTGGACGGCTCGCAGTAGACGGCATCGTCGAAGTCACGCGCATCCTCGCCGTCAATGGTGACCAGCGGCACGTCAGTCAGGTCGACGCGGTGCCGGCTGTCCTGCTCCCGCACCTTGTCGGGCAGCCCGCGCGCCTGCGCGATGCAGGCCTCGGAGAACTCGTGCGGCACGCTGTACTTGCGCACCGCAATCTCGATCTCCATGCCGGGGTCGTCGATCTCGCCCAGCACTTCCTTGATGCGGCCCACGGGTTGTCCGTAGAGCGCGGGCGGCTCGACCAGTTCGACCACCACCACCTGGCCGGCCTTGGCCTGCCCGGTGGCACTCTTGGGGATCAGGATGTCCTGTCCGTAGCGCTTGTCCTCGGGGGCCACCAGCCAGACACCGCTCTCCTGCAGCAGGCGGCCGATGATGGGTTGCGCCGCGCGCTCCATGATCTCGACCACACGGCCCTCGGGCCGACCCTTGCGGTCGAAGCGCACGATGCGCGCCTTGACGCGGTCCTTGTGCAGCACGGCACGCATCTCGTTGGGCGGCAGATAGATATCCGGTTCGCCGTCATCACGCGTCACAAAACCATGACCATCACGGTGTCCGTTGATGGTCCCTTCAATTTCTTCCAGCAGGCCGCTGGAGCGTTCTAAATTTCTGATATACTTCTCGCTTTCCTGAGATGCCCAGATGGCGGAATTGGTAGACGCACTAGTTTCAGGTACTAGCGAGTAACATCGTGGAGGTTCGAGTCCTCTTCTGGGCACCACCAATATAAGGCATAACCACCTGGTTCATGCCAACTGAAAGCCGCTGAGACCTCAGCGGCTTTTTTATTTCCCGGCCCGCATGGCGCCGGGTGTGTGCGCAAAGGCCGGTCACACCGGCACCGCCACCAGATCGTGGCCCTGCGTGCCGACGATGCGCGCCCGTGTGAACTCCCCGACCTTCAGCGTCTTGCTGATCTTCTCCGGCGGCAGCAACTGCACCAGGCCGTCGATCTCGGGCGCGTCGGCGTAGCTGCGACCCACCCCGCCCTTGCGGCCCAGGGCCGGGGCCGAGTCCACCAGCACCTGCATGGTGGCACCGATGCGGCGCTGCAGGCGCTGCGTCGACACCTCTTCAGCGACCGCCATGAACCGGGCCCGGCGCTCCTCGCGCAGGGCCTCGGGCAACATGCCCGGCAATTCGTTGGCCGCCGCACCCTGGACCGGGCTGTAGGCAAAACAGCCGGCACGGTCGATCTGCGCCTCGCGCAGGAAACCCAGCAGGTGCTCGAATTCCTCTTCGGTCTCGCCCGGGAACCCAGCGATGAAGGTGCTGCGGATCACCAGCTCGGGGCAGATCTCGCGCCAGCGCTGGATGCGCTCCAGATTGCGCTCGCCGCTGGCCGGGCGTTTCATGCGCCGCAGCACCTCGGGGTGGCTGTGCTGGAACGGCACATCCAGATAAGGCAGCACCTTGCCGGTGGCCATCAGCGGCAGGATGTCGTCCACATGGGGGTAGGGATAGACGTAATGCAGGCGCACCCAGGCGCCGTGCGCCTCGGCCAGCTCACCCAGGGACTGCACCAAGTCCAGCATACGCGTCTTGACCGGCTTGCCGTCCCAGAAACCGGTGCGGTACTTCACATCCACACCGTAGGCCGAGGTGTCCTGGCTGATCACCAGCAGTTCCTTCACACCACCTTCGAACAGGGCCTTGGCTTCCTTCAGCACATCACCCACCGGTCGCGACACCAGGTCACCGCGCATCGAAGGGATGATGCAGAAGGTGCAGCGGTGGTTGCAGCCCTCGCTGATCTTCAGGTAGGCATAGTGGCGCGGCGTGAGCTTGAGCCCGGCCTCGCCGAAGGCGCCCGGCACCAGGTCGATGAAGGGGTCGTGCGGCTTGGGCAGATGCGCGTGCACCGCGTCCATCACCTCCTGCGTGGCATGCGGGCCGGTCACGGCCAGCACGCTGGGGTGCATCTGCTTGACCATGTTGCCGCCGTCCTCACCGGTCTTGGCGCCCAGGCAGCCCGTCACGATGACCTTGCCGTTCTCGGCCAGGGCCTCGCCGATGGTGTCCAGGCTTTCCTTGACGGCATCGTCGATGAAACCGCAGGTGTTGACGATGACCAGATCCGCCCCCTGGAAGGTCTTGGAGGTCTGGTAACCCTCGGCACTGAGCTGGGTGAGGATGAGTTCGGAATCGGTCAGCGCCTTGGGGCAGCCCAGGCTGACAAAACCGACTTTGGGAGGCTGCGTACCGGCAGCTGGAGACAGGACATCGTTCATGCCGCTATTGTCCCAGTATTCGCCCCGCCGGTCCGCCCCCCGAGCGGGCGGCCGTCTCAGCGCCGCGCCGCGGACAGGAAAGCCTCCAGCAGCGGGTTGCAGTCCAGCAGGCCGCCCTCCGGCAGACCGCCGTGAAACTCCGGGTGCCATTGCACGCCACAGACAAAGCTGCCGCCGTTCCAGCGGATGGCCTCGATCACGCCATCCTCGCTCACGGCCTCGACCGCGATGTCGCGGCCCAGGCGGTTGATGGCCTGATGGTGGATGGACACCACCTTGCCACCGGGCAGGCCACCGAACCAGCCGGCCATCTGGCCCTCCGGCTCAAAGCGCACGCTGTGCACATGCTGGTCGTAGTGGCCGCTCTCGTGGTCGTCGGTTTCAGGACGCTGCGTGCGCAGGTCCTGGTAGAGCGAGCCCCCCAGCGCCACGTTGAGCAACTGCATGCCGCGGCAGATACCCAGGACAGGCTTGCCGGCTTCCATGAACTCGTGCACCAGTTCCAGTTCGTAGGCGTCGCGCACCGGGTCGCCACTCCACTCGGGTCGCAGCGGCTCCTCACCATAGGCCCGCGGGCTGACGTCGGCCCCCCCCTGCAGGATCAGGCCGTCGAGGTACTCGGCGTAATTGCGCAACCGGATGTTGCTGCGCATGAGCTCGCCGCCCTGCACCACCGAAGGCACCATGAGCAGCAGCACGTCGCGCGCCATGGCCCACTGGGCCACCGACTGCTCGAACACCAGCAGGGTCTTGGTCTTGAGGCCGCTGGCGCCGGGCTCAGGATGGAAGAGCCGCGCCGACAGGCCGATGCGCAGGGGTGGACGACCGGCATTCATGTGGCCATTGTCGCCGCATCCGCGGCCCGCAGTTCAGCGCTTGAGGCCAAAGGTCTCCAGCATCTGCTCGGTCTGCTTCTGCATCTGCTCCTGCATCTGTGCGAACAGGTGCTGGGACTGCTCCAGGTTCTGCGTCACCAGGCCCTGCATCACGGGTGTCTGCATGGCCATGAACTGCGTCCACATCTCAGGGCTCAGCCCCTTGGACTGCTCGGCGAGCCTGGTCTGCACGTCCTGCAGGGACTGGATGTTCTTCTCAAGATAACCGCCCATGAAGCCCTGCATGGCATGGCCGTAGAAGCGGATGATGTTGGACAGCACCGAGGTGCTGAACATGGGCGAGCCGCCCGCCTCTTCTTCCAGGATGATCTGCAGCAGGATGCTGCGCGTGAGGTCTTCGCTGGTCTTGGCGTCGCGCACCACGAAGGGGGCGCCTTCCATGACCAGCTGCTTGATTTCCGTCAGCGTGATGTAACTCGACGTGCGGGTGTCGTACAGACGGCGGTTGGGATATTTCTTGATGATCCGCTCAGCGCCTGCAGCAGCCTCACCCTTTTTTTCTTTCATACCCTGATCTCCTCGGTCCTGTGAACCGTTTTCATGTATTGCGCTGCAACACATTCTAGGAAGCCGCCTGCGCCACCGCCCCAAGGTTTACCCTGAGAGCGGATGGCAACAAGACGGAAAGGGATTTTGGTAGGCGCGATTGGACTCGAACCAACGACCCCCACCATGTCAAGGTGGTGCTCTAACCAGCTGAGCTACGCGCCTGAGAATTCGTTCGAGACCGCGAGTATAGCAGCAAACTTCGTCCCACCTTTCACTTCGCGATCAGAACGCGAGAGAAAAGGGGGCTGCGCCATAATTGACGTGAACGTCAACGTCACAATACAGGAGCTTTTCATGCAGATCGCAGGCAAGGTATTCATCGTCACCGGCGGCGCCTCGGGCCTGGGCGAGGGCACGGCACGCATGCTGGCAGCCAATGGCGGCAAGGTCGTCATCGCCGACATGCAGGCTGACAAGGGTGAGGCCGTCGCGAAGGAAATCGGCGGTGTCTTCGTCAAGTGCGACGTCAGCCAGGAAGCCGACGCGCAGGCCGTGGTGACCCGGGCCGTCTCGCTGGGCAAGCTCATGGGCTTGGTCAACTGCGCCGGCATCGCCCCGGCCGAGAAGACCGTGGGCAAGAACGGCGCGCACGCGCTGGCCACCTTCAGCAAGACCATCACGGTCAACCTGATCGGCAGCTTCAACATGATCCGCCTGGCCGCCGACGCCATGTGCAAAAACGAACCCGAGTCCACCGGTGAGCGTGGTGTCATGATCTCCACCGCCAGCGTAGCTGCCTATGACGGGCAGATCGGCCAGGCCGCCTACAGCGCTTCCAAGGGTGGCGTGGTCGGCATGACGCTGCCGATCGCGCGCGACCTGGCCCGCAACGGCATCCGCAACATGACCATCGCCCCAGGCATCTTCGGCACACCCATGCTGTTCGGCATGCCTCAGGAGGTGCAGGACGCGCTGGCCGCCAGCGTGCCCTTCCCCAGCCGCCTGGGCACACCCGAGGACTACGCCAAGCTGGCGAAACACATCTTCGAGAACGACATGCTCAATGGCGAGGTGATCCGCCTGGACGGCGCCATCCGCCTGGCGCCACGCTGAGCCCGCACGCCACAGGAGCCTCCATGCGCAGCACACGGCATCTCACGGGCCTGCTGCTGGCGGGCCTGCTGCTGGCGGCACATCCCGCCAACGCGAAATCACCGGCCCCGTCGGCAGGCGTCCCGCGCCAGCCCGAAGCCGCCAGCGGCCAGCGTGCCCAGGCCGGCTGGGCCAGCAAGAAGTTCTCGGTGGCCGCCGCGCATCCACTGGCAGTCGATGCCGGCTACCAGATCCTCCAGGCCGGTGGCAGCGCCGTCGATGCGGCCGTGGCCGTGCAGATGGTGCTGACCCTGGTCGAGCCCCAGTCCAGCGGCCTCGGCGGCGGCGCCTTTTTGCTGCACCACGACGGCCAGCTCACCGAGGCCTACGATGGCCGCGAAACCGCGCCGAGCGAGGCTGACGAAGACCTCTTCCTAGACGACCAGGGCAAGCCCCTGTCCTTCCAGGCTGCCGCCATCGGCGGGCGCGCCGTCGGCACCCCTGGCGTCCTGCACATGCTGGCGCTGGCCCACCGCCAGCACGGCCGCCTGCCCTGGCAGCAGCTCTTCGAGCCGGCCATCACCCTGGCCGAAGAAGGTTTCCCGGTCGGTCCGCGCCTGCATGCCCTGCTCTCGGGCGCCACCGCCCTGCGGCAGGACCCGGTGGCTGCTGCGCATTTCTTCGACGACAGTGGCCGGCCCTGGCCCGTGGGGCATCGCCTGCGCAACCCGGAGCTGGCGGCGGTGCTGCGCCGCATCGCCATCGAGGGTGCACGCAGCTTCTACGAGGGCGAGCTGGCCGAGGCCATGGTGCGCAAGGTGCGCGAGCACCCGGCTAATCCGGGCCGTCTCACGCTGGCCGACCTGGCCGGCTACGAGGCCCTGGTGCGCGCCCCGCTGTGCTTCGTACACAGTGCGCGCCCCGTGCATCCCAAGGGCGCGCGCCAGCGCGACGTCCGCATCTGCGGCATGCCGCCACCCAGCTCGGGCACGCTGGCCATGGGCCAGATCCTGGGCCTGCTGGCCCACACGCCGGCCGCCAGGCTGCCGCCCCAGCGCAGCCCGCAAGGCTTGCGACCCGGCTCCGACTGGCTGCACCTCTACACCGAAGCCTCGCGCCTGGCCTTTGCCGACCGCGCCGTCTACGTGGCCGACCCCGACTACGTGCCATCGCCGGGAGCCAGCTGGATGAGCCTGCTCGACGAGGACTATCTGGCGCAGCGCGCCAGGCTGATCGGCAGCGGCCCGCGGGCCCGGCGCATGCCGGACGCGCCAGCCGGCATCCCCGCCGGCGTGCAGCAAAGCCTGGGGCCCATGCCCGAGCAGGCCGAATACGGCACCTCGCACATCAGCATCGTCGATGGCCAGGGCCGGGCCCTGGCCATGACCAGCAGCATCGAAGCCGCCTGGGGCGCCCACCTCATGGTCAACCGCGGCCAGGGACTGCGCGGCGGCTTCCTGCTCAACAACCAGCTGACCGACTTCAGCTTCACGCCACGCAGCGAATCCGGCGCGCCCATCGCCAACCGTGTCGAGCCGCGCAAACGGCCGCGCTCGTCCATGACCCCGGTGCTGGTGTTCGAGCGGCCCCGCGGCGACTTCCTGCTCAGCGGCGGCAGCCCCGGGGGCGCCTACATCATCCATTACACGAGCAAGCTGCTCTATGGCACGCTGCACTGGGGGCTGGACGTGCAGCAGGCCATCAACCTGCCCAACTTTGCGGCTTTTGGCGGACCGGTGCTGCTGGAGCCGGAACGCTTTCCGGCCACCACCCTGCGAGCCCTGCGTCAGCGCGGCCATGATGTGAAAGAACAGCCGCTGACCAGCGGACTGCAAGCCATCCAGGTGCGTGGCAAGGGCCTGTATGGCGGCGCCGACCCGCGGCGCGAGGGCACGGTCAAAGGCGACTGATTCCCCGCGCGGCCGGTGTTTCTACAATCGGCACCATGGCCATCCCCCAGTCCTTCATCCAGGAGTTGCTTGCGCGCGCCGACGTCGTCGAGATCGTCGGGCGCACCGTGCAGCTCAAGAAGGGCGGCGCCAACTTCATGGGCCTGTGCCCCTTCCACGCGGAAAAGTCCCCCTCCTTCACGGTCAGCCCGACCAAGCAGTTCTATCACTGCTTCGGCTGCGGCAAGCACGGCGACGCGATCAACTTCCTGATGGAACAGACCGGCATGAGCTTCATCGAGGCGGTGAAGGATCTCGCCCAGCACTACGGTCTGCAGGTACCGGAGGACGACGCCAGCCCGCAGGACCGAGCACGTGCCGCCGAGCAGCGGCAGAAGCAGGCTACGCTCTCCGACGTGCTGGAGAAGGCCGGCGAGGCCTGGCGCAAGCAGCTCAAGACCTCACCGCGTGCCGTCGACTACCTCAAGGGCCGCGGCCTGTCCGGCGAGATTGCCAAACAGTTCGGCCTGGGTTACGCCCCCGAAGGCTGGCGCAGCCTGGCCAGCGTTTTCCCGCAATACGACGACCCGCTGCTGGTGGAGTCCGGCCTGGTCATCACCAGCACGGACGACAACAGCGGCGAAGAGAAGCGTTACGACCGCTTCCGCGACCGCATCATGTTCCCCATCCGCAACGTCAAGGGCGAGTGCATAGGCTTTGGCGGGCGCGTGCTGGGCGACGAGAAACCCAAGTACCTGAACTCGCCGGAAACGCCAGTCTTCAGCAAGGGCCACGAACTCTACGGTCTCTTCGAGGCGCGTAACGCCATCCGCGACGCGGGCTACGTGCTGGTCACCGAGGGTTATATGGACGTGGTGGCCCTGGCG
Source organism: Rhodoferax sp. BAB1 (assembly GCF_013334205.1). Lineage (NCBI taxonomy): Bacteria > Pseudomonadati > Pseudomonadota > Betaproteobacteria > Burkholderiales > Comamonadaceae > Rhodoferax > Rhodoferax sp. BAB1. Next base: position 1,154,646 of record NZ_CP054424.1, on the reverse strand, counting down.
CAGCTCGGTTTCCCCAACGCCGTGGCCACGCTGGGCACGGCGTGCACCACCGACCATGTGCAGAAGCTGTTCCGCTTCACCGACTCGGTCGTCTTCAGCTTCGACGGCGACAGCGCTGGCCGGCGTGCCGCACGGCGCGCGCTCGACGGTGCCCTGCCCTATGCCAGCGACGTGCGCAGCATCAAGTTCCTGTTCCTGCCGGCCGAACACGACCCGGACAGCTACGTCCGGGAGCACGGCAAGGAAGCCTTCGCCCGCTGCGTCAGCGAGGCCGTGCCGCTGAGCCGTTTCCTCATCGAAGCCGCCCGCGAGGGCTGCGATCTCTCCAGCGCCGAGGGCCGGGCCCGCCTGGCCAGCAATGCCAAGCCGCTGTGGAGCCAGTTGCCCGACGGCGCACTCAAGCGCCAGTTGCTGGGCGAGATCGCCGGACTGGTGCAACTGGATGTGCAGGAACTGTCTTCCCTCTGGCTGGCCCCGTCCCGCGGCGGCGGCGCCCCCCGCCAGGGCGAGCGGGCGGCTGCCGGCAGCGCCGCATCGGCCGACTACAGCCCCCGGCCCAGCCGGCCGTCAGCCACCCGGGCGGCACGGGGCCTGCCCGTCAACCGCTCCGACCACGCCGCCCGTCTGCTGCTGGCGCACAGCCAGCTTTGGGAACAGCTCTCCAGCGAGGACCACGCCCTGTTGGGCGGCCTGCCGGGGGCCCATGGCGAGCTCCTCAGCTGGCTGGAAGCCCAGTTGCACGAACACGGCCCCTTGCCATGGGGGGCACTGCGCGAGGCCCTGCAGGGCCACCCGGCCGAAGCGCTGGCCCACAAACTCATGCACGGCTCGGACCTCAGCGCCACCGAAGACCATGCCGAAGCCCGGATCGAGCTGCGCAATCTGCTGCAGCGCATGCTGATCGAGCAGCTCAAGGCCGAGGAGACCGTGGCCATCGCCGCGGCCAGCGACAACCCGGCCGCCCTGGAGCGCTACCGCGAGCTGCAGGCCCGCCGGCGGGCCCTGGAAACCGGTCCCACGACGACCGAATAGCCTTGCAAAGGCCGCCGCAAACGCGCGCCAGCATTGAATTTTCAGCTTTGCCGGGTATAATCCACGTCTGAGTTTCGGCAAGAGCGACAGCAGCACCTCCGGGCCAGGCCAACCGTAGCCTACGCGCACGACCGGCCACCTTACCGCAAGGACTGCATTCCAAATGTTCGCCCTCCCATCTTGCCCCTGAGGATTTCTCCTCTGTCCCCCAACTGCGCCGGTTTTGTCGGTGCTGTGTTTGTTTCTTTGTGCCAGTTTTTGATGTTCCGAGGTTGATCCATGCCCGCTCAAAAGTCCAAGAAGCCTGCAAAGCCCGCCGCCAAACCCGTCGCGAAGGCTGTATCCAAGCCCGCAAGCCAGGCCAAGCCCGCTGCCAAAGCCGCCCCCAAGGCGGCAAGCAAGCCAGCAGCCAAGCCTCTTGCCAAGGTGCAGCCCGCCACGAAAGCCAAGACAGTGCCCGCTTCCAAGACCCCCGCCAAGACTGAAAAAGCCGAGAAGGCCACCAAGCCGACCGCCGCCGAACTGAAAAAAGCCGCCGCCCCCGCCACCGACGTGGTCGTGGCCAAGAAGAAGCCGGGCCGTCCGCCCAAGGCTGCCAGCGCTGAAGCCGGCGCACCGGCCAAGACCGGCGCCAAGCGCGGCCGCAAGCCCAAGAACGCCACCGACAAGCCCGAAGGCGACCTGGACCTGTCGGACATCGAAGCCGAATTTGCCGAAGAGCCGACCGAAGCCGTCGCTGGCGAAAAGGTCAAGCCCCTGCGCATGAAGATCAGCAAGGCCAAGGAACGGGCCTTGATGAAGGAATTCGGCCTGGACGAGACCGTGCTGTCCGAAGAGGACATGGCCAAGCGCCGCCAGCGCCTCAAGCAGCTGATCAAGCTGGGCAAGACCCGCGGCTACCTGACCCACGGCGAGATTTCCGACCACCTGCCCGACAAGCTGGTCGATGCCGAGACGCTGGAAGTCGTGATCTCCATGCTCAACGACATGGGCGTGGCCGTCTACGAGCAGACCCCGGACGCCGAGACCCTGCTGCTGAACAACACCGGCCCGACCGCTGCGACCGAAGAGGAAGCGGAAGAGGAAGCCGAAGCCGCCCTGTCCACCGTGGACAGCGAATTCGGCCGCACCACCGACCCGGTGCGCATGTACATGCGCGAGATGGGCACGGTCGAGCTGCTGACGCGCGAAGGCGAAATCGAGATCGCCAAGCGCATCGAAGGTGGCCTGATGGACATGATGGAGGCCATCAGCGCCTCCCCCGCCACCATCGCCGAGATCCTGCGCCTGGGCGAGGAAATCCGTGAAGGCAAGATCGTCATCTCCACCGTGGTGGACGGTTTCGTCAACGCCCAGGAAAGCGACGACTATGTGGCCGAAGAGGACTTCGACGAGTACGACGAAGCCGACGACGACGACGGCAAGGGCGGCTCCAAGGCCCTGACCAAGAAGCTCGAGGAACTGAAGAACCAGGCGCTGGAGCGTTTCGACCGCCTGCGCAGCCTGTTCGAGAAGGTGCACAAGGTCTACGACAAGGAAGGCTACGGCACCCCGGCCTACCAGAAGGCCCAGAAGGCCCTGTCCGACGAGCTGATGACCATCCGCTTCACGGCCAAGACCATCGAGAAGCTGTGTGACCTGGTGCGTGCCCAGGTGGACGACATCCGCAAGAAGGAGCGCGAACTGCGCCGCATTATCGTGGACAAGTGCGGCTACCCGCAAGACCACTTCATCGCCGACTTCAGCGGTCGCGACAAACACGGCCACCCAGCCAAGTCGCACCTGCTCGACCTCAAGTGGATCGAGAAGCAGGCCAACGCCGGCAAGCCTTGGAGCGCCATCATGGCGCGCAACGTGCCGCCGGTGCAGGACCTGCAGCAAAAGCTGATGGACCTGCAGTCGCGTGTGGTGGTGCCGCTGGACCAGCTCAAGGACATCAACAAGCGCATGAACGAGGGCGAGGCCTCCTCGCGCGCGGCCAAGAAAGAGATGATCGAGGCCAACCTGCGCCTGGTGATCTCCATCGCCAAGAAGTACACCAACCGCGGCCTGCAGTTCCTGGACCTGATCCAGGAAGGCAATATCGGCCTGATGAAGGCGGTCGACAAGTTCGAATACCGCCGCGGCTACAAGTTCTCGACCTACGCCACCTGGTGGATCCGCCAGGCCATCACCCGCTCCATCGCGGACCAGGCCCGCACGATCCGCATCCCGGTGCACATGATCGAAACCATCAACAAGATGAACCGTATCTCGCGCCAGCACCTGCAGGAGTTCGGCTTCGAGCCTGACGCCAGCCTGCTCGCGCAGAAGATGGAGATCCCTGAGGACAAGATCCGCAAGATCATGAAGATCGCCAAGGAGCCGATCTCGATGGAAACCCCCATCGGCGACGACGACGACAGCCACCTGGGCGACTTCATCGAGGACACGGCCAACACCGCCCCGGTGGAAGCCGCCATGCAGGCCGGCCTGCGCGACGTGGTCAAGGACATCCTGGACAGCCTGACGCCGCGCGAAGCCAAGGTGCTGCGCATGCGCTTCGGCATCGAGATGACCAGCGACCACACGCTGGAAGAGGTGGGCAAGCAATTCGACGTGACCCGAGAACGCATCCGCCAGATCGAAGCCAAGGCCTTGCGCAAGCTCAAGCATCCCTCGCGTTCGGACAAGCTGCGCAGCTTCACAGACAACATCTGATCTGTTGTCTTCAGGCTCAATTTGAAGAGGCCCGCTGTGTGCGGGCTTTTTCTTTTTCTGCGTTGTGTTGTTGCTTGCGTGGCAGGCCGGGTCTCGCCCCGGCGGGCGACTCACTTTCTCTTGCTTCGCCAAGAGAAAGTAAGCAAAGAGAAGGCGAGCCGGGTTCGTCGCCCCTCCGCTACGCTGCGGGCACGCTGCGTTGCTCGGCCAGTGCGGGAAGTGCAGAAACTCGCCCTGCGGGCTCAGACATCTGCACTTCTTTTTCCGCCCTGTCCTGCGCTACTCGCCTCCTCTCACGGCAGTGGAAACCAGAGGCCAGAGACCCAGAGCCAAAGCCCACAAGGACGCGCCATGGCGCGTCCTTGTGGGCTTTGGCTCTGGGATTTCCGGGTTCCCTTGTGTATGTGCCGAGAAGCGCAGCGGCAGGCGGATCAAGATCCGCGCATGTTTGAGCGCAGCGAGTTTGCGCGGATCCCGCCTGACGCGAGCATCGCAGGGTGCCCCGGCACAGCCGGGGTCACAGACACCAGGGTCGCCTTTTGGCCTTTGCGTAACTTCGCTGCGCGAAGTGAGCAAAGTCCCACTCCGTGACCTTTGGTGACTTTCTTTTGGCGAAGCAAAAGAAAGTTACTGCCCTGCCGGGGGCACATCCCGGCATGCCGCGCAAGAAAAAACATCTCCGAGGAACCGGGGTCGGTCTGACGGCAGCGCACTAAAATCATCCCATGTTTGCCCATCTGCGCCTGCACACCGAGTTCTCCGTCGTCGACGGCACCGTCCGCATCGAGGACATCGTCAAGGCCGCAGCCAGGGATGGTCAGCCAGCGCTGGCCATCACCGACCTGAACAACCTGTTCGGGGCCATCAAGTTCTACAAGGAAGCGCGCGGCAAGGGCGTCAAGCCCCTGATCGGCGTCGAGATCATGCTCGAGGGCCTGGGCCAGGACCCGCTGGCGACCTCGCGCCTGTTGCTGCTGGTGCAGAACAAGCAGGGTTACCTCAACCTTTCCGAAATCATCGCGCGGGCCTGGACCGGCAATGTGGTGAAGGCCCAGGCCGTGGTCAAGCTGGCCTGGCTGAAGGAACTGCACGAGGGGCTGATCGCGCTTTCCGGCGCGCAGGCCGGTGCCGTGGGCCAGGCCCTGGTGCAGGGCGATGCCGAGCGCGCGCACGAGGCGGCGCTGCAACTGTCCACCATCTTCCCGCACCGTTTTTACCTGGAACTGCAGCGCGCCGGGCGATCGGACGACGAGGCCCATGTGACGGCCGCCGTGCAATTGGCCGCGCGCATGAAGCTGCCGGTGGTGGCCAGCCACCCGGTGCAGTTCGCCACGCCCGACGACTACGAGGCACACGAGGCACGCGTCTGCATCTCCGAAGGCGAGATCCTGGGCAACCCGCGGCGGGTGCGCAAGTTCACGCGCGAGCAGTACTTCAAGACCGCCGGGCAGATGCAGGCGCTGTTTGCCGACCTGCCCAGCGCCGTGGCCAACACGCTGGAGATTGCCAAGCGTTGCAACCTGACCCTGGTGCTGGGCAAGCCGCAGCTGCCCAACTTCCCCATCCCCGGCGGCCTGAGTATCGAGGAGTACTTCCGCAAGGTCTCCTTCGAGGGCCTGGAGGAGCGGCTGACCCACCTCTACCCGGACGCCGTCAAACGCGATTCCGAGCGGTCGCGCTACGTGGAACGCCTCGAATTCGAGATCAACACCATCCTGAAGATGGGCTTCCCGGGTTATTTCCTGATCGTGGGTGACTTCATCCAGTGGGCCAAGGCCAACGGCTGCCCGGTCGGCCCGGGCCGCGGCTCGGGCGCCGGCTCGCTGGTGGCCTATGCGCTGAAGATCACCGATCTGGACCCGCTGGAATACAAGCTGCTGTTCGAGCGCTTCCTGAACCCGGAACGCGTCTCGATGCCGGACTTCGACATCGACTTCTGCCAGGCCAACCGCGACCGCGTGATCGACTACGTGAAGGACAAGTACGGCAAGGAGGCGGTCAGCCAGATCGCCACCTTCGGCACCATGGCCGCACGCGCCGCCATCCGTGACGTGGGACGCGTGCTCGACATGAGCTACACCTTCTGCGACGGCATCTCCAAGCTCATCCCCAACAAGCCGGGCCAGCACATCACGATTGCCGACGCCATCCAGGCCGAGCCCATCCTGGCCGAACGGCTGGAGAAGGAGGACGAGGTCAAGACCCTGCTGGCACTGGCCCAGAAGCTCGAAGGCCTGACGCGCAACGTCGGCATGCACGCCGGCGGCGTGCTGATCGCCCCGGGCAAGCTGACTGACTTCTGCCCGCTCTACCAGCAGCCCGGCAGCGACGCGGCGGTGAGCCAGTACGACAAGGACGACGTGGAGGCCGTGGGCCTGGTCAAGTTCGACTTCCTGGGCCTGGCCACGCTGACCATCCTGGAGATCGCGCGCGAGTTCATCATGGCGCGCCACCCGGGCCAGGAAAACTTCGCCTTCGAGAACATTCCGCTCAAGGACAAGCCCACTTACCAGCTGTTCCAGGAAGGCAAGACCGAGGCCGTGTTCCAGTTTGAAAGTCGCGGCATGCAAGGCATGCTGCGCGACGCCAAGCCCACGCGCCTGGAAGACCTGATCGCCCTCAACGCCCTGTACCGCCCGGGCCCCATGGACCTGATCCCAAGTTTCGTTGCACGTAAACATGGGCGAGAAGAAGTCGAGTACCCGCACCCGGCGGTGGCCGAGATGCTGTCCGAGACCTACGGCATCATGGTCTACCAGGAGCAGGTGATGCAGACCGCGCAGATCCTGGGCGGCTACTCGCTGGGCGGCGCCGACCTGCTGCGCCGTGCCATGGGCAAGAAGAAGGCCGAGGAGATGGCCGAGCACCGGGAGAAATTCCGTGCCGGCGCACTGGCGACCCACAACATTCCCCAGAACAAGGCCGACGAGGTCTTCGACCTGATGGAGAAGTTCGCCGGCTACGGCTTCAACAAGTCGCACGCCGCCGCCTACTCCCTGCTGGCCTACCACACGGCCTGGCTCAAGGTGCACTACACGGCCGAGTTCTTCTGCGCCAACATGACCGTGGAAATGGACGACACGGACAAGCTCAAGGTGCTGTTCGAGGACGCGATCAAGATGGGCATGGCCTTCGAGGCGCCGGACGTCAACCGCGGCCATTACCGCTTCGAGCCCATTTCCGACAAGGCCATCCGCTACGGCCTGGGTGCGGTCAAAGGCACGGGCCAGCAGGCCATCGAGGCCATCGTGAAGGCGCGTGCAGAAGGTGGCCCCTTCACCAGCCTGTACGACTTCTGCGTGCGCGTGGACCGCACGCGTTTGAACAAGCGCAGCATCGAGGCGCTGATCAAGGCCGGCGCCTTCGACTCCCTGCAGCTCAACCGCGCGTCGCTGGTCGCCTCGATCGACCGCGCCTTTGACTTTGCCAATGCCACCGCGGCCAACGTCAACCAGGGTGGCCTGTTCGACCTGGGTGACGACAGCCACGGCGCCAGCACGCAGGAGCCCGAGCTGGTGGAAGCCCTGCCCTGGGGCGTGAAGGAACGCCTCACGGCCGAGAAGACCGCCGTGGGTTTCTACCTCTCGGGCCATCTGTTCGACGAGGTATCCATGGAGGTCCGCCGCTTCGCCAAGCGCGAACTGGCCGACCTGATCGACACGCGCGAGCCCCAGTTGCTGGCCGGCATCGTCAGCGATTTCCGTGTCATCAACGGCCAGCGCGGCAAGCTGGCCCTGTTCAAGCTCGACGACAAGACAGCCGTGCTCGACGCCCGTGTGGACGAGGCGCTGATGAACGCCAACCGCAACCTGCTCAAGGACGACGAGCTCATCATCGTGATGGCCAAAGCCATGCCGGACCGTTTTTCCGGCGGCCTGCAGCTCAACATCAACCAGGTCTGGAGCCTGGAGGCAGCGCGCTGCCGCTTCGGCAAGTACCTGCGCGTCGCGGTCAACGGCCGCGCACCGGATGTGCAGCGCCTGGTGGCCGAACATCCGCCCAAACGGGAGATGACCGAACAGGGTGAATTGCTGCGGGGCCTGGGCGTGCGCCTGTCCCTGCGCCGCCATGGCGCGGACATTGCGGCGGCGGCTGAACTGCAGCTGGGAGAGGATGCGAAGTTCTATCCCAGCGATGCGGCGCTGGCCGGCTGGATGGCCCAGGCCGACCAGGGCCGCGCCGTCATCGTCTACGAGTGAGGCCCGGCCTCACTTCCTGGAGGCCAGGCCCACGTCCGACAGGCTGACCGTGATGATCTCGTAGATGCTGGTGGCCAGGATGGCAACAAAAGCCAGCATGGCCGTATGCAGGATCATCACGCCGGTTCGGGTTGCGGTCAGGTGCACGGCCGCTGCCGCCTGCACCGCCAGCGGCATGACCAGCCAGCCCAGCAGGGTGGCCAGGATGACGGCAAACAGCACACGTATCTTGTTGGCCCGTGCGCCGCTGAACAGGCCGAACACGAAGACGGCCACCGCCAGCACCAGCGCCGCGATGGACACGGTGTTGCCCAGATCCGGCCAGTAGAACACCAGGTTGCCTGAGGGCATGCTGCATCTCCTTGTAGTTGGCGCATGGACGGGATGCCCGGGGTGCTGCGCCAGCACACGCTGGCTTTATAACCGCATTCCGTTCGCAGCCGATGCAGAAGCAAAAACCTAAAATCAAGCCGTGAACGACATCCTCAACATCTCCGCCTACAAATTCGTCCCCCTGCCCGACGCGCAGGTGCTGCGCGAACGCCTGCACCAGCGTGCCAGCGACCTGGGGCTCAAGGGCACGGTGTTGCTGGCCGAGGAAGGGATCAACCTGTTTCTGGCCGGCCCGGAACCGGCGGTACGTGCCTTCGTGGCGGCGCTGCACCAGGACCCGCGCCTGGCCGACCTGGTGCCGAAGGAAAGCTGGTCGGCCCGCCAGCCCTTTCGCAAGATGCTGGTCAAGGTCAAGCGCGAGATCATCCGCATGAACCACCCGACGATCCGCCCGGCCCAGGGGCGCGCGCCCGCGGTGCCGGCCGCCACCGTGCGGCGCTGGCTGGACCAGGGGCATGACGACAACGGACGCCCGGTCGTGACGCTGGACACACGCAACGCCTTCGAGGTCGACCACGGCAGCTTCGAGGGCGCCATCGACTGGCGCATCCACAAGTTCTCCGATTTCCCGCAGGCACTGCAGGACCACCGCGCCGAGCTGGAGGGCAAGACCGTGGTGAGTTTCTGCACCGGTGGCATACGCTGCGAAAAAGCGGCCATCTTCATGCAGGAGAGCGGGCTGGCACACGTCTACCAGCTCGAAGGCGGCATCCTCAAGTACTTCGAGGAGACCGGCGGCGCCCACTTTCGGGGCGAATGCTTCGTCTTTGACGAACGCGAGGCTCTGGGTGCCGACCTGCGCGCCCGACGGGAATAGCGCCGGCCCGGAACTATTGCCACAAATCGCCCCCTGGATCCATCCTGGCCTTTCGTGCAGCGTAAAGGTCGATTACGATGTCAGCACACCTGCCGTGCGGGAACCCGCCGGCAGACCACCCCATGCGCAACCAGCGGCCCGACTCCTCTCCTCCATCCTGCCAGGCGATCGGCAGGCGCCGGGCCTTGCAGGCCGCGTCCCTGCTGCCGCTGCTGGGCTCACTCGCTGCCTGCAAGGCCCAACGTCCGCTGGTCCTGGCCGGCCGTCCCTGGCCAGGTTACGAACCCTTGTTCCTGGCCCACAACCTGGGATACCTGCCCGCACAGGTTGAGTTGAGGGAGCCCCCGTCGCACGAGGCCATGATCGATCTGCTCAAGGCGGGACAGATCGATGGTGTCATGTTGACGCTGGACCAGATTCTGAAACTGCGCGATCAGGGTACGGATCTGACGATCGTGCTCGTCTTCGACATCTCCAAGGGCGCGGATGTATTGCTGGTACGCCCCGGCCTGTCGCGCCTGACTGCATTGCGAGGCCGTCGCATCGGGCTGGTCGACAATGCACTGGGTTACCTGATGCTGTCGATGACCCTGGAAAAGGCCGGGCTCGGGCAGCAGGATGTCCAGACCCGCCTGATTCCCTATGAGAGCCATGATGTGGCCTGGGCCCGCGGCGATGTGGACGCCATCCTCACGTATGAGCCGATGGCGACCAAGATCAGGAAACTCGGCGCCACCCCCCTGCTGAGTACACGCGAGCTTCCCGACACGATCTTCGATGTGCTGGCCGTCCGGCCGGCCGCGTTGCTCTCCCATGGCGCACCGCTGCGCGCTGCGCTGCTTGCCCACTTCCGGGCCTTGACCTACCTGCGGCAAAACCCCTGGGACTCGGCCTACCGGATCGCCACCCGCCTGGAGATTTCGGCCGAAGAACTGATCTCCTCGCTGCGCGGCATGGAGCTGCCGGACCTGATCGGCAACCAGCGCTATCTCTCGGCCCAGGATGGTGACCTGCAACGCGTCACGACCAGGCTCTCGGCCATCATGCTGCAGGCCGGCATCATCCGCCAGCCCGTGGACTTTGACAGGCTCTATACCGGCGCCTACCTACCGGCCAACTCCACCTCATGATGAAGCGGCGCCTGCAAAGTGCATTGACCGGACTGTTGCTGGCCCTGGCCGCCACGTCGCTGCGGGCCAACCCTGAAACCATCGTGGTGGGTGTCCTGTCGTTCCGTCCCGAAGCCCTCGCCCTGGCTCAGTGGAAGCCCCTGACCGACTACCTCAACCGCTCGGTCCCCTCGGCGCACTTCGAACTCAGGGTGCTCGAATACGGGCCCATGCAGGAGGCCGTGCGCCAGCAGGCGGTGGACCTGGTGATCACCCAGCCCGGCGAGTACGTGCGCATGGTGCATCAGAACGGCCTCTCCACCCCCCTGGCCTCCCTGATCAATCTGGAGAACCGCCAGCCGGTACGTGCCATGGGCGGCGTCATCCTGGCACGCAGCGAACGCCAGGACCTGCGCAACCTGAAGGATCTGCAGGGCCAGCGCATCGCCACGGTCTCGCGCCTGTCCTTCGGCGGCTACCAGATCCAGGCCACCGAACTGGCGCGCCAGTCGATCAGCCCGGGGCGCCTGGTGGAAACCGGCTTGCCGCAGGACCGCGTCATCGATGCACTGCTGGCCAACGAGGCCGACGTCGCCTACGTACGTACCGGCCTGCTCGAAACCCTGGTGCGCGAGGGGCGGCTCAAGCCGGGTGAGCTGAAGGTTCTGGGGCAGCAGAACTACCCCGGTTATCCCTATGCCCTGTCCTCGCGGCTTTATCCGGAATGGCCGGTCGTTGCCATGTCGCACCTGCCGGAAGATCTCTCGGTGCGCATCGCCGGCGCCCTGCTTTCGCTGCCGCACGGCGGCGACACGGCGCGGCGCATGGGCATCTACGGCTTCACCGTGCCGGCCGACTACGAGCCGGTACGCGCCATGATGCGCGAGTTGCGCGCCCCGCCCTTCGACAAACCGCCGGTCATCTCCTGGTCCGACATCTGGCAGCAGTACGGCCTGCTGGTCGCCAGCGCGGTGCTGACCCTGCTGCTCATGCTGCTCATGGCGCTGCGCGAGACCTGGCTGCGCCAGCGCATGGACTCGTTCAGCAATGCCATGGGTGAAGGCATGTTCGTGCTGGACCGCCAGGGCTACGCGACCTACGTCAACCGCGCCGCCTGCCGCCTGCTCGGCTACCAGCGCGAGGCCCTGCTGGGCAAGCAGTTGCTGCCGCTGATCCTCTCGCCCGCGAACCAGCCCCCCTACCTGGGCGGCGTGAACCCGCTGCTCGACCCGCAGCGCTGGCAGCAGCCCTACGAAGGAGAAAACGTCTTCGTCAGCGCCAGCGGCAAGACCTTCCCGGTCGAGGTCAGCAGCCGGCCGGTGCGGCGCAAGGACCGTTTCGTGCGCACCGTGACCGTGTTCTCCGACATCTCCGAGCGCAAGGCCCACAGCGAACACGTCTACCACCTGGCCTACCACGACGCCCTCACCGGCCTGCCCAACCGCCGCCTGCTGTTCGAACGCCTGCAGGAGAGCCTGGGGCGCAACAGCGGCGGCAGCCGCGGCGCCCTGCTGTTCTCGGACCTGGACCGCTTCAAGCAGATCAACGACACCCTGGGCCACAAGGTCGGCGACGCACTGCTGCAGGCCGTGGCCGGACGCATGCTGCGCGTCATCGGCGACCAGGGCCTGGTGGCGCACACCGGCGGTGACGAATTCGCGGTGCTGCTGGAAGGCCTCGACCCCGATGCCGAGCGCGCCAGCGCCCAGGCACGCAATCTGGCCGAAAAGCTGCGCAGCAGCATGCACGAGCCCTTCGGCATCGACAGCCAGTATCACCAGATGTCGGTCAGCATCGGCGTGGCACTGTTCGATGGCCCGGACACGGGCGCGGACGAGCTGCTCAAGCGCGCCGACATCGCCATGTACGAAGCCAAGGCCAGCGGGCGCAACGCCATCCGCTTCTTCGACCACGACATCGCCATGCACCTCAGCCAGCGCGTGGCCCTGGAAGCCGAACTGAACCAGGCCCTGGCCCTGCAGCAGTTCCGCGTCTTCTACCAGCCGCAGTTCGACAGCAGCGGCCGCATGGTCGGGGCCGAGGCCCTGGTGCGCTGGTTGCATCCGCAGCGCGGCCTGGTCATGCCGGGGCAGTTCATCCCCCTGGCCGAGGAAACCGGCCTGATCCTGCCGCTGGGCCAGTGGGTGCTCGACCACGTCTGCCAGCAGATCGAGCGCTGGCGCGGCCAGCCCGTGCTGGGCGAGCTGGTGATCTCCGTCAACCTCTGCGCGCACCAGCTGCTGCAAGCCAACTTCGTCGAAAGCGTCACCTCGGTGCTCATGGCCACCGGCGCCGATGCCAGCCGCCTGCAGCTGGAGCTGACTGAAAGCGTGCTGGCCCACAACATCGACGACGCCACGCACAAGATGCGCCGGCTGGTGGCACTGGGCGTGCAGTTCGCGCTGGACGACTTCGGCACTGGCTACTCCTCGCTGAGCTACCTCAAGCGCCTGCCCATCCAGCAGCTCAAGATCGACGCCTCCTTCGTGCGCGACCTGCAGACCGACCCCAACGACGTGGTCATCACCCAGACCATCATCGCCCTGGGCCAGAGCCTGGGGCTGGAGGTGATCGCCGAAGGCGTGGAAACCGAAGCCCAGCGCGACATCCTGCGGCAACAGGGCTGCCAGCTCTTCCAGGGTTATTTTTACGCCCGGCCTCAAGCTTTGGCCGATCTGGTCGATCTAGTCCATAAAGTCCATCCGCTTTCCCAGGAGTCTCCCCCATGACCGGTTTTTTCGGGCCCGCCACGGCCCTGATGGCGCGCCTGCGCTTCAGCTACAAGTTCGCCCTCTCCGGCCTGGTCGCCCTGGCCCTGCTGGTCTACATGGGCATCTCCCAGCTCTCGGCCCTGCAGTCCCGCGTGAGCATGATCGCCTCGGAACGCGCCGCCGTCGCCCTGATGGCCGACCTGGTGGAATGGAACAAGGTGCTGATCGAGAGCCGGCGCATCACCATCACGGCTGCTCCGGGGGACCAGGCCGTGCGCCAGCGTTTCAAGGACAACGCCAAGGCCGTGGATGCGGTGCTCAAGCGCATCGAGGACGGCGTGAAGGCCTCCTCCCCCTGGTTCGACATGGGCAAGGAATTCAAGGGCCTGCAGGACGGCTGGGCCGAGTTGCAGAAGAAGGTCGACGCCCTGCCGCTGGACGCCGACTTCGCCCAGAAGGCCTTCGGCGCCCATGCACCGGAGTACGGCCGCCTGTACGCCTTCATGCGCGACATGGGCAACCGCTCGCGCATGTCGCTGGACCCGGACCTGGACCTGTTCTACCTGGGCTACCCCCTGGCCAACAACACGCCCAGCACGGCCGGCATCGCCGTGCGCATGGCCGCCTATTCCACGCTCAACGTCTCGCGCGGCGAGATCAAGCCTGCGGACAAGGTGTTCTACGAGGTGACCGAGGCGCGCCTGAGCGACACCTTCGGCACGGTCGAAACCATGCTCTCCCAGGCCATGAAGGCCAACCCCGAGGTGGAGAAGAAGCTCAGCAAGAACTTCGACACGCTCAAGTCCAGCGCCAAGGAGTTCATCGCCTACACGCGCAAGAACTTCACGACCCAGGACAGCGTCAGCGTCACGCAGCAACAAGCCGGCCAGGCGGCCCAGGCCACCATCGACGCGGCCTGGGCGCTGGTCGAGCAGAACCGCAAGGTCATGGATGATCTGCTGGCCGAGCGCTCCAGCAGCGCCGCCACCAAGCGCACCCTGCTGGGCCTCGTGCTGGGCCTGGGCATCCTGGTCTCGATCTACCTCTACATGGGCATGTACTACGGCATCACCGGCGCCATGCAGCAGGCCAAGCAGGCCGGCCGCGCGATTGCCGCGGGCGAACTGGGCACGGTGCCCGAGCCGAGCACCAGCGACGAATTCGCCGACCTGATGGACGACCTGCGCCGCGCCGACCGCTCCCTGGTGGGCATCATCAGCAACGTCAAGGGGGCGGCCGAATCCATCGCCACCGCCTCCTCGGAAATCGCCCAGGGCAATGCCGATCTCAGCCAGCGCACGGAACAGCAGGCGGGCTCGCTGGAGCAGACCGCCTCGGCCATGGGCAGCCTCACGCAGACGGTGCAGCACAGTGCCGACAATGCGCGCCAGGCCTCGCAACTGGCGGCCACCGCCTCCGAGGTGGCCGCGCGCGGCGGCCAGGCCGTGGGCGAGGTCGTGAGCACCATGGCGGGCATCCAGCACGCCTCGAAGAAGATCAACGACATCATCGGTGTCATCGACGGCATCGCCTTCCAGACCAACATCCTGGCGCTCAATGCAGCGGTGGAAGCCGCACGCGCCGGCGAGCAGGGCCGCGGTTTCGCCGTGGTGGCCGGTGAAGTGCGCTCGCTGGCGGGTCGCAGCGCCGAGGCGGCCAAGGAGATCAAGGCCCTGATTTCCGACAGCGTGGGCCAGGTCGACAACGGCACGCGCCTGGTCGGCGACGCCGGCCAGACCATGGGCGAGATCGTGGCCCAGGTCCGGCGCGTGACCGACCTGATCGGCGAGATCAGCGCCGCCACGGTGGAGCAGTCCTCGGGCATTGCCCGCGTCAACGACTCGATCACCGGCATCGACCAGATGACGCAGCAGAACTCCGCGCTGGTCGAGGAATCGGCCGCTGCGGCGGCCAGCCTGCGCGATCAGGCCAACCGTCTCAACGAGATGGTCAGCGTGTTCAAGATCACCAGCTGATCAGCGGCCGCGCGGCCCGGGCCTCGTTCCTCAAGCCAGGAAACGCCGCTCGGGCAGGGGAATGAACTCGGTCTCGCCCGGCACCTGGCCCAGGCGCTGGGCCTCCCAGTCGTCGGCCGCCTGCGTGATGCGCTCGCGGCGAGCGGAGACGAAGTTCCACCACATGTGGCGCGGCGCATCCAGCGGCGCGCCGCCGATCACCACCAGGCGCGTGTCCTCGCCGGCGACCAGCGCCGCGCCCGCCGGGCCCAGCACGGCCATCTGCAAGGCCGGCACGGCCTTACCATCGAGTGCCAGCGCACCCTGCACCACATAGACCGCCATCTCGGGCGCCAGCGCGGGCAGCTGGATGCGGCCGCCGGCCGGCAGCTGCACATCCAGGTAAAGCGTGGGCATCAGCGTGTGCACCGGCGAGCGCAGGCCGAAAGCCTGCCCCACCAGCACACGCACGGACGCATCGTCCACCCGCGCTTCGGGAATCGCCGCCGCCGGGGTGTGCTCGAACGATGGTTCGGCCTCCTCGTGTTCGCGCGGCAGTGCCACCCAGAGCTGCAGGCCATGGTTGGTGTAGGTGCTGCTGCGCAGAGACTCGGGGCGGCGCTCGGAATGCACGATGCCGCGCCCGGCCGTCATCCAGTTGATGGCGCCCGGCTCGATCAGCTGCGAGGAGCCCAGGCTGTCGCGGTGCATCATGGCGCCCTCGAACAGATAGGTCACCGTGGCCAGGCCAATGTGCGGATGCGGCCGCACATCGTGCTCGGTCTCGGGGGTTTCCAGTGCAGGACCGAAATGGTCGAAGAAGATGAAGGGCCCGACCGAACGCTGCGCCGCCGCCGGCAGCAGGCGCCGCACCACGAAACCGCCCCCCAGGTCTTTCTGGTGGCCGGTGAGGATGTGCGGTGGTGTGGTCATAAGGCCCTCCTGGGCCTCAATGTATCAGCCGCGGATCTTGGCGGTGACGGCAGCCACGCGCTGGCCGAACTGCTTGGCGGTCTCCAGGTCACCCGGCAGCATCTCGGCCACAGAGGCGTCCGACGGCGTGGCGGCCATGGCGCCTGCCGAGGAACCCACGTAATTCAGGTCATTGCGCTGCGAGGCCTTGGCGTTGCTGGGCATCATGCCGGTGCCGACCCAGATGCCGCCATGCTGCATGGCCAGGGTGATCAGGTAATGCAGGGTGGAATGCTTGTCGCCGTTCATGGTGGCGCTGTTGGTGAAACCGGCCATGACCTTGTCTTTCCAGGCCTGGCTGAACCATTGCTTGCTGGAAGCATCGGCAAACTTCTTGAACTGCCAGCTCACGGAACCCATGTAGGTCGGGCTGCCCATGATGATGGCATCGGCGGCGGCCAGCGTCTCCCAGCCGCCCTCGGGCAGGTTGCCCTCGGCGTCAATCGCGACCAGCTGCGCATTCGCGCCCTCGGCCACAGCTTGCGCCATGCGCTGGGTGTGACCATAGCCCGAATGAAAAACAACAGCAACTTTTGCCATGAGATAACTCCAGTGAAAAACGATAGTGAGATTTAAAAGACTTGTGTCGGGCCCCGTGCGTCACGCGGCCCGGCCAGAGGATCAGCGCTGACGCTTGGCGTCCAGGCTCCAGGCACCGGCGCCGTGCGCGGCCAGCACCAGCAGGCCGCCGACCACCGCGATGTTCTTGTAGAACATCAGCTGCTGCACGAAGGCCTGGTCGGCCGGCACGCCCCAGTAGTTGTGGAAGATGAAGGTGGCCACCAGCGTGAACAGCGCCAGGGCCAGGGCCGCCAGACGGGTGCCGAAGCCGGCGATCAGCGCCAGGCCGCCCACGATCTCCACCACGACGGCGATCGCAGCGCCTACTTCGGGCAGGGGCAGGCCCTTGGAGGCGATGTAACCGGCGGTCCCGGCAAAGCCGCCGATCTTGCTGATGCCGGCGGGCAGGAACAGGGCGGCCAGCAGCAGGCGGCCAACGAGGGTCAGGGGGTTTTGCAGTGTGTTGAACATGGGAAGCTCCTAGGGTGAAATGAAACAGGGTGAGAAAAAATCAGTTGGCCAGGTCGAAAACCAGCACTTCGGCATCGCGGCCGGCCTTGAGCTCGACCCGGCTTTCACCGGCCAGCAGGGCGGCATCACCGCCGCTCAGGCGCTGGCCGTTGACGTCCAGCTCGCCGCGTACCAGGTGCACATAACTCTTGCGCGCCGGGTCCAGGGGCAGCGTGGCGCTTTCGCTGCCATCGAAGAGGCCGGCGTACAGGCGCGCATCGGCGTGCACGGTCACCGAGCCCTGCGCCCCGTCGGGCGAGGCCACCAGGCGCAGCGCACCGCGCTTCTCGGGCGTGGCAAAGGTCTTCTGCTCGTAGCTGGCCGGGATGCCGCGCACATTGGGCTCGATCCAGATCTGGAAGAAATGCGTGGTGTCCTGCGGCGCGTGGTTGTACTCGCTGTGCATCACGCCGTTGCCGGCACTCATGCGCTGCACGTCGCCCGGCGGAATGGCGCGGCCGTTGCCCATGTTGTCCTTGTGCGCCAGCTCACCCGAGAGCACGTAGCTGATGATCTCCATGTCGCGGTGGCCGTGCGTGCCGAAACCCGTGCCCGGGGCGATGCGATCCTCGTTGATCACGCGCAGATTGCCCCAGCCCATGTGCTGCGGGTCGTAATAACCGGCAAAGGAAAAGCTGTGGAAGGACTTGAGCCAGCCGTGGTCGGCGTAGCCGCGGTCCTGAGATTTGCGTAGGGTCAGCATGGTGGGCTCCTTCCAGGGTTCAGCAGGACAGGCCTGCGATGGGATGAACTTTAGGCCGGGCCACGGGTTTTGCGCTCCATGCGCTTTGATGGCATCATTCAAATAAATTGAATTTAAGACAACCCACCATGCAAACTGCCCGTGACGTGCTGACCCCCGATGCCCTGGCCATGTTGCAGGCCATCGACCACGCCGGCAGCTTTGCCGCCGCCGCGCGCGCCCTGGGCGTGGTGCCCAGCGCCCTGACCTACCGGGTGCGCCAGATCGAGGACGCGCTGGACGTGCTGCTCTACGACCGCAGCTCGCGCCAGGCCCGGCTCACCGCCGCCGGCGCCGAGCTGCTGCGCGAAGGGCAGCGCCTGCTGGCGGAAATCGACGCCGTGGCCAACCGCGTCCAGCGCGTGGCCACGGGCTGGGAATCGCAGTTCACGGTAGCCCTGGACGGCATCATCCACCGCAGCACGGTGATGGAGCTGTGCGAAAGCTTCTTCGCCCTGGGCGCACCGACCCGCCTGAAACTGCGCGAGGAAACCCTCTCCGGCACGCTGGAGGCGCTGACCGCCGGCCAGGCCGACCTGGCCATCGGCGTGGTCCTGGAACCCACCACCAGCCCCGGCGTGCACGGCAAGGTCCTGGGGACGGTCAGCTTCGTCTACGCCGTGGCGCCGCACCACCCGCTGGCGGTCGCGCCCGAGCCGCTGACCGACGAGATGCTGCTGCGCCATCGCGCCGTGGCGGTGGCCGACTCCGTGCAGCGCGGCAGCGGCCTGACCATCGGCCTGCTGGCCGGGCAGGACGTCTTCACCGTCGCCAACATGCCGGCCAAGCTCGACGCCCAGTTGCGCGGCCTGGGTGGCGGCTTCGTGCCCGAGTGCCTGGCGCGTCCGCACATCGACGCCGGCCACCTCGTGGTCAAGAGAACCGAACGGCCGCCGCGGGTGGTGCGCGTGAGTTACGCCTGGCGTGGCGGCACCGAGCACCAGCAGGGCCGTGCCCTGCAATGGTGGCTGCAGCAGCTCGAAAGCCCGGCCACCCGCCGGGCCCTGCTCGGGCCGGTACACGCCAGTTTCTGAAGCCCGGCGGCGGGTTCCAGGGGGGCCGGCCGCCGCTCCGGTACAGTGGAAGCGAAGCCGCAATTGAAATATCGACAAGAACGGAGACTGCCGACATGAAAAAACCCGCGCAACATTACGCCGTCATCGGCGCCGGCATGGCCGGCGTGGCCTGCGCCCGCACCCTGGTGCAGGCCGGCCACCAGGTCACGCTGTTCGAGAAAAGCCGTGGCGCAGGCGGCCGCATGGCCACGCGCGAGACCGAGTTCGGCACCTTCGACCACGGCACCCAGTACTTCACGGTACGCAACCCCCTGTTCGCCCGCGCCCTGGAAACCGTGCCCGGCCTGTGCCGGCCCTGGAGCGCCAACGCCGTGCGCGTGCTCGACCCGCTGGGCCGGGTAGTGGCCGCGCCGCTGCCCACACGCGAATCGCACTGGGTGGCTACCCCCGGCATGAACGCGCTGGTCAGGCGCTGGGCTGAACCGCTGCTCGCCAAGGGGGCAGTGGAACTGCAGACCCGGGTGGTGAAGATCGAACGTGATGCACTGAACGAGCGCCGCTGGCAGCTGCACACCGAGGGGGCAGACGACAGCCGCCATGTGCACTCCGGTTTTGATGGCGTGCTGCTGGCCATGCCCAGCGTGCAGGCCCACGAGCTGTTGCGCAACTCCAAACAGGCACCGGCCCTGGCCGAACGCATCGCCGAAGTTCGGGTGGCACCCTGCTGGACGCTGATGGCGGCCTTTCCCCAGGCCATGCAACCGGGCCTGTCGGCGCTGGGGCCGCAGTGGAACGCGGCTCGCAGCACCCACCACCGCATCGCCTGGCTGGCGCGCGAGTCCAGCAAGCCGCAACGCGGCCCCATCGAACGCTGGACCGTGCAGGCCAGCGCAGCCTGGTCGCAGGAGCACCTCAACGACGATGCCGAGCGCGTGCAGGCCAAGCTGCTCAAGGCCTTCGCCGAAGTCACCGGCATCCGCGCCGAACCGAGTTATGCCACCGTGCACCGCTGGCATTACGCCCAGACCCTGCAGCCCCTGGACCAGAGCCACCTGTGGGATCCGGCCTCGCACATCGGCGCCTGCGGCGACTGGTGCATGGGACACCGCGTCGAGGACGCTTTCATCTCCGGACTGGAGCTGGCGCTGAAAGTCGCATGAGGACATGAGCACCGCCGGGCCGCCCCAAGGTGCGAAGGCCTCCTTGGGGCTGACGTCCGCGGCTCCCGGCCTGCTTGCGCAGGCCGGGACGGACGGAAGAGCCGTTGCGTCTCGCGACGGCACGTCCAGCGCTGCACACGCAGTGGCAAGCGTGGGGGCCACATACATCGGCCGATTCTCCCCCTCACCCACCGGCCCGCTGCATGCGGGTTCGCTGGTGGCGGCGCTGGCCAGCTGGCTCGATGTGCGCGCCCACGGCGGGCGCTGGCTGGTGCGCATCGAGGATGTCGACGTGCCACGCTGCGTACCCGGCGCCGACCAGGTGATCCTGCAGCAGTTGGCCGATTGCGGCCTGTTGCCGGACGAGCCCCCCCTTTACCAGTCGCAGCGCAGCGCGCTCTACCAGCGCGCGCTGGACGATCTGGTGGCACGCGGCCTGGCCTATCCCTGTGCCTGCAGTCGCAAGGACATCGAGGCCGGGCTGCAGCGGCTGGGGCGCAGCAAACCGCGCCACGGCGAACTGGTCTACCCCGGCACCTGTCGCGCGGGCCTGCATGGCCAGGAGCCTCGTGCCTGGCGGCTGCGCGCGCCCGCCGGCACCCTGCTCTGGAACGATCGCCGCCTGGGCGCGCAGGCGCAGGATGTGGCCGCCGAGGTGGGTGACTACGTGCTCAAACGCGCCGACGGCTATTTTGCCTACCAGCTCGCGGTCGTTGCAGACGACGGCGTCCAGGGCATCACCCACATCGTGCGCGGCGAGGACCTGGCCGACAACACGGCACGGCAGATCCTGCTGCAGCGCGCACTGCACCTGCCCACACCGGCCTATCTGCACACCCCCCTGGTGCTGGGCGCCAACGGCGAGAAACTCAGCAAGCAGAACGGCGCACAGGCGCTGGACACACGTGAGCCCCTGGCCGCACTGAACGCAGCTGGCGCAGTGCTGGGCCTGCAGGTACAGGCCACCACCGTGGGCAACTGGCTGGCTGCCGCCACGGCGCAATGGGCTGCCGTCTGGGGCGCCCGGTAAAATCGGTCCGTGACCGATACCCCCAAGCCCCCCGAACAGGACGCCTCAGCGTCCGCCCCGCCCAAAGACCGGCGCCGCCTGCCGCCGCCCGGCGTCGACTTCCCCAAGACCATCAAGAGCTTCGTCAAGCGCGCCGGTCGCACCACCACCGGCCAGGCCAAGGCCTTCGAACTCTATGGACCGCGTTTTGTGCTGCCCTACAGCGCCGCACCGCTGGACCGTGTCGCCGTCTTCGGCGCCGAGGCGGCTCAGCACCCGCTGATCCTGGAGATCGGCTTTGGCATGGGCGACGCCACCGCGCACATCGCGGACCTGATGCGCGAGAAGAACTTCCTCGGCTGCGAGGTGCACGAGCCCGGCGTGGGCGCCCTGCTCAAGCACATCGGCGAACGCGGGCTCACCAACATCCGCATCCTGCAGCACGACGCGGTGGAGGTGCTGGACCACATGCTTCCCGAGCAGAGCCTGGACGGCGTGCACGTCTTCTTCCCCGACCCCTGGCACAAGACCAAGCACCACAAGCGCCGCCTGCTGCAGGCGCCTTTGGTGGCCAAGCTGGCCGCGCGACTGAAACCCGGCGGCTACCTGCACTGTGCCACCGACTGGGAGCCCTATGCCCAGCAGATGCTGGAAGTGCTGGGCGCCGAGCCGCTGCTGAAGAACACGGCCGAGGGCTACGCGCCCAAACCGGACTATCGGCCCCTGACCAAGTTCGAGAAACGCGGCCTGCGCCTGGGCCACGGTGTCTGGGACCTGGTCTACACGCGCGTCTGACGCCGCCGGCGGTCATCAGCCCATGAGCCGTCCGCCCCATCAGCACAAGCCCCCCATGCTGGACGGCGTCAGTGCGAGCTGCGTTGCCCTGCCGCACGGTCCGTGGCCACGGCTGATCGACTTCCTGGGCGAGCGGCTGCCCAAGGTCGGCATGGACGAATGGCAGCAGCGCATGGCCCAGAACCGTGTGCTCGACGAGCAAGGTGTGCCGCAAGCTTCCGATGCGCCCTATCGCCCGGGCACGCGCATCTACTACTACCGCGAACTCGAAACCGAGGCCCTCATCCCCTTCGAGGAAGAAGTGCTGTACCAGGACGAACACCTGCTGGTGGCCGACAAGCCGCACTTCCTGCCCGTCACGCCCAGCGGCCGTTACGTGCAGCAGACCCTGCTGGTACGCCTCAAGCGCCGCACCGGCCTCGAACACCTGAGCCCCATCCACCGCATCGACCGCGAGACCGCCGGCCTGGTGCTGTTCAGCCTGCGGCCGCAGGACCGCGGCGCCTACCAGGCCCTGTTCCGCGAGCAGGTGGTGGACAAGGACTACGAGGCCATCGCCCCGCTGCGCCCCGACCTGCCATTGCCCGCGGTGCACCGCAGCCGCATCGAAGCGGACGAGCAGTTCTTCCGCCAGCGGGAGGTGCCGGGTGCGCCCAACAGCGAAACGCAGATCGCGCTGTTGGAAGCCCGCGGTACCCTGGCCCGCTACCGCCTGCGACCGCGCAGCGGCAAGACGCACCAGTTGCGTGTGCACATGGACGCGCTGGGCCGCCCCATCGTGGGCGACCTCTTTTATCCCGAGGTCGTGCATGGCCCGGGCCCTGCGCAGGAGGACTGGAGCCGCCCCCTGCAGCTGCTGGCGCGCGGCATCCGCTTCTCCGACCCCGTCACCGGTGCGCTGCGCCAGTTCGAAAGCCGGCGCCAGCTGGTCTGGCCCGCGGATGCATGATGTAGCGATCCTTACACTTCATGGCACCGGCCAGCGGCGATACTGGGCGTGTACTTTCCCCCCTCCCATCTGCACATCATGAAAAAACAACTCACCCTCCTGGCCCTCACCCTGGCCTGCCTGCACAGCAGCCAGGCCGGTGACCTCTCGAACCTGGCAACGCTGAACGCCGCCGAATTCCGCGCCGTCTCCGAAGACCTGGGCTCGGCCCTGAGCTACAAAGCCCTGCTGCCCACCGAAGGCCAGGGCATCACCGGCTTCGACCTCGGCGTGGCCGTCACCAGCAGCGACATGTCCCACAGCAGCGGCGCACTGAACAAGGCTGGTGCCGGCCTCACCTCCAGCGCCCTGCAGACCGTGCGCCTGCATGCGCACAAGGGCCTGCCCCTGGGTTTTGATATCGGTGGTTTTGTCGCCAGCGTGCCGGGCCTGGACGCCACGCTCAGCGGCGCCGAACTGCGTTACGCCCTGCTGGGCGGCAACGTCGCGCTGCCCGCTGTCGGTGTGCGCGGTGCCTACACGCGCCTGAGTGGTTCCGAACAACTCTCGCTGAGCACCCGCAGCCTGGACATCTCGGTCTCCAAGGGTTTTGCCATGTTCACCCCCTATGCCGGTGTCGGCCGGGTCTGGGTGGACAGCGAAGCGCATGTCGGCGGCCTGGGTAGTGTCAGCCCGAGCCTGGGCAAGGTCTACGCGGGCGCCAACCTGGGCCTGGGCCTGATGAACCTGGCCTTCGAGGTGGACAAGACCGGCGAGGCCACCACCTGGGGCCTCAAGCTCGGCCTGCGCTGGTGATCGCCCGGCGCTATAGGGCTATCATTTTTTCCGATGGGTGCTAAGTAAAAACCAGCGCCCCCCGGCCGGTCGCGCTCCCTATACTGCAGGATTGCATCGGCCCGCCTGTGGCGGACTGCATCCACCCGAGGAGCCCCCCATGAAACTCAAGACGCTTGCCCTGACCCTGGGCACCCTGCTGGCCGCTGCGCCGGCCCTGGCCCAGAACTACCCGAGCAAACCCATCACCATGGTCGTGGGTTTCGCCGCCGGCGGTGCCACCGACGCCGTGGCGCGCATCATTGCCAAGCACCTGGGAGATGAGCTCAAGCAGAACGTGATCGTGGAGAACAAGGCCGGCGCCGGCGGCAACATCGCCACCGACTACGTGGCCCGCGCCGAAGCCGACGGCCACACCCTGCTGCTGGGCAGCGTGGGTTCGCTCACCGTGGCGCCGCACATGCAGGCCAAACTGCCCTACAAACCGCTGCAGGACTTCGCCCCCGTCACCATGGCCGTGGTGTTCTCCAACGTGCTGGTGGTCAAGCCCGACCTGCCGGTGAAGAACCTGTCCGACTACATCAAGCTGGCCAAGGCCAAGCCGGGCACCATCACCTACGCCTCCTCCGGTGTCGGCGGCGCCGGCCACCTGGCCGGCGAACTGCTGGAGCAGAGCGCCGACGTTGACATGACACACGTGGCCTACAAGGGCGGCGGCCCGGCCATGCTGGGCATGCTCGGCGGCGAGGTGGACTCCTTCTTCGGCACCCCGCCCTCGGTCGGCAAGCACGTGCAGGCTGGCAAGGTCCGCGCCATCGCCACCACGGGCGCCAAGCGTGACCCGCTCATGCCCGACGTGCCCACCGTGGCCGAGCAGGGCTACCCCGGCTACGACACCATGAACTGGTACGCCTACGTCGTGCCGGCCAAGACGCCGCAGCCCATCGTCACCAAGCTGAACCAGGTGCTGGTCAAGATCCTGAAGGACCCGGTCGTGGCCAAGGAACTGGAAGCCAAGGGCCTCTCCCCCAGCCCCAGCACGCCAGCGGAACTGGGCGCCTACATGAAGCGCGAGTACGACATCTGGGCGGTGGTGGTCAAGAAGGCCGGCATCAAGCCCGAATAAGCCAGAGCTGAAACCTCTCCCGCACGGGCCTGCAACGCGCAGGCCCGTTGCCATTGGGGGCGGCCGGTACGCGGATGCCGCTGCCGCAAGCACCGCCGGCGATCAGGCTTCGAAATATTGCCAGCGGTTCTTGCCCGCCTGCTTGGCCTGGTACATGGCCTTGTCCGCATGGCGGATCAGCTGGTCCGGCTCGGCATGATCGGGCGGGCTCAGCGCCACGCCGATGCTGGTGGAAACACTGACCTCCTTTCCCTCCAGTTCGACGGGCTGCTGTACGGCCTGCAGCAGGCGCTGCAGCACGGGCTCGACGTCCTGCGCCTGCTCCAGGTCGACCAGCAAGGCGACAAACTCATCCCCGCCCACGCGCGAGAGCGTGTCACCATCGCGCAGCACGGCCTTGAGCCGGTGAGCCATGGTGACCAGGAACTGGTCACCCGCCGCATGACCGTAGCGGTCATTCACGGCCTTGAATCCATCCAGGTCCAGGAAGGCCACCGCCAGCGCCCGGTCGCGCCGCTCCGTCTGGGCCAGCGCCTGCTGCAGGCGATCGGCCAGCAGCACCCGGTTGGGCAGGCCGGTCAGGGGGTCGTAGTGCGCCATCCCGGCCAGCTGCGCATTGGCCTGCTCCAGCGCATGATGGCTGAGTTCCAGCTCCTGCTGTGCGGCGATACGAGCCGTGATGTCGCGAATGACCACGGTGAAGGTCTGGTGGCCCTCGATGGTGACATGGGAGATCGCTGCTTCGATGGGGAACTGATGCCCGTCGGCATGCAGGGCATGCAGCTGCCCCCGGCTGACCATGGATCGGTTGGAACGCCCGGTGCGGGCAAAGGCGTTGATAAACCCGTCATGCCGGTCCCGATGCTGCATGGGAATCAGCATCGAGACCGGCTGCCCCAGCACCCGTGCCTGGGTATGTCCGAACATCGCTTCGGCTGCCGAATTGAAGATCACGATGCGGTGCGACTCGTCGACGCTGATGATTGCATCCATCGCCGATTCGATGATGCCCTGCAGCCGCAGCCCGGCCTGCTCCCGGGCGGCCTCCCACTGCCGCTGGCGGCGCGCAAGGTAGCGGTAGGCCCAGATGCCGGAGCCCCCCATGAGCAGCAGCAGCAGCAGCGTCGCGCGCATCTGCCCCCACCAGATATCCAGCATCGTGGGAACCGGCATGGCCACGTAGACCGTGATGGGCAGGCCTTTCAGCCGCTCATAGGCATACTGGTAGTCGCTCCCACCGATCTGGTTGATGCCCTGCATCTGTCCCGTGGCGGGGAAGTTCTGCGTCACCAGATGGCGACGCAGGGCCCCGCCCCGGGGCGTACCGTAGACCTCGGTGTCACTGATGCCAGGGCGCACCGGATAACGGCTCAGCAGATAGGCATCGTCACGCAGCACCCCGATGGTCATGCGCTCGATGGCCGGCATGTCCCGCCAGAAGCCGGACAGCAGATCGACTGGCGCCGCAAAAATCAGCACGGCCAGGGGCCGCCCGTGGGTATCGCGCAGCACATGGCGCATGCCGAAGTGCCAGCGCGGCTCGGCCGCATCGCGGTGCGGCCGGCTGATGTCGACCAGCGCACTTGTCTGGAGCAGTTGCTGGAAATCCGGATCATCCGCCCGTGCCGGAATGTCCGACGCTACGCGTCCGGAGCTGGTCGCGAGGTAACGCCCCTGCGGGCTGAGCACGTGGATGGCCAGCAGTTCCGGGCGCAAGACCTGATACCGCTGCACGCTGCGCGCCAGCGCCGCCGGGGGCAGCAGCCGGCCCTGCGGCGCAATCTCTGCGGCCAGGCCCAGCAGGCCCGTCTGCTGCTGCTCGAAAAACCTGTCGAGCAGCTGGTGGGACAGGGAGAGCACCGTGCGCAGGTTGTTGATCTCGTTGTCCTTGACATGCAGCCAGGTCCGCCAGCCGTGGAGGAGCGCAAAGCCCAGCAGCAGGACCAGGACCAGGGGCAGCAGACGGTTCCAGCGCGGACGGACCGGCTGCTCTGCCAGGGCAACGGTATTCGATACGGACACGTCTGTTTCACCTCCAGGGGCTGGCGACTGGCACCGGATGCCATCCGGACCTTGGCCCCCAAAGTTTTCGCTTGAATGTCAGCGACTTTCTCACTTTGAATCCTCCTCGCCCTTTGGGGCCTCCAATGGATCCCCGGGTGCGAGTTGTGCGAGCCGTTCTGACAGTTGCGTCATGAAATCGACCGCCCGGTACATCTCGTCCACCAGACCGAGCGCCTGCAGCAGCGTGTACTGCGACTCGACCTCCTGCAGGGCAAAGTCCATCGTGGCGTAACGGCCGAACTCGCGCAGCCGCATCACGGCCTCGGCCGCGGGACTCACCTCCTCGAGCGGTGCGCGCCGGCCCAGCTCCCCCAGCAGCCAGTCCCGGAACCAGGCCGGCAACGCGGTCTCCCCACTGACCAGCGCCCCAACCAGCGGCACCGAAGCCAGAGACAGGGCGTCCATGTCCCCGCGCACCCGCCGGAGCAAGAGATCAAACGGGCCCGAGTCCACTCTTGCGATGTCACGCTGTTTCATGGCACGGTCGCCTGCAGCACGGACTGGCGGCACAGTTCATCCACGGGCACCGGCCAACCCAGCAGGTAACCCTGGAAGAGGTGGCAACCATAAGCGTTCAACGTGACGAATTGCGACTCGGTCTCCACGCCCTCGGCCACCACGTCCAGCCCAAGGTGGGCGGCCAGGGAGAGGATGGTCTTGGCGATGGCCACATCGTCATCGCTGGTGTCGACGTGGCTGACAAAGGACCGGTCAATCTTCAGCACGTGGATGGGCAGTTCCTTGAGGTAGGACAGCGAGGAATAACCGGTGCCGAAGTCGTCAATGGCAAAACGCACGCCGCGGTTGCGCAGCAGCTTCATCTTCTGCACCGTGTCCTGCAGGTTGTCCTGCAGCGAGCTCTCGGTGACCTCCAGTTCCAGTTGGCCGGGCAGGATCTGGCAGCGGTCCATGGCGGCGATGACCTGGGGCACGAAATCCGGCTGACGGAACTGGCGGGCGCTCACGTTGACGGCAATCTGCCAGGCCCTGTGTTGCGGGTCCCCCCGCCAGCTGGCCAGCTGCGCGCACGCCTGCTCGATCACCCACTGGCCGATGGGCACGATCAGGCCGGTTTTTTCCGCCAGCGGAATGAAGTCACCAGGCGAGACCATGCCGCGTAGGGGATGGCGCCAGCGCAGCAGGGCCTCCACCGCCACCGTCTGGCGTTGGCCGTTCATGATGGGCTGGTAGAAGATCTGGAACTGTCCCTGCGTCAGGGCCAGGCGCAGATCGGCTTCCATGGCCATGCGTTTCTGGAAGGCGCTCTGGATGGCCGGATCGAAGAAACACAGGGTCGCCCGGCCCGCATCCTTGGCCTGGTACAGCGCGATGTCGGCCTGCTTGAGCAGTTCCTCGGCCCGCTGGCCCTGGCCCTGGTACATCACCACGCCGATGCTGGGGGTGCTGTTCACCTCGGCCCGCGCCAGCGGGTAGGGCTGGCTGAGAATGCGCAGCATTTCCTCCCCCAGCAGGCCGGCCTGCGTGGTGGCCTCCACCTCGCCAGTGCCCAGATCGGACAGCAGCACCACGAATTCATCCCCGCCCAGGCGGGCCACGGTGTCACTCTGGCGCACGCCCTCGCGCAGACGCTGCGCCACCAGTTTGAGCAGTTCATCACCCTGCTCGTGCCCCAGGGTGTCGTTGATGTCCTTGAAATGGTCCAGGTCCATGAAGAGCAGTGCGCCAAACTGGCCACTGCGCGCCGAAGCCACCAGGCCCTGCTGCAGGCGGTCCATCAGCAGGCGCCGGTTGGGCAGGCCGGTCAGCGCGTCCTGGTAGGCCATCTGCTCTACCTGCAACTCAACCCGCTTGCGCTCCGTGATATCGGCGCGGATGGCCACGTAACGTTGCGGCCGGCCGTTCTCGCCCATGTAGGGCACGATGGTGGTCTGCACCCAGTAGAGAGAGCCGTCCTTGGCGCGGTTGCAGACCTCGCCGCTCCAGACCTTGCCCCCGGAAATCGTGCGCCAGAGTTCGTGGAAGAAGGAGGCGGGATGGTGGCCGGAATTGATCAGGCGGTGCGTCTGGCCGATCAGCTCTTCGCGGCCATACTGGGAGATCTGGCAGAAACGGTCGTTGACGCTGGTGATGACACCGCGCGCGTCCGTGATGGCCACGATGGCGTGCGCATCCAGCGCGGTCTTCAGGTCGGCCACCTCGTGCATGGAGTCCATGAGCTGCCTCTGCAACTGCTGCAGATCGGTGGTGTCGATGGCCACGGCCATGGCTCCGATGATCTGGCCGTCCGGTCCGTGCTCCGGCGCGATCGAGACCGAGCTGTAGAGCGCTTTGCCCTGCTCGGTCCGCATCTGCCCTTCGTAGGACGTCATCTGTCCCGTGATGGCCCGGGCCCAGCGGTAGCTCACCTCGGCGCGGCGCTCGGGCGCCACCACCTCCTCGAACGAGCGCCCCACGACCTGCTCCACCGGCAAGCCCAGCATCTGCGCCATCTGCTGGTTGACATAGCGGTAGCGGCCTTCGCGGTCCAGCCGCGCCACCCCGGCCGGCACCTGCCGCAGCACGGCATCCAGTTCGGACTGCTTGCTGCGCAGTTCCTGCTCCGAGCGCTGCAGCAGTTCATAGGGCTCGCGCATGCCCAGCCTGAAGGTGGCCGCATAGATCAGCGCATAGGAGACCACCTTGAACACATGGCCGAAGATCACCAGGAAATCGCTGGTGTCGACATAGGAGGTGAAGGTCAGTTCACCCAGGCCCATCACGAAACAGGCCGCGGCAAAATAGTAGTGGCGCGGGCCGCCGCCTTCGCGCTGCGCCATGTGCCAGAAATACCCGGCGGCCAGCAGATTGCCCGCACACAACACCCATTCGATATAGGCCTTGAAAGGCGTCACCCCCTGGCCGGGAACGAAGGTCTGGGGAAACCAGTCCAGCCGCCAGGTGCCGATGGCAAACAGCGCGACAATGGTCAGC
Source organism: Rhodoferax sp. BAB1 (assembly GCF_013334205.1). Taxonomy (NCBI): domain Bacteria; kingdom Pseudomonadati; phylum Pseudomonadota; class Betaproteobacteria; order Burkholderiales; family Comamonadaceae; genus Rhodoferax; species Rhodoferax sp. BAB1. The sequence goes on along the minus strand of NZ_CP054424.1, from coordinate 1,125,121 downwards.
CCCCCGGCCAGTTGCCAGTGCCAGCGTTGGCCGGGCAGGCGCACCTGCAGGGCCACCAGCCAGACCGCCAGCAGCTCGAAGCCCCGGCCCATGAACCAGAAAAAGATGGCCTTGCCCGTACTGCTGGGGCTGCCCAAAGCTGGCATGCCCTCGTAGCTGAGGGCGTGGATGATGTCCACGCCGGCCACCACCGTGAAGGCGTAGATCAGGGTACTGGCGATGCGCCGGTCCTCTCTGGAAAAGGCGTGCCAGGCGATCACCACCACCAGCACCGAGACCACCACCGAAAACATTTCCAGCAACAGATGCGTCACCAGCATGCCCGGGCTGCCGTGCGCAAACAGGCTGAAGCCGGGCAGGGCCAGCACAGCCACCAGCGCCAGCAAGGCCGCCACGCTGACCGTCAGGGCCAGGCGGCGGCTTTTCTCGATCAGGGGCTCACTACCCATGGCTTCCCACGCCTTTGCATGTCCAGGGCATCAGAAGGAGAAGAGACGAGGTTTCAGAAGCTTTCCCAGTCACCGGCATCGCTACCGCTGGCCTTGGAAGCCGGGGCTGCAGCGGCCGGGGCCGACAGGGCCGCCGGCTTGCCGGCGGCGGGGCGGGCCGCCGGCCGGGGGGCGGGCGCAGCCGCACGTGGCGCCATCACCGGAGCATGGTGGCTGACCGTCGGGGCCACGGGCTGCCCCTCGGCGAGCTTGAACACGGCCACGGCCTGCACCAAGTCCTGCGCCTGGCCGCGCAGGCTGCTGGCCGCCGCCGCCATCTCTTCCACCAGCGCCGCGTTCTGCTGCGTGGCCTGGTCCATCTGCGTCACGGCCTCGCCGATCTGCGCCACGCCCTGGCTCTGCTCGGTGCTGGCCGCGCTGATCTCACCCATGATGTCGGTCACGCGGCGGATGCTGCTCACCACCTCGCTCATGGTGGCGCCGGCCTGGTCCACCAGGGTCGTGCCCTGGCCTACCCGCTCCACGCTGTCGGTGATCAGCGTCTTGATCTCCTTGGCCGCTTCCGCGCTGCGGCTGGCCAGGTTGCGCACTTCGGCCGCCACCACGGCAAACCCGCGGCCCTGTTCGCCAGCCCGCGCGGCTTCCACGGCTGCGTTCAGCGCCAGGATGTTGGTCTGGAAGGCGATGCCGTCGATCACGCTGATGATGTCGGCAATCTTCTTGCTCGAATCATTGATGCCCTTCATGGTGTCCACCACCTGGGCCACCACTTCGCCGCCCTGCACGGCCACCGTGCTGGCGCTTTGCGCCAGCTGGTTGGCCTGGCGGGCGTTGTCGGCGTTCTGCTTCACGGTGGAAGAGAGTTCTTCCATCGATGCCGCGGTTTCCTCCAGCGCGCTGGCCTGGCTTTCGGTGCGCGCACTCAGGTCGGTATTGCCCTGGGCAATCTCGGAACTGGCGGTGGAAACGGATTCCGAACCCTGGCGCACCCTGCCAACAATCTGTGCCAGGTTGTGCTGCATGGCGGCCAGCGCCTGCAGCACCTTGGCCACCTCGTCCTTGCCGGTCGCGTCGACCCGGCGGGTCAGGTCACCCTGGGCCACGGCTTCGGAGACATCGACCGCGTTCTGCAGCGAGCGCGAGATGCCGCGCACCAGCATCAGGCCGAAGATGAACGCAAAGGTCACGCCAGCCACGATGGCCACGACGGAGAGGGTCAGGATGCCCTTGTAGCGCGCCACACCGGCCTCGTATTCATTTTTGGCTTCTGTGAGCTGCAGCTCCAGCAACTCGCCGATGGACTTGCGCACATCGTTGTACTCGGTGCGGATCGTCGTCTGGTTGAGCTGGCGTGCCTTCTCCAGATCGCCGGAACGCACGGCGTTCAGGAACGGGGTCAGTCCCGTGGCGTTGTATTGCGCCCGCTCTTCGGCCAGCTTCTTGGCGATCCGGGCCTCATCGGCCGTCATCGCGGTGGCCATGTAGGCATCCCAGATCTTGTTGATGGTGGCCGTGTTGTCGGCGATTTCCTTGTCCTTGGCCGCAATTTCCTGCGGCGTCGGGTTCAGCACGATGAAGGCTGCGTTCAGGCGGTTTTCCAGCAGTTTTTCCTGCATTTCGCCGAGCTGCCCCATGGGCACGGTGCGGTCCTCGTAGACCGTCTTCAGTCCCGCGTTGGAGGAATTGATGCCGTACAGGCCGATGCCGCCGATCACGATCAGCAAGACCGACAGGATGCCGATGAGTGCGATCAGGCGCGTGGATATCTTGAGGTTGTTCATGCGGATGCTCCTTGAGGATGTATTTATTCAGACCGTTCCGGCATGAGCCCCATGTCGGCGCTGCTCATGAGTTTCTCGATGTCCAGCAGGATCAGCATGCGCTGGGCATCGCCCTGCACCACCGTCGCGATGCCGATCACCTGCGCCGTCGATACGGCGCCGCTGAATTCGGGCGCGGGCTTGATGTCTTCGCCCTTGAGCGCCACCACGTCCGACACGGCGTCCACCACCATGCCCACCACCCGGTCGCCGATGTTGAGCACGATGGTCACGGTCTGGCTGTCGTACACCACATCGGCCATGCCGAAGCGGATGCGCATGTCCAGGATGGGCACGATGACACCGCGCAGGTTGAGCACGCCCAGCACATAGGGCGGCGCGTTGACCATGCGGGTGGAGGCCTCGTAGCCCCGGATCTCCTGCACCTTGAGGATGTTGATGCCGTATTCCTCGCCCCCGAGGCGGAAGCTCAGGTATTCCCCGTTGCCCGGCGTCACGGCGCTTGCGCCTGGTGAGGCCTGTTCTCTGACTGCGGTGTTCATCGGTGCACGTCCTTTCTTGAGGTCTGGTCCATGGCCATCCGGGCCGCTGTTGTCGCATTAAATGCCCTCATGGGCGCCCCGTGTCTGAGCAAATCTGAGCAGTTGCAGGCAGCCGGCCCTCATGGGGGCGCCTCAAATTCAGTCCCCTGAATGGTTCCGTACGACCCGCGTCTAGCACCAGAATGGGGCCGGCCCGGTCAAGCTGACGCGCCCTGTCGCTGCTGCGCCAGCGTCAGACCGAGCTGCTCCATGGGCAGGGCACGGGCATAGAGCCAGCCTTGCGCATACTGCACGCCGCGCTGGCGCAGATAGTCGGCCTGGGCCTGCGTTTCCACGCCTTCGGCCACCATCACCAGCCCCAGGGAGCGGGCGATCTCGATGATGTGGTCCACCACGTTTTTCGTTGCTGCATCGGTGCCTATGGTGTCGACAAAGGCCTTGTCGATCTTCAGGTAGTCCAGCTCCAGCCGGCTCAGATAGGACAACCCCGAGTAACCGGTGCCGAAATCGTCGATGGCGATGCCAACCCCCATGTCGCGCAGGGCGCGGATCTGCGCCCGCACCTCATCCGGCTGCACGAGCGCACGCTCTGTGATCTCGACGATGACCTGCCGGGCCCGGATACCGCCCCCTTGCAGCCTGGACTGGAGTTCGGCCACGGCGGCCGGACCGGACAGGTCGGCGGAAGAAAAGTTGAGGCTGATGTCGAAATCGGCATGCTGTCTCAGCAGCTCGGCCGCATCACGCACAAAGAGTTCCATGACTTTCGAGGTCACCTGCCCGATCAGCTCGTTGCGCTCGGCAACGGAAATAAATATCTCGGGGCTCACCAGCGTGCCGTTGGCGCGGCGCCAGCGCAGCAGCGCCTCGGCTCCGACCCAGCGGCCGGACTGCAGGTCCACCACCGGCTGGTAGTGCAGGAACAGCTCGTTGCGGCGCAAGGCCAGCCGCAACTGGTTGGGCATGGACTGGCGGCGCATGGCATTCACCACGAACAGGGCCGCAATGGCCAGGCCGGCGATCAGGGCCAGGGGCAGCAGGATCATGGCGTTCTGCCGCCAGTCCCGGTGCATCTGCGTCATGGGAATGGCGGCATAGGATGTGTAGTCAAAACGGGCGGAGCGTTTCATGACCACCAGCCGGCCGGCATCATGGAAGCGCAGGGTGCCGTTTTTCCCGAAAGACCTGGCGAACCACGCCGGCGGGATCTCTCCGGCACCACGGCTCAGCATGGACTGCTGGCTGGAACTGCCGAAAATGCCGATGTCGATGCGTTCGTCGTGGCTGACCAGATCCAGGGCTTCTCCCGGCAGAAAGAAGAAGCTGTAGCCACTGTCCTGCGGGGCCACCATGACATAGATTTCGCTGCCGGCAAAAGGCAGGGAAACGGCGGTCCGGATCCTGGAACCCAAGCGGCTCACATAGGTAGGCGGCCCCAGCGCGATGCCCTCGCCGTGGTGCCCGTAGGACGAGCACAGCAGGCGATCCCCCTGGACATAACCGATGCCCCGCAGGGTCCGGGCTCCCACGGCCTGGCGTTGCATCCGCTCGATATTGGCCGCGGAACAGGGCTGGGGGTCGGCCTGCGCCAGCAGGGGCTGGAACGCCTGCCGGTACTGGGCGCTGATGGCCTCGGTGCGCGCCAGGACTTCGCCGGCAATGGCATCGGCCCGCTGTTCCAGGCCCCGCAGACTCTGCCAGTAACTGAGGTACACCCCGCCCGCCACTGAAACCACGACGGCGACCAGACCGAGCAGGTAGGGAACGGGACCTATCCTGCGGTCAAACCTCACGGCCTGACCTCGATCGGCGCGTGAAAGCTGTAGCCCACGGCGCGCAGGGTACTGACCGGCAGCTCCAGCCCGCAGGCCTCATGAACCTTGCGGCGCAGGCGGCGCATCTGGGTGTCGAGGCGACGCATGTCGTAATCAAAATAGTCCGCGCCCAGGGCCAACACGATGGCCTCGCGCGAAACGCTCTCGCCGCCCAGGGCCAGGGTCTTGAGCACCAGATAGTCCTGGGCCGACAGGGTGATGGGTGCCTGGCCAGGCGGCGTGAGCTGGCGCGGCGAGGCCTGCAGCAGCCAGCGCGGCTGCTCCTGCACGTCCAGGCGGCGCGCCAGGGCGGCAATGGTGGCGGCCAGCTCGCTGAGGTCGGCCGTCTTGGGAATGTAGTGATCGGCGCCACCAATCAGGCCGTCCACCTTGTCCTGCATGCCGGCGCGCGCGGTCAGCATGATGATGCCCAGGCGCAGACCGTTGCTGCGCATGCGCAGGATCAGGTCCAGGCCGTCACCGTCGGGCAGGCCCCGGTCCAGCACGGCCACCTGGTGCTCGCGCGGCTTGAAGACCCGCATGAACTCGGCCACCGTGGACGACACGGTGACGCGATGGCCCTGCGCCTGGAGGAACTCGGTGAGTTCCTCGCGCAGCACGGGTTCGTCTTCCAGCAGGATCACTTGGGCCATGCTGGCAGTGTAGGAGAGCCCCCGCTGATTTGTCTGAGCAAATCTGAGCAGCCTCTTTCACCCCGCATATTCCAGCATTGCAGGCCTGGGCCCATGCTATGTTGTAGCCCCATGTGGAAACAATGCTGCGCTGCGCTGGCCACCCTGCTGCTCTCGGCCGTCGCCCTGGCCCAGGCTGCCGAGCCCGTCCAACTCGACGCGCAGCGCGACGGGTTCGCCCTGGCCGGCCATCTGGAATGGCTGGAGGATGCCAGCGCCCGCATGACACCGGCCGAGGTGCAGGCCGCGCCGGACTGGGCCCTGCTGCCGGGCATGCCCAACGCCGGCTTCACGCGTTCGGCCATCTGGATCCGCCTGACCGTGGTGCAGCCAGCGGACAGTGAAAACGACTGGCGCCTGAGCATCGACGACACCCTGCTCAATGAAGCGCAACTGCACACCCCCGGGTCCGACGGACGCTGGGAAAGCCAGCGCGCGGGGCACGCGGTCCTGCGCACGGAATGGCCGCTGGACAGCCGTGTCCCGACCTTCCGCCTGCGGCTGCAACCCGGCCAGCAGACGCTCTACCTGCGCTTGCAGAGCCAGCACACCCTGTCCCATCCGATCCGGCTGCACTCGATCAACGGCTACATGCGGCAGAACGGCCTCGAGGCCCTGTCTTTCGGTGCCTACTTCGGCATCTTTGCCGTGGTCATCGTGCTGCAGCTGGCTTTCTGGCTGGTGGGCCGCGAAGCGCTCAGCAGCTGGTATCTGCTCTACACCTCGGTCCTGCTCACCGTCACGCTGCTGCGCTCGGGTTATCCCCAGATGGGCCTGGGATGGAGCGGCCCGTCGAGCATGCAGTTGCTGATGATGATTTCGATCCTGGCCCCCATGGCCATCGTCCGCCTGAGCGCGGTCTGGCTGCAACTGCACCAGCACCTGCCACGCTTCAACGTGCTCTACCAGAGCAGCACCTACATCATGGGCCTGCTGGCTGGCGCGGTGGCCCTGGCACGCGACCCGGCGCTCGGCCTGCAGATCAGCCAGGCCATCAACTTCCTGATGGTGCTGATCTCCATGGGGGTCGCCCTGTGGCTTTGGCGCCGCAAGCTGGGCGAGTCCGGCTACTACCTGCTGGTGTTCGGTGCCATCGACACGGGCATCCTGGTCCGCCTGATACGCAACCTGGGCGCTCTGCCGGTGAATTTCTTCACCGATTACGCCATCTATCTGGGCACCGTCGTGCACCTGATCTTGATGAGCCTGTATTCCATCCGCCGCTACAACAAGCTGCGCGCCGCGCTGGAAGGCGAACGCCGCGCGCGCGAGGAGCAGAAGGACTTCGTGAGCATGGTCTCGCACGAATTCCGCACGCCGCTGGCCATCATCAACACCTCGATCCAGCAGCTGGCGGCCAACCTGGACGCACCGGCCGAAAAATCCCTGCAGCGCGCGCAGAACATCCGCAACGCCATCCAGCGCATGGACCTGCTGCTGGACGACTACCTCTCGCTGGACCGGCTGGACAGCGCGCAGCAGGCGCTGCAGCTGCGGACCTGCGACTTCTACGAGGTCATCGAGGACGCCGCCTCCGACTGGCCGCTGGGCCGCGTGCGGATCCTCCTGGACCGGCTGCCCCCGCATTTTGTCTGCGACCCCGACCTGATGCGCATCGTGCTGCGCAATCTGCTGGCCAACGCGGTGCGGCATTCCCCTGCCAGCTCGGTCATCGAGCTTGACGTCGCAGGCCAGGACGACGGCAGCTTGCGCATCCGGGTGCAGGACCAGGGCGAGGGCATCCCGGCCGAGGAACTGCCGCGCCTGTTCCAGCGCTACTTCCGGGGACGCGCCAGCCAGGGCAAACCGGGCGCCGGCCTGGGCCTGCACCTGGTGCAGCGCATCGTGCAGCTGCACGGCGGCGCCATCACGGTGCAGAGCACCGTGGGTCAGGGCACGAGCTTCGTGATCACGCTGCCGGCGGGCCAGTTGCCGAACGGCTGACTCGCTGGCAGCAGCGGGCGCCTGCTGCGCGCTCAGATTTGCTCAGACACAAACCACCGTCTGGCAAGTATCTTGGTGACCCAAGATGGGCCCCGGATGCGAGCAGCTTGAGCTGCCAGACCGGCCAGCCCACAGCGCCAGGGAGCCCTGACCGTCCGCAAGGACAGCCACCATGCTGACCATCTTCAAGAATCTGATCTCCGCCGCCCCGCCCGAGGAAGCCACCCCCACGGCCGCGCGCCTGCGCATGAGCCTGGAGGAGCGCAAGGCCTACCGGCGCGAGATGCTCTACCAGTCCATCCGCGAATCCCTGCTGGGGCTGGAGGCCCTGGCCAGCATGTACAAGTTCAAGGTCATGAGCATGGACGAGCGGCACCACCGCTTCATCGTCATGATCGAAGTGACCCAGATGTTCCAGGCACGCCAGGGCGGCAAGCCCATCGGTTTCCAGGAGATCGAGACCATCGTCAAGCAGCGCACCTTCGAGCGCTACGGTGTGGTGGTGCAGGGCATGTTCTGGCGCGTGGATGAAAACCAGGCCTCCTACACCCGCACCCGGCGCGCAGGCGATCAACCGCAAACCCCCATCCGGCCCCAAACCCCCATCCAGCGGCAGGTGGTGCAGCGTTATGCGCGCCAGCCCTACCAGCCCGTCACTGAGCGGGAACGCGAGCAGTTTGCGCAAGCCATCCGGCAGGGCCAGCGGCCGCCGCCGATCCGTGTGGGTGTGCAGGAATACGTGTCCGACCTGGGACCGCTGGAAACCACGACCGAGGTCGGCGGCACACAATATGGCCAGCTCTGACATCTGAACCTCACCATGGACCTCCAGCGCCTGCTCGAATCACCCGGGGCCCTGCCCAGCATCCCCCGGGTGGTGGCCCTTGCGCTCAATGAGCTCGACCAGGAAGCCCCGGACCTCATGCGAGTCAGTGCCCTGCTGGCCGATGAACCCGTCATGACGGCCCGCCTGCTGCAGGTGGCCAATTCGGCCCGTTACCAGTTGAGCCAGCGCATCGGCTCCGTAGCCCAGGCGCTGGCCGTGCTGGGCCTGACCGAAGTGCGGGAGATGCTGCTGCAGGCCGCCATCGCCAGCGCGTTTCGCCGGGTGGGGGATATCGACATGCGCCAGTTCTGGCGCTACAGCCTGAACACGGCACGGCTGACACGGCAGCTCGCGCACAGCCGGACACGCCTGCTGCGCCACTCCACCGCATCCCCCTACACCATCGGTCTGGTCCATGCGCTGGGCGAGCTGGTCATGCAGCTCGGCCTGCCGCTGGAGATGGCCGCACTGAACCAGCAATGCGGCGTTTTTGCGCCGGAGCGGGCCCAGGCCGAGCAGGCCCGGCTGGGCTACTCCTATGCCCAGGTCGGCGCCGGCTTCGCACGCGCCTGGCACCTGCCGCCGGAGTTGACCCTGGTGGTGGAGCAGCACGATGCGCCGTTCTCGCGCGGCAGCAGCGAACCGCTGGCGGGCATGCTGCACATGGCCGCCTGGCGCTGCCGGGCCCGCGAGACGGGCTACACCGAAAGCGATCTGGCCCAGACCTATCCCGAAGTCGCTGCGCTGGCCCTGCGCCTGCAGCTCGAAGAGGTGCTGTCCCTGGACCCGGTGGCATGGGCCAGCGAGACCGACATTGACGCCATGGCGGCCGGCTGAGCCGATCGTCACAGCCTCATCTCGACCTGGGGGCCGACGGCCTGCCTCAGTGCGGGCAGTGATAAGCTGTCCGGGTCTGTTCAGCACGGAGTTCCCCATGTCCAGCCACGTCCTGGTTGCCGGTGTCGGCATGATCCCCTTCACCAAACCCGGGGCCAACCGCCCCTACCCCGAGATGGCCGCCGAGGCCGTGCGTGCCGCCCTGGCCGACGCCGGCCTGGACTACGCGCAACTGCAGCAGGCCTATGTGGGCTACGTCTACGGCGACTCCACCGCCGGCCAGCGCGCGCTGTACGAAGTGGGCATGAGCGGCATCCCCATCGTCAACGTCAACAACAACTGCTCCACCGGCTCCACCGCCCTCTACCTGGCCCGCCAGGCCGTGGCCAGCGGCGCGGCGGACTGCGTGCTGGCCCTGGGCTTCGAGCACATGAGCCCGGGCGCACTGGGCGCCGTGTTCAACGACCGCCCTACCCCCTTCGACCGTTTCGACGAAGCGACCCAGGACCTGGTGGGCCATGCCGAGATCCCGCTGGCCCTGCGCTACTTCGGCGGTGCCGGCCTGGCCCACATGCAGCAGTACGGCACCCGGCTGGAAACCTTTGCCGCCATCCGCGCCAAGGCCAGCCGCCACGCCGCGCACAACCCGCTGGCCCTGTTCCGCAAGGAAGTCACAACCGAAGACGTGATGGCCTCGCCCGTGCTGTGGGACGGTGTGATGACCCGCCTGATGGCCTGCCCGCCCACCTGCGGCGCGGCCGCTGCCGTGGTCTGCTCGGACGCGTTCGCGCAGAAACACGGCCTGGACCGTTCGGTGCGCATCCGCGCCCAGGCGATGACGACCGACACGACCGCCACCTTCGGGGCGCGCGACATGCGCGAAGTCGTCGGCTTCTCGATGGCCAAGGAAGCCGCACGCCAGGTCTACGAGCAGGCCGGCGTCGGCCCGCAGGACGTGGACGTGGTGGAACTGCACGACTGCTTCGCGCAGAACGAACTCATCAGCTACGAAGCCCTAGGCCTGTGCCCCGAGGGCGGCGCTGAGAAGTTCGTGATGGATGGCGACAACAGCTACGGCGGAAAATTCGTCACCAACCCCTCGGGCGGCCTGCTCAGCAAGGGACACCCGCTGGGCGCCACGGGTCTCGCGCAGTGCACCGAGCTGGTTCAGCAGCTGCGCGGCCAGGCCGGCGCGCGTCAGGTGCAAGACGCCCGGCTGGCCCTGCAGCACAACCTGGGGCTGGGCGGCGCCTGCGTGGTGACGCTGTACGAGCGGGCTTGACGCGACGCTCAGTCCCGGCTCAGAACTTGTGAAGAAATCGTAGCGAGCGGCCTGAGCGCAAGGCGGACGGAGCGCAGGAACCGGAACGTACTTCCTGTACGTGAGGATTCCGACAACGCAGTTGCGGCGAGGCTCACTTTCGCACAGCGAAAGTTAAGCGCAGCGGCCGGAGCCAACACCGCCCAACGCAGCGATCAGGTCGCGCAGTAGATTTATCCACAAGTTCTCAGTGTTTCGGCGCGCCGCTGGCCTTAGCCGCCGCATCGAAGCCGCCCTTGGCCTTCCACTCGCTCATGCCGCCCTGCAGGATGCGCACGTTCTCGTAACCCGCCAGGCGCAGCGCCAGGCCGGCCTGGGCCGACAGCGTGCCCTGGTTGCAGTAGATCAGCACCGGCTTGTCCTTGGGGATCTCGTTGCGCTTGGCCAGCACCTGGCGCCACTCGATATTGACTGCACCGGGGATGTGACCCTTGTCGAACTGGCCTTTGTCGCGCGCGTCGATGACAAAGAACTTCTTCCAGTCGTCTTTCGGGATCTGCTCGGGAAAGATGGTGGCGCCGCCGTAGTCGACGAATTCGAAGTAGCCCTCCATGGCGTCGATGACGGCCTTGTCGTTGGCATGGGCCGGCAGACTGGCAACACCAGCGGACAGCGCAAGCAGGGAGATGGTCAGCAGTTTTTTCATGGTTTTCATTCCTTCAATGTGAATTGGTTCAGGCGGGGTTGAGCCGCGGATGGGTTTCTTCGCCCCACCACCAGAGCAGCGCACCGGATGCGAGCATGGACAAGGCGACGAACCAGAAGGCGCCCTCCATGTGGCCGGTGAAATGCGCCACCGCGCCCAGGCCCAGCGCGCCGATGCCATAGCCCAGGTCGCGCCAGAAGCGGTAGATGCCGATGGCCGAGCCGCGCCAGTTGGGGTGCGAGATGTCGGCCACGGCCGCGGAGAGGTTGGGGTACAGCAGCGCCATACCCAAACCCGACACCGCCGCCGACAGCGACCACCAGGCCACGCCCGAGCCCAGCAGCATCATGGCCACGCCGGCGCCGCATATCCACATGCCGGCCACGTTGGGGAGATGGCGGCCGATGCGGTCCGACAGCTTGCCGGTGAAGAGCTGCGAGCCGCCCCACACAAAACCGTAGACGCCGATGACCCAGCCCACCTGCGGCAGGCTCAGGCCCTGCTGGTAAAGGAACACCGGGTAGAACACCCAGATCAGCGCGTCGACGAATTTCTCCACCAGGCCGGCCTGGCACAGCGCGGCCAGGCGACGGTCGCGCCAGCTCATCAGCGCGAACATGTCCCAGGTCGTCGGCTTGCCCGGCACGTGCGCGGGATAACGCGGCACCGGGCCGGTGGCCTGGCCGGTGGCCTGGCCGGCGGCATGGCGCGCGCCCTCGGCCTTGGCCCAGGGCAGCGTTTCCTTGACGAAGAACTGCGTCAGCAGCAGCGCCGCGACGATCACCACCAGACCGAAGATCAGCAGGCCCTGGCGCGGGCCGAAAGCCGTGGCCATGTAGGCGGTGACGATGCCGGCAATGGCCACGCCCACGTAACCGGCGAACTCGTTGAGGCCGATGGTCAGGCCGCGCTGGTCGGGCCGCGTGATGTCGAGCTTGGAGGTCTGCGTCATGGACCAGGCAAAACCCTGGTTCATGCCCAGCAGCACGGTGGCTGCCACGATCCAGCCCCAGCTCGGCGCCCACAGGATCATGAAGGGGATGGGCAGCGCGCTGAGCCAGCCGATCAGCAGCACGCGCTTGCGCCCGATGTTTTCCGACAGGCGGCCGGCCACGAAGTTGAGCGTGCCCTTGACGAAGCCGAAGGCCACGACAAAGGAGATCAGCAGCATGAAGGAGCCCTTGGGCACACCGAACTCGGCGCTGGCCAGCGCCGGCACCACGGTACGCATCATGCCGATGGTCAGGCCGACCAGCAGCACCTGCAGCAGTTGGTGGACGAATTGCGCCAGGTTGTGGCGGATGCCGTGCAGATAGTCCTGCACCTCGTGGCGGGCGATGCTGAGTTCACTCATGGGCTGCTCCTCAGGCCTGCACCGTGCGCAGCAGCACACGCTGGGCCAGCCAGGCGCCCAGCACCATGGCGACCACGACGAGCAGGCTGGAGACGGACAAGGTGGCCACGCCGGCCATGCCCTGGCCGATGGTGCAGCCCATGGCCAGGATGCCGCCCAGGGCCATCAGCACAGCGCCGGCCAGGTTGCGCAGCATCTGCGCGCCCGTGGGCAGGCCCCAGGCAAACTGGCGCGCCAGCACCGCACTGGCGAAGGCGCCGATGAAAACACCCAGCACCGAGGCCGAACCGAACTTCAGCGGGAAACCCAGGCGCTCCATCGCAAGGTAACGCAGCAGGTCCTGCGCCGGCGCCACGAAGGCCAGGGAACTGAGCACCGGTGTTTCGAACTCGTCGGCACCGGCAATGCTCACGTACCAGCTCGCCGCTACCAGCAACCCGACCAGCGCGCCCGCCAGCGGCAGGCGCCAGCCCCACCAGACCGACTGGCGCGGTGCGCGCAGCAGAAACAGCACGATCGCACTGCCCAGGAGCAGCGTGATCAGCCAGGCCGGCAAACCACCCAGCAGAACCGGCAGCGACGCGGCCGGCAGTTGCACGGCCGGGCCGCTCAGCACTTCACGCACCGGGGCCAGCACGCCTTCCAGGCTGGCCATGATGGCCAGCACGAAGACCAGCCAGCTCAGCAAGGCCGCGCCCTGCCCCTGCGCGGCGCGCACGATCAGGCGGCTCGGGCAGCCGCCGGCCAGCATCATGCCGGTGCCGAACAGGACACCGCCGACCAGCAGGCCCAGCAGCGGGATGCCGGCGCGCAGATAAGGCGTGCCGGACAGATCGACCAGGCCGAAGCCAGCCAACAGCTGCGTGCCCAGCAGGGTCACGAGCACGGCCAGCAGAAAAGCGCGCAGGCGCGCCTGGTCCTTGCCCTCGAAGGCATCGGCCAGCGCGGCGCGCGCGCAGAAGCTGCTGCGCTGAAGAACGACGCCGAGCAGCACGCCCAACCCCAGCCCGCCCCATAGGGGCAGGTTCACAGAACCTGTTTCCAAATCTTTACTCCGATGAATGCTTGTAGTGCGCCCGTTCAGGCCGCGATGTTGGCCGCGACCATGCGGTCCATGTCGGCCGGGCGCGGCGGGATCTCGCGCGTGAGTTCGGCAATGAAGTCCTCACGGCTCATGGACAGCGCCGGGTTCCAGCGTTTCTCGAAGCCGATGGTGGACGAGGGTTTACCAGACAGGCCGACGCCGCAGGCGCTGCCGGCCTGGTGGCCGGGATAGATCTCCAGGTCGGCCGGCAGGCCCATGAGCTTGGCCTGCAGCGAATCGTAGAGCTGGCCCGCCATCTCGCGCTCCCGGCCCGCCAGGTCCGGGCGGCCGACGGCGCCGACGAAGAGCGTGTCGCCCGTCACCACGAACCAGGGCGCGCCACCGCGGCGCAGGTCGGTCACCAGCAGGCAGACGCTGTCGGCCGTGTGGCCCGGCGTGTGCAGCACTTCCACCTGCACATTGCCCAGGTCCAGCTTCTGGCCGTCGCGCAGCGGCATGTAGTCGAATTTCACGAAGTCCTTGTCAGACTCGTGCAGGCAATAGGGCGCACCCAGCATCTGGGCCAGCTTGCGCCCGCCGGAGTAGTGGTCGGCGTGGACGTGGGTGTCGATCACGTGCGTGATCGACACCCCGGCCTTTTTCGCCTCATCGATGAACCATTGCTCATCACCCGCCACGACGTCCACGGCCACCGCCTTGGCGACCGTTGCGCACCCGAAGAAATAGGACAGCGACGCTTCCTTGGTCGCCAGTTGCTTGAAAAACATGTCTCTCTCCTAGGATCAATCTCGTCAGAAAACCAGTACCTTGTCGGCCTCGACCGTCCAGTCGGCCAGCTCCTTGAGGGTGGAGCGTTTCGTGCCAGCGGCCAGATCGCCATCTTTCATGCCGCGCGCATCCATGCAGGTGCCGCACAGGCCCACTTCGCCATTGCGCGCCACCTTGCCCAGCATCAACTCCACGTTGTAATAACCCTCGGGCAGCTTCTGCCCGGCGCGAGCGCAGGCCACGGCATCGGCCAGCAGGAAGACACGCACCTGCTGGCCTTCGCGGCCCGCCAGCGTACCGGCCAGGCGCAGCGCGTTGTAGGCGCGCTCGCTGCCGTAGGGGGCTTCATTGAGGATGAACAGGGTTGATGCCATGGCACAGCTCCTTCCTTGAATCGGGGACTCAGCCGCGTTCCAGCGGCAAACCGGCGGCCTGCCACTCGGCCACGCCGTCCAGAATCTTGCGCACGCGGTAGCCCTTGCCGGCCAGCAGCTTCTGCGCTTCGTCCGACAGCAGGCAGAAGGGCCCGCGGCAATAGGCCACGATCTCGCGGCCCTTGGGCAGCTCGGCCAGGCGCCGCTCGATCTCGGCCACCGGCATGGAGCGCGCATGCGGCAGGTGCGCCACGTCGTACTCTTCCTGCGGCCGCACGTCGATCACGATGACCTCGCCGCGTTTGGCCTGGGCCAGCAGATCGGCACGGCCCATCTGCGCCAGCTTGTCGGGCTGGGCCACCATCTTCTGCAGCGCCAGCTGCAACTCCACCAAGTGTTCTTCCGCCACCAGGCGCAGCGTCACCCAGAGCTGGGCCACGTCTTCGCCGCTCAGGCGGTAGACCATGTACTTGCCTTCGCGCCGGTGCTCCACCAGGCGCGCGGCCTTCAAGGCCTTCAGGTGGGCGCTGGCCAGCTTGACGTCGATGCTCAACTCGGTCGCCAGCACCTCCACCGTCTTCTCGCCCTGGGCCAGCAACTCCAGCAGCTCCAGCCGCTTGGGGCTGGACACCGCCTTGCCGATGCGGGCCACCTGTTCGTAGAGCAGATCCTTGAGTTCGCGTTTTTTCATACGCACATTCTAACGTTTATTCGAATGATAAATCCAGACCCGCCAGATCTGCATCACGCCGTGCGCCCCACCTCCCCCGGCGAGCCCGCAAAAAAAAGGCCCCTCACAGAGGGGCCAAGTCGGGGAGCACACTGAGATTTACTTCGGCAGCACCACGCTGTCGATCACATGGATCACGCCGTTGTCGGTCACGATGTCGGTCTTCACCACATTGGCGTTGTCGACCTTGACACCGCCCATGGTGCTGACGGTGAGTTCGGAGCCCTGCACCGTCTTGACCTTGCCGGCCTTCACGTTGGCGGCCATCACCTTGCCCGGCACCACGTGGTAGGTCAGCACCTTGGTCAGCGCGGCCTTGTCCTTGAGCAGGGCGTCGAGCTGGGCCTTGGGGATCTTGGCAAAGGCTTCGTCGGTGGGGGCGAAGACCGTGAACGGGCCCGGGCCCTTGAGCGTGTCGACCAGGCCGGCAGCCTGAACGGCGGCCACCAGGGTCTTGAAGGAACCGGCGGAGACGGCGGTGTCGACGATGTCGGCGGCATTGGCGCTCAGCGCGCCCAGGCCCAGCACAGAGGCAATCAGCAATTTCTTCATCTTCAGCTCCATAGTTTGGTGAGACGGGTTGGATCCCCGGAAAGGGGTACGTTCCGGGGAACGCAGACGAATAATAACCAATTGGTATTATTTGATACTGATCGGTATAATAACAAACCAGTCAGTGTGGATATAGTCCATCCAGGCCTGACCACGACCCCAAACAAGCACCATGAGCCCCACCGCCCTGAAGTCACCCCCACCCGCAGCCAAGCGCAGCTTTCGCGAGCAGATGCACCTGGCGCGCGAAGACGCCATCGTCGAGGCGGTCAATCGCCTGCTCGCGGAAAAGGGGTTCGACGCCATGACGGTGGATGCGGTTGCGGCCGAGGTCGGCATTGCCAAGGCCAGCCTCTACCGCCACTTCCCCAGCAAGGAGGACCTGGCCGCCGCCGCCATGGTGCGTGTGCTGGAGCGCGCGCTGGCGCATATCGAAGGACTCGATCCCACGCAGACACCGCTGCAGCGTCTGCAGGCGGTGGCGCGCTGGACGCTGCAGACGCAGCTGGCCGGCGCCATGCCCACCCTGCCCAGCGCCAACTCCAGCCTGCGCGCTGCGCTCATGAGCCACCAGGGCTATCTGGACCGCCTGATGGAAGTCAGCGACAGGCTGGGTGCCTGGATCGAGGCGGCCCAGGCCGACGGCAGCCTGGACCGCGGCCTGCCCTCGGTGGTGGTGCTCTACACCCTCTATGCGCGGGCCTGCGACCCGGTGCTGGGTTTCCTCAAGAGCACGGGCCAGTTCGATGACGAGCAGATCATCGACATGGTGCTGCGCACCTGCTTCCAGGGCCTGAGCGCACGCTGAAGCTCAGCGCGGCCCGAGCTGCTGGTCCAGCCGCTGCTGCAATTCGGACTCGATGCGATCGCGGTAGGCGCTGAGCAGAAAACCCAGGCGGGCCTCAAGCTCGAACGCCCCGGCGCTCACCAGCAGACGGCCGCTGAGCCCGGGACGCGCGAAGGAAATGCTCTCCTGATGCTCGCCACTTTCCTGCGTGCACTGCAGGCCATAGGCCTGCTCGGCCTGCACCCGCCAGCCCTGCGCCAGCCGGCGTGCGCCCTCCCAGCCCAGCTGGTGCGCGCGGTGGATTTGCAATTGCGCCATGCCTCCTCCTCTTCTGGCAAGAAGGATACAAGCGGCTGGCGACCCGGCAGACTTGTGGGGACTTGCCGCGAGGGGTGTTCAGTGCGTGATCACCACCAGCACGCTGCAGGGTGCGTGCTCGATCAGGGCCTTGGAGACGGAGCCCTGCCACCAGCGCGCCGCCCAGCCGTCCAGATGCCTGTGCCCCACCACGATCAGGTCGGCCCCGATGCGGCTGGCGGTGCGGGCCAGTTCGCGCACCGGGTCCCCTTTCACCACTTCGCCGCGGGCGCTCATGCCCGCCTCCTTCAGCCGGCGCAAACCGGCGTCGAGGATGGCCTGGTAACGCTGCTTTTCGCTTTCTTCCAGGGAGTCGTCATACACACCGCCCTCGGGCCCCATGGTGACGATGGGCAGCGGCATCACGGCGATGAGCGTCAGCTCGGCCTGGCTCCACTGCGCGATTTCGCGGCTGTCCAGCAGGGCCTGCTGACCGGGCGCAGAACCGTCGTACGCAAGCAGGATTCGTTTGTACATGCTGCACCTCCGGGTGTAGGGTGAAACCACTCAACTCAGGCCGCTTAAATTCTAGGCACTTTTGCCGGGGCCACCAGCACCAGGGCCGTTCAGTTCGCTATCGTCTGGGCCACCGGCAGGCGCACCTGGTTGTCGGTGCTGAACTGGTAGTCCTCGAACACATGCTGCGCGCTGAGCAGCTGGTAGCTGCCGTCGGCGTGGCGCAGGCTGGTGTCCTTCAGGCGCCAGGCCAGCTGGCCGCAGGTCCAGATGTCGAAGTTGCGCATGTGGGTGCACAGGCAGGTCTTGTCCCACACCTTGACCTTGCGCTCACCGGGATGGGCCGCCACTTCGCGGTTGTAGGCGTCGATGTAGGCGCACTTGCCCTTGGCGTCCAGCAGGTAGCCGTAGGCCTCGCAGTTCGGGCGGATGCCGTCGCCGATGCCCGGGCTGCCCTTGATCATGCGCATGGGGTAACCGGTGGGCGAGATCTCGTTGACCTCGATGTCCTCTTCATTGGCCTTGAAGTATTCCTGCTTGATGTCGTCGGGCAGGCCGCATTCGCGCGTGACGGTGAAGCGCGTGGCCACCTGCACGCCGGCCGCGCCCATCTCCAGGAAACGCACCGCGTCGCTGCCGGTGAAGATGCCGCCCGCGGGGATGACGGGGATGCTGAGCTGCTCCTGCTTCAGGTAGGCCAGGATCTCGGCCACGATGGTGGCCAGGTCGTACTGGGCCCAGTCCATGCCAAAGCCCAGGTGGCCGCCGGCCAGCGGGCCTTCCACCACCACGTAGTCGGGCAGGCGGTCCAGGCGGCTGTTCTTTTTCAGGAAGAGCTGCAGGGCGCGCAGCGAAGAGACGATGATGCCCAGCTTGGCATCACGAAAACGCGGGTTGCCCTCGATCAGCGCGAAGGAACCCAGGTGCAGGCCGGCCGCCAGGGTGATGCCGTCGATGCCCGCGTCCAGCGCGCTGTTCATGCGCACGCTGAGCGTTTCCCTGGGCGCGTTCATCGTGAGCTTTTCCATGCAGTTAATGAAGACCTGGCCGCCGCCGGTCTTGCGCTCCATGGTCTTGCCCACGTGCAGGCGCGTGGCCTCGGCCAGGTCCCCCAGGTCGAACTTCACGGCCGACTTGTCGGCTGATTCGACGTTGTACTGGTACAGGGCCTGCTTGGCCTTGACGAACTTGGTCTTGTAACGGCGGTCACTCACCGTCTTGACCATGGCATCGGAAATATGGCCCACCCCGCCCAGGCGGGCCGCCTCCAGCGCCAGGTCGGCCGAGGAGATGTCCACCCCCATGCCACCGATCATGAGGGGCACCAGCTCCTGCTGGCCCATGCGCAAACGGAAATCATCCAGGCGTTTCATCGTCAGCTTCTGTGTCTTGTGTAAGTCAACCCAACCAGGCCGGCGCCACAGGCGCCAGCCCCCTGTGGGTGATTATGGTCCGCTTGCCCGCGCCCGGGTAGCCAAGCGGTGCACGAACCCAGGGGAATTGGGGAATTGCTGATCTAACGCAGAGTCTGCCGCCGGCACAGGCGCACAATGGCCCATCGCTGCAGCCGCGCAGCCCTTGGGCCAGCAACGGCCCCCTCCCCCCGCCTACTCACCATCCCATGCTCAGCTTCCTGCCATCCCTCGTCAAGGGTATCCTCGCCTCCCTGCTGTTGGGGATCAACACGCTGTTCTGGTGCGCGCTGCTGTTTGCGCTGGCCCTGCTCAAGCTGGTGCTGCCCTTCCAGGCCGTGCGCCAGGCCATCGACCCGGCACTCAACGCGATCGCCACCGCCTGGATCGCCTGCAACAGCGGCTGGATGCGGCTCACGCAAAAAACCAGCTGGGATGTGCAGGGTGTGGCCGAACTGCCCTACCAGGGCTGGTACCTGGTGAACTGCAACCACCAGTCCTGGGTGGACATCTTCGTGCTGCAGCACGTGATGAACCGGCGCATCCCCATGCTCAAGTTCTTCCTGAAGCAGCAGCTCATCTACGTGCCGGTGATCGGCCTGGCCTGGTGGGCGCTGGACTTCCCCTTCATGCGCCGGCACGGCAAGGCCGCCCTGCGCAAGAACCCGGACCTGCGCCGGCAGGACCGCGAGACCACCCGCCGCGCCTGCCAGAAGTTCGCCCGCGTGCCCACCAGCGTGATGAACTTTGCCGAAGGCACGCGTTTCACGCCGGCCAAGCACCAGGCCTCGGGCTCGCCCTACCGCCACCTGCTCAAGCCCAAGGCCGGCGCCCTGGCGCTGGCGCTCAACGCCATGGGCGACCAGTTCCACGCCATGATCGACGTGACCATCGTCTACCCCGCCGGCGCCCCCACCTTCTGGCAGTTCCTCTGCGGCCGCACGCCCAGGGTGATCGTGCGTGCGCGGCAACTGCCGATCCCGGCCGAGTTCGGCACGGGGGATTACGAGGACGACCCGGAATTTCGCGGCCAGTTCCACCGCTGGCTGGCTGGCATCTGGGAGGAGAAGGACGCGCAGATCAACGTGCTGCTGCGCGGCTGATCCGTCGATAGTCCTGCAATCATCCCGCTGAATTGCGGGCAGCGTGGCCACATGCCAATGGATAAGGCAAGGCCTGCGCCTTAACTCGTCAGAAATCGAAAATCTACGGGCACGATCTGCCTTAGTGACATACTTATGCTGGCAATAGAGCGTCCCGTCACATAAAAGACGCCAAATCACAACGACACGATTCAGCGGCCAGTTCCATGTGCTGCGTCGCGTCACATGGGGAGGTCAACATGGACAGCACTTACTTCATTGCATGGTGGGGAGCTATCGTTGCCACTACCGTCCTGATCTGGGATGTGGTCAAGTGGGCACGAAGCACAGCGATTGTTCGGTTAGTTGTTCGAGCCAATACTTGGTACCCAGACAGTGAAGTAGTCCGGGAAAAATCCACCGAGCATGGCGTCTCGCAAGAACTTAAGTCATATCTCCATATCGAGCTATCTAACGTTGGGAGTATGCCAACGACGATCATGGGCATCGAGGCCCAGAAAGCATTGAAGAAAGGTACCGTATCGCAGTCAGGACCAACCTTCGTACCGCACTATGGAAACAAATTGCCTTACGTTCTGCGGCCAGGTGAAGTATGGAGTTGCCGAGCCGACCAAGAGGTCCTATTTGGTCTACCAGGTCAGGCTCCTCTGGAACTCTTCGTATATCTGTCACACAAAGCGAAGCCCGTGCGGAAAAGGATTCCTACCCCAACAAACAAAACAAGACCTGACCACATGACCTAACCCCTGCCCATGCCCATGGGGACTCCTGGAATAGCCATGCTCCTCTCCCGTATCCAACAAGATCTTTTTGACTTTACCGGCAAGGATCCGGAAGACTTCGCTGGCCTTGTCGAGTTTTGGTATCAGGCGAATAGCAATGCACTTTCCGCGGCACTTACTGCACAGCCGGGGCTGAGCCTAATAGTCAACGTGTCCGAGTTTCAAACATTCGAGAGTCTTTCCAAACGGCTCTTCTTGCTTGCAGACACGTTGATCATTAGAGACACCCGGGAATGGAATTCAGAAAGTTCGCAGTATCAAGACATTCCCATTCCCGTTTCTGGATATAAACCAGGCTATATCGACGAGGTCATTGACAAACTGAAGGACTTAAAGCCATCAGCGCTAACACTTTTTCAAAAGCCGGCAATGTATTGGACCAGTACACACAAGAAGCTTAACAATGGTTACGACGCTGCGTATGTCGGAGGAGCATGGAATCTCATTCCTCCACAGTTTGTCAGTTGGATTGCGGGTAAGGGCCGCACGTACATGGAGACTGGGAATGTAGTGTATGCGCCGTTCATTCCTCCCCTGGAAATGGAGCTGCAATTTCTAAACGAAGGTGTGTCTTTGCCAGACTACTTCAATGCGATGCCATTTTTTCACCAACGCTACGAATGGCTCAGTGGTGAACAGACTCATGCGCTGCTATCTCTCAACATTCCGTTTCTCGATGGCTTGGACATCCAGGATATCTCTCGAGTCAAGACAGAACATCAGGATGAGTTCAGATCGTTCAGTCGTGCGATGCTCGAATCAGTCTCTAGCGTCAAGGCTGCGCTGGGTACCGAGGGGTTCGTTGCCGAAGCGCGCCACATCCAGAGAGATCTTGTAGATGCAGCCTTGGCCGACGTTGGAAAAACCATAGTGAAGATCAAAAGGTCTCAAGCCCTGAGAAGGGCAGGACTGCTGACCGGTCTCATTGGACTGAACGGCGCCGCACTCTTGGGCGCTCCCGACGCGACGATGGTCGCAAGCCTTGGCTCAAGTGGAGCTGCTCTAGTTCTCGAAAAGCTCGCCCAGCTGAAAGATGAGGGAGAACTCAAGGAGAAAAATGGCTATTTCTTGTGGAAACTCCAACAAGCTTCGGGGCAATAAGCGTAGCGTTTGCGAAAGAAGCAAAACAGAATTCTTCCGCACTGCATGCGCCTGAGGCACCCCGGTGTTGAACGTCTGCTTATGCCGCCACGACTATCCGTAATGAGTCGAAATAGACTCGGGACTATCGAACGACTGAGCATGACGGACGAATGCTCAACTCAGCAATCCCGCCAGCAGCTTCGCCACATGCAGCGCCTCGCGCTGCGCACCGTCGGCAATCTGATGCCGGCAGCTCGTACCATCATCCACCACGATGACATCTGCCCTGGCGCGCACGGCCGGCAGCAGCGCCGCCTAGGTCATCTGCATGGAGACCTCGTAGTGCTCGGCCTCGTAGCCGAAGTGCCGGCCATGCCGTAGCGACTGGACTCGATGCGCTCGGGCCTAGCGCCAGGGAACAAGCCTAGCAGTTCCATCACGGGCATGACGGCGGCAAGGCCTCGTAACTAGCGGCCCAGCTTGCTCGAACCCCATTGCTCGAGTTGTCTCTTGTCATGCGCGCCTTCCGCTTCGATGGAATCTTCGGGCAGCTGCTTGAGGCATTCCTCCAGGGCCGCGGGATCGGGTTTTTCGCTGGGCACAGGAACAGTACGAACTTGTGGCGATTTGCCGTCCCACATGAACGGATTGCGGAACGCCGGTGGGTCGGGCAGGCAGTCGTTTTTGTACAGGGGCGGACCGTCTGAATCGAAGGGTTGGAACGAAATCGTTTTCTCGAAGATCAGGGTCTTTCCGGTCGGGGTCGGGGGAAGCGGGGGCATGTTTTCGATGGCCTTGCGCGCGAGATTTTCGGCCACCTGCGAGGTCGTCCACAAGGTTTCCAGTCGTGCCAAGGTCCCGTCGGGGGCTATTTCAATCCGGAACCGGACGATGCCCTGGTCCGGCCCTTCGATGGCCCTGCCCATCATGCTTCGGACTTGCTGCCCCCAGGTGTACCGGTAGCGCTTGCTGTTTTTCAAGGTGTAGTTCGCTGCGAGGGCCCACTCTTGCGCTGTCGGTGCGGGGGGTGCATCCATGAACGCCGGCTGACGGTCCACAGCAGGCAGGGCCACCGCAGTTTTCTGGGGAGCCTGGATCCTGGAAACGGGTGTTGGGTCAGGTGCCGGGCCCGGGCTTGGGTCGGGGGGCGTTGAAAGCGTTTTCTGCGGTGATGCTGGCGTCACTTCGAGAAAAACGACTTCCTCCTCAGCCTTCGGGGCTTCGGGCTTGCTGATGAATCTGCCCAGGAAATTGCCTGCAAAAACAATCAGCAGCGCATGCAGGGCCACGGACAGGAAAACAGCGACGAAATGGTTGTATCTGTGAATTTGCATGAGGCGCCCGGGCCATCGTACAAGGTAGTGATCGTGTCTGACCGCTTTCCCAGCTGCGCCGGCTCAAGAGGTCTCTCAGGAATGCTCGCGAGGCTGGCCGTTGGCCGACGATCCCCCATCAGACCCTCCTTGGACCGAAGCGCATTTTCGCCTGGGGTCGACAGCCGCCAATCCAGCGAACCTTGCCGGATCAAACTCGCTAAGCCAACTGCCCCGCCAGCAACTTCGCCACATGCACCGCCTCGCGCTGCGCACCATCGGCGATCTGATGGCGGCAACTGGTGCCGTCGGCCACCACGATCGCGTCCGCTTTGGCCCGCACGGCCGGCAGCAGATTGGCTTCGGCCATCTGCATGGACACCTCGTAGTGCTCGGCCTCGTAGCCGAAGCTGCCGGCCATGCCGCAGCAGCTGGACTCGATGAGTTCCGGTTTTGCGCCGGGGATCAGTGAGAGCACTTCCATCACGGGCGTGACGGCGGCAAAGGCCTTCTGGTGGCAGTGGCCGTGCAGCAGCACGGGCTGGCTCACGGGTTTGAGTTTGGCCTTGAAGGCTTCGAGCTGGCCGGCCTTGGCTTCACGCGCGAGGAACTCCTCGAACAGCAGCGCGCTCTTGGCAATCTGTAACGCGCCCTCGCCCAGGCCCATGACCAGCAGCTCGTCGCGCAGCGTCAAGAGGCAGCTCGGCTCCAGGCCGACGATGGCAATGCCTTTTTCGGCGAAGGGCAAGAGGCTGTCCACCACCTCACGCGCTTTCACCTTGGCCTGGTCGACCATGCCGGCCGAGAGGAAGGTGCGACCGCAGCAGAGATGCTTGCCGTCCTGCTGCACCTTGCTCGCCACGTGCACGGCGTACCCCGCGGCCTGCAGCACCAACAGGGCGGCGTGGGCATTTTCCGATTCGAAATAGCCGTTGAAGGTGTCGACGAAAAGCACAACGGGTTTCGTCGCCGCCAGCACTTCTTCACGCGTGGCGCTCTGCACCGGCGTGTTGAAGAAGTGCCGGCTCTTCCACTGCGGCAGGCTGCGTTTGGCCGAGAAGCCGAAGAGCTTTTCGCTGAACTGGGCCATGAGTGGCAGCTTGTCGCGCAGGTTCAACACAGGGGCGATCTTCGCGGCGTGGCGCGCGTAGTCGGGCAGCTGGCCGACGAGTTTGTCTTTCAGCGTGTGGCCGTGCTTGGTCTTGTAGTGCTGCAGGAACTCGACCTTGAGCTTGGCCATGTCCACGCCCGTGGGGCAATCGCGTTTGCAACCCTTGCAACTAACACAGAGGTCCATCGCCTCGCGCACGACTTCGCTGGTCAAGGCATCCTTGCCGTCCAGGCCCTCGATCTGGCCGCTGAGCGCCAGGCGCAGGGTGTTGGCGCGGCCGCGGGTGAGGTGCTGTTCGTCGCGCGTGACGCGGTAGCTCGGGCACATGGTGCCGGCGTCGAACTTGCGGCAGTGGCCGTTGTTGTTGCACATCTCCACGGCCTTGGCCAGGCCCAGCGCCGGGTCGCCGCCGGTGCCGGGGGCGGTGGTTTCTCCAGTCACCGGGTCGGCCTGCACGTTCCAGGCGCTCCAGTCCAGCGCGGGCTGGATGGGCACGACGCGGTACGAAGGCGGGAAGCGCATCAGCGTGGTGTCGTCCATCTTGGGTGGATCGATCAAACGCTGGGGGCTCAGCAGGTTGGACGGGTCCAGGTATTCCTTGATCTGCGTGAAGGCCTGGGTGAGGCGCGGGCCGAACTGCCATTCGATCCACTCGCCGCGGCACAGGCCGTCGCCGTGTTCGCCGCTATAGGCGCCCTTGTACTTGCGCACCAGTTCGCTGGCCTCTTCGGCAATGGCGCGCATCTTCTTCGCACCGTCGCGGCGCATGTCCAGGATGGGGCGCACGTGCAGCGTGCCGACCGAGGCGTGGGCGTACCAGGTGCCGCGGCTGCCGTATTTGCGGAAGACCTCGGTGAGCGCGTTGGTGTATTCGGCCAGGTGCACCAGGGGCACGGCGCAGTCTTCGATGAAGCTCACGGGCTTGCCGTCGCCGCGCAAGCTCATCATGATGTTGAGGCCGGCCTTGCGCACTTCCCACAGGTTCTTCTGCGGGGCATCGTCGATCATCTCCACCACGCTGCCGGGCAGGCCCAGCTCGCCCATCAGGTCCACCAGTTCCCTGATCTTGGGCGCGATGTCGGCCTTGCTGGCGCCCGAGAACTCCACCAGCAGCACGGCCTCAGGCTTGCCGTTGTTGATGGCGGGCGCGAGCGCGGTTCGGATGGTGGGGGCGAAGGCCGGGTTCTGCAGCGAGAGCTCGATCATGGTGCGGTCGACCAGCTCCACCGCCGTCAGCGCCCCGCCCGACATGTTGTGGCCCAGCTTGACGATGTGCTGGGCGCTGTCCATGGCCTGATAGAAGGTGGGGAAGTTCACCACGCCCAGCACCTTGGCACGCGGCAGTTCGCTTAAGCGCAGGCAGAGCGAGCGCGTGAGCGCCAGCGTGCCTTCGCTGCCCACCAGCAGGTGGGCCAGGTTGACCGAGCCGTCCGTGGTGTAGGGCTTCTCGTTCTGGTTGTGGAAGATGTCCAGGTTGTAGCCGGCCACGCGGCGCAAGACCTTGGGCCAGCGCGCTTCGATCTCGTCGCGGTGCAGGCCGGCCAGGCCGCGCACGTAGTCGCCGATCTGGCGCGCGCGACCGCTGGCCTGGTCGTAGCGGCCGAAGTTCAGCAGCTCGCCGTCGGCCAGCCAGGCCTGGGCGCCGATGACGTTGTGCACCATATTGCCGTAGGCGATGGAGCGGCTGCCGCAGGAGTTGTTGCCGGCCATGCCGCCCAGGGTGGCCTGCGCGCTGGTGGAGACGTCCACCGGGTACCAGAGGCCGTGTTTTTTCAGGTCGGCGTTCAGGTGGTCCAGCACCAGGCCGGGCTCCACACGCGCAGTGCGCTGCTCGACGTTGACGTCGAGGATCTTGCGCATGTGTTTGCTGTGGTCGATGACCAGGCCCGCGCCGACAGTCTGGCCGCACTGGCTGGTGCCGCCGCCGCGCGGCACGATGGGCACCTTGAGGTCACGGCAGATGTCCAGCGCCAGGCGCACGTCGGCCGCCTCGCGCGGCAGGAACACACCCACCGGCATGGCCTGGTAGATGGAGGCGTCGGTGGCGTAGCGGCCGCGGTCGGCCGGGCTGAACAGCACCTCGCCCCGGGTTTCGGCGCGCAGGCGCGCGGCCAGGCGGCCGGCCACTTCATTGCTGAGACGGGAGACGGCCTCGTAGGTCCTGGAAGCTTGCGTCACGTTGGCGGGCAGAGGGGCGTTCATATCTGTACTCAATTTTTCGCGTTCACGGTCTGGGCCGTACGCATTTGCTCGACCACCACGTCGCGCTTGTGGCCCAGGTGGGCCACCAGTTCGGCACGCAGGGCAGCACCGTCTCGTTTTTGCAGGGCCTCGATCATGCGGTCGTGTTCCTGCATGGCACGGGTCCATTTTTCGCCGTCCTGGTTGGAGCGGAAGCGCAGGGCCTGCAGGCGGGCATTGACCTGCTGGTAGGTGGCGGTGAGCACCGGGTTGCGGGCGGCACTGTTGATGGCGCGGTGGATGGCGGCGTTGAGCCGGTAGTAGGCAGAGAGGTCGCGCCGGGTGTAGGCGGCTTTCATCTCGTAGTGCATGGCCTCGATCTCGGCCAGTTCCTCGGGGGTGATGCGCTGCGCCGCCAGCTCGCCTGACAGGCCTTCCAGCCCGGCCATGACCTCGAAGGTGTTGAGGATGTCGTCCTCGCCCAGCTCCACGGCAATGGCGCCGCGGTTGGGCAGCAGCTCCACCAGGCCCTCGGCAGCCAGGGTCTTGATGGCTTCGCGCAGCGGCGTGCGCGAGACCTTCATCTGCTCGCAGAGTTCGCGCTCGTTGAGCTTGGCGCCGGGCGCGATCTGGCCCTCCACCAGC
The DNA here is from genome assembly GCF_013334205.1 of Rhodoferax sp. BAB1. Taxonomy (NCBI): domain Bacteria; kingdom Pseudomonadati; phylum Pseudomonadota; class Betaproteobacteria; order Burkholderiales; family Comamonadaceae; genus Rhodoferax; species Rhodoferax sp. BAB1. Next base: position 1,098,216 of record NZ_CP054424.1, on the reverse strand, counting down.
AGCTGGCGCAGGCGCTGGGTGACCTGCCCGTGCAGGGCGGTCGGCATGGTCAGGATTTCAGCCATGGATATGCTTTGTATTCAAAAAAATCTTGATTTCAAGCGATTTTAGGGTCTTTCTGGTTGACAAACAAATTTTGTATGCAAAAAATGGGTGGATTCCTTATTCATTATTTGCCATGCTGACCACCGATTTCCACCCCACCGGCCGCCACTTCCTGCAGATTCCGGGCCCCTCACCCGTGCCTGACCGCGTGCTGCGCGCCATGAGCCTGCCCACCATCGACCACCGCGGCCCCGAATTCGGCGCCCTGGGCCTGAAGGTGCTGGCCGACATGCAGAAGATCTTCCAGACCAAGCACCCGGTGGTCATCTACCCGGCCTCGGGCACCGGCGCCTGGGAAGCTGCGCTCTCCAACACGCTGTCGCCCGGCGACCACGTGCTGATGTACGAAACCGGCCACTTCGCCTTCCTCTGGAATCGCCTGGCCACGCGCCTGGGCCTGAAGGCCGAGGTCATCGCCCACCCGGGCACCGACAACGGCGTGCCCGCGAGCTGGCGCCGGGGTGTGCAGGCCGACCTGATCGAGCAGCGCCTGAAGGCCGACACGCAGCACAGCATCAAGGCCGTGTGCGTGGTGCACAACGAAACCTCCACCGGCGCGACCAGCAATATCGCCGCGGTGCGCAAGGCCATCGATGCGGCCAAGCACCCGGCCCTGCTGCTGGTCGACACCATCTCGGGCCTGGCCTCGGCCGACTACCGCCACGACGAGTGGGGCGTGGACGTCTCCATCAGCGGTTCGCAGAAGGGCCTGATGCTGCCGCCCGGCATGAGCTTCAACGCCGTCTCGCCCAAGGCCATCGAGGCCAGCAAAACCGCGAAGCTGCCGCGCAGCTTCTGGGCCTGGGACGAGATCATCGAGATGAACAAGACGGGTTACTGGCCCTACACGCCCAACACCAACCTCCTGTACGGCCTGAGCGAATCGGCCGACATGATCCTGGGCCAGGGCCTGGACGTGGTCTTCGCACGCCACCAGCGCTGGGCCGCCGGCGTGCGCGCCGCGGTGAACGCCTGGGGCCTGCCCATCCAGTGTGCCGACGCCAGCGTGCACTCGCCCATCCTGACCGGTGTGATGACACCCGAAGGCGTGGACGCCGACGCCATCCGCAAGATCATCTACGAGCGCTTCGACTGCTCGCTGGGCACGGGCCTGGGCAAGATCAAGGGCCGCATGTTCCGCATCGGCCACCTGGGTGACAGCAACGACCTGACGCTGATCGGCACCGTGGCCGCCTGCGAAATGGGCCTGAAGCTCGGCGGCGTCAAGCTGGCCGGCTCGGGTGTGCAGGCCATCATGGACTACTACGCCGGCCACCCGGCCGCGCTGCCGCAGCGCAAGGCAGCGTAATCCTGTTTTTTGATTGGGTGCCGCGCGGAGTCCGCCGCGCAGTGTGCCCTGTGTGTGAGTGACGGACGACCCATAAAGAGGAGACAAGCATGACCACCGATACCCGCAAGACCCCGGGCGCGCGCGCGCGCCTCCATGCCATCGCGGCTGCTGCCGTGCTGGGCGCCACCGCCCTGCTCGGCGTCACGCCGGCGCTGGCACAGATCGAGCTCAAGCTTGGCCACGTGGGCGAGCCCGGCTCGATGTTCCAGAAGAGCGCGGACGAGTTCGCCCGCCGCGCCAACGCCAAGCTGGCCGGCAAGGCCAAGATCGTGGTCTACGGCTCCAGCCAGCTCGGCGGCGACAAGGAGATGGTGCAGAAGCTCAAGCTGGGCACCATCGACATGGCCCTGCCCTCCACGGTGATGTCCTCCGAGGTCGACCTGATCGGCATGTTCGAGATGCCCTACATCGTCAAGGACCGCGCCCACATGAGCCGCATCGAGCGCGACGTGTTCTGGCCCGGTATCGCCCCGGCCATCGAGAAAAAGGGCCTGAAGGTGCTGGCCGTGTGGGAAAACGGCGTGCGCCACATCACCAACAACAAGCGTCCGATCAAGGGCCCGGACGACCTCAAGGGCATCAAGCTGCGCGTGCCCGAGGGCAAGTGGCGCGTGAAGATGTTCCAGGACTACGGCGCCAACCCCAGCCCCATGAAGTTCTCCGAACTGTTCACCGCGCTGCAGACCGGCGTGATGGACGGCCAGGAAAACCCCTTCACCCAGATCTACTCGGCCAAGCTGCATGAAGTGCAGAAGTACCTCTCGCTCTCCGGCCACGTCTACACGCCGGCCTACCTGACCGTGGGCACGCGCCGCTACAACGGCCTGCCGGAAGACGTGCGCCAGGTGCTGGAGGCGACGGCCAGGGAAACCCAGGCCTATGTCTACGAGACGGCGGCCAAGGACGAGACCGATCTGCTGGCCAAGCTCAAGCAGAGCGGCATCCAGGTCAACGAGGTCGACAAGGACGCCTTCATCGCGGCCAGCAAGGCCATCTACGAAGAGTTCGGCAAGGAAGTCGCCGGCGCCAAGGCGCTGATCGACAAGTCCGTGGCCCTGGGCAAATAAGAAGGTACGACGGACATGCACGACAACGTTAAGCAGATGGGCGGCGGCGCCCTGGACCGTTTCCGACAGCGCTACGGCCTGGTCCTGGAATGGGTGGTGATGTTCCTCATGGTGGCCCTGGCCGTCGAGGTGACGCTGGGCATCGTCTTCCGCACCCTGGGCCAGTCCCTGGTGTGGTACGACGAGGTGGCTTCGGTGCTGCTGGCCTGGCTGACCTTCTACGGTTCGGCCCTGGCCTCGGTCAAGCGCGGCCACATCGGCTGCCCCGAGGTGGTTGACCAGCTGCCGCCGCAGGCCAAGTACTGGGTCAACGTCTTCAGCCAGGTGCTGGTGCTGGCCTTCTTCGCCCTGCTGGGCTGGGTGGGCCTGTCCATCCTGCCCATCCTGGCGACCGATGCGCTGGTCAGCCTGCCCTGGGTGCCGATGAGTTTCGTGCAGTCCGTCATCCCTGTCTCCTCGGTCCTGATCCTGCTGGCCGAGACGCTCAACCTGGTCGACCTGCTGCGCCACCAGGGCGCCGCGGCCGACCCGCTGGCCGAAGGCCTGCACTGAACCGCCGAGGAAAAAAGAACCATGTCCACCATGCTCATCCTCTTCGGTGCCGTGCTGCTGCTGGTGCTGATCAACGTGCCCATCGCGGTGTCGCTGGGTATCGTTGCCGTCATCGCCATGCTGACCAGCCACGGGCTCGATTCCCTGCCCAATATGGCGCTGGTGATCTACAACGGCGCCACCAACTTCCCGCTGCTGGCGATCCCGCTGTTCATCCTGGCCGGCGCCATCATGAACGCCTCGGGCATCTCGCAGCGCCTGATCGCCTTTGCCTCGGCCATCTTCGGCTGGGTGCGCGGCGGCCTGGCCCACGTGTCCATCGGCGCCTCGCTGTTTTTTGCCGAGATCTCGGGATCCGCCGTGGCCGACGTGGCCGCGCTGGGCTCCATCCTGATCCCCGGCATGAAAAAGAAGGGTTACCCCGGCCCCTACGCCGCGGCGGCCATGTCCTCGGCCGCCACGCTGGCGGTGATCATCCCGCCCTCCATCCCCATGATCCTGTACGCGGTGATGGCCGAGACCTCGGTGGTGCAGATGTTCGTGGCCGGCGTGGTGCCCGGGCTCATCGGCGCGGCCGGGCTGATGGCCATGGCCAGCTTCCTGGCACGACGCTACAACCTGCCGCGTGACGAGCGCTTCTCCATGCGACGCGTGCTGCAGACCGGCCGCGAGGCACTGTGGGCCTTTGCCCTGCCCATCATCATCCTGGGCGGCATCTTCGGCGGCGTCGTGACCGCCACCGAGGGCGCCGCGCTGGCGGTGGTTGCCGCACTCTTCGTCGGCCTGGTGATCTACCGCGAGCTGGACCTCAAGCACCTGCGCGCCGCCGTCATGGAGGGCGGTTCGCAGACCGCCGTGGTCATGCTGCTGGTGGCCACCAGCGCCCTGCTGGGCACCTACCTGACCGAAGTGCAGGCGCCGCAGGCGCTGGCGCAAGCGGTGTCGGACTTCACCTCCAACAAGTGGGTGGTGCTGGCCCTGCTCAACGTGCTCTTCCTCTTCCTGGGCATGTTCCTGCACTCGGCGGCGGCCATCATCCTGGTGATCCCCATCGTCATGCCGCTGGTGCGTGCGGTGGGCATCGATCCGGTGCACTTCGGCCTGATCGTCACCATCAACCTGGGCATCGGCCAGCAGACGCCGCCCGTGGCCAGCGTGCTGATGGTGGCCAGCTCGATCGCCAAGGCCTCGGTCTGGGAAGTGACGCGCGTGAACGTCTGGTTCATCGGTGTGCTGTTTGCCGTGCTGATGCTGGTGACCTATGTGCCTTTCGTCGGCCTGGGTCTGGTTGAATACTTCTACCGTTGAGGTAACGGCATGAGTGACGGTGCCGTGCACCTGAGCATCGAGGCCGGTGTGGCCTCGGTGCTGTTTGACCGCCCCCAGGCGCGCAATGCGATGACCTGGGCCATGTACGAGCAGCTGATGGTCATCTGCCGCCAGCTCAGGGACGAGACCAGCGTGCGTGTCGTCACCTTCCGCGGCGCCGGCGGCGAGGCCTTCGTGGCCGGCACCGACATCGCGCAGTTCCAGAACTTCCGTTCAGGTGCGCAGGGTGGCGAGGACGGCGTGGGCTACGAGCGCCAGATCGACGCCTGCATGGAGCTGCTGGGTAGCCTGCCCATGCCCACGGTCGCCGTGGTCGAGGGCTGGTGCGTGGGCGGTGGTGTAGCGATTGCCACGGGTTGCGATTTCCGCATCGCCACGCCCACCGCGAAGTTCGGCGTGCCGATTGCCAAGACGCTGGGCAACTGCCTGTCGGTGAGCAACCTGGCGCGACTGTCGGCGGCCTTCGGCATGCAGCGCGTCAAGCGCATGCTGCTGCTGGCCGAGATGATCCACGCCGACGAGGCCCTGGCCTGCGGCTACCTGCAGGAGATCGCCGCGCCGGCAGAACTCGATGCCGCGGTGTTGCGCCTCACCGGCAAGCTCGCCGCGCTCGCGCCGGTGACGCAACGCGTCAGCAAGGAAGGCCTGCGCCGCCTGACCGTGCACAGTCTGCCCGAGGGCGAGGATCTGGTGCGCGCGGCCTATGGCAGCGCCGACTTCCGCGAAGGCGTGAGCGCCTTCGTCGAGAAGCGCCCGCCGGCCTGGAAAGGAAACTGATGACGAACAGGAAAGCAGGCCCCCTGGCCGGTCTGCGCGTTCTCGAACTCACGCAGATCATGTCGGGCCCGACCTGCGGCCAGCTGCTGGCCGACATGGGCGCGGACGTGATCAAGGTCGAGAAGCTGCCCGGCGGCGACGACGCGCGCGGCTACCGCGACCCGCTGGTGAACGGCGTCTCGGCGCCCTTCATGATGATGAACCGCAACAAGCGCGGCATCGCCATCGACCTCAAGCACGCGGACGGCAAGGCCATCCTGCTGCGCATGGTCGAGAAGGCCGACGTGCTGGTGGAGAACTTCCGCGGCGGCACGCTGGACAAGCTGGGCCTGGGCTACGAGGTACTCTCGAAAATCAACCAGGGCCTGATCTACTGCGCCATCACGGGTTATGGCCTCGACGGGCCTTACGCAAAAAAAGGCGGCTTCGACCTGATCGCCCAGGGTTTTGCCGGCCTGATGTCCATCACCGGCGAGCCCGGCGGCGCACCCGCCAAGAACGGCAATGCAGTGTCGGACATGAACGCCGGCATCCTCGGCGCCTTGGGCATCGTGGCCGCCTACGTGCACAAGCTCAAGACCGGCGAAGGCCAGATCGTCGACACCTCGCTGTCCGACGCTGCGCTGCAACAGCTCTACTGGCACGCCGCCATCTTCTTTGCCACGGGCAAATCGAGCGAACCGACGGGCTCGGCCCACATCCTGACCGCACCCTACCAGGCCTTCGAAGCCAGCGACGGCTGGATCAACATCGGCGGCGCCAACCAGGCCAACTGGGAGCGCATCGCCGAAGTGCTGGGCCATCCCGAGTGGCGCGAGGACCCGCGCTTCAAGACCAACAGCGAGCGCATGGCGCACCGCGAGGAACTGGTGAGCCTGATGAACGCCGTGCTACGCACACGCACACGCGCCGAGTGGCAGGCCGCCTTCGACCAAGCCGGTGTGCCGGCCGGCCCGGTGCACACCGTGGGCGAGGCCCTGAGCCACCCGCAGACCCTGGCCCGCGGCATGGTGGTGGAGCTGGACCATCCCCAGGCCGGCCTGACACGCGCCCTGGGCTGCCCCATCCATTTCTCCGCCACGCCGGCCCAGGTCACGCGCCCCGCGCCCCTGCTGGGCCAGCACACGCGTGAACTGCTCAAAGAGTTCGGCTATAGCGATGCACAGGTTGATACATTCATAAGTACTAACGCTATCGCCGAACCCTGAATCGCATGTCACCATATAAGGCGCCTCAGACTTTCGTGGCGACTTATATGGTGACTGCTTATGAATACAAAAATTGCAGCGCTACTTTGCGCGTTGGGCATCTTCTTTCATGGCGGCCTGCAGGCCCAGTCCAACTGGGTCGTCGGCCAGTCGGCACCGCTGTCCGGCAGCAATGCCGTGTTCGGCCAGGACATCCGTGACGGCGCCCTGGCCTGGTTCAGGTCAGTCAATGCCCAAGGCGGTGTGAATGGCGTGCCCATCGAGCTCATCACCCTGGACGACCAGAACCAGCGCAAGATCGCCGGCGAGAACACCACCAGGCTGCTGCAGAACCGCAACCTGGTCGCCCTCTTCGGTTACGCCTCGGCCACGCTGAGCCTGGACGCCATGCCCCAGGCCGAGAAGGCCGGCATACTCTTCTTCGCCCCCTTCTCGGGTGCCAATCCCGTGCGCAAACCCAGCCCCGTGGTCCACACCCTGCGTGCCTCCTACGGTGATGAGCTGGAAAAGATGCTGGCCTTCTGGACCGGCTTCGGCATGAAGCAGGTGGTGGTGGTGCACTACGACGACGAGGTCGGCATCCAGAACCTGGGGGTGGTCAAGGACTACCTGGCGCGCCAGGGCAAGCAGCCGCTGGCCTTCGCCCTGGAGCGCAATGCCAAGCTGGACGACGCCCGCTTCACGCAGCTGGCCGCCCTCAAGCCTGAAGTCATCATCAACACGGTGCTCTCCGGCCCGGCCGCCGAGATCAGCAAGCAGCTGGTGGCGCGCGGCATGTACATCCCCATGTCCAGCCTGTCCTTCGTGGGCGCGCAGCAGTACATCGACGCGGCCGGCGAAGCCGGGGCCGGCGTATCCATCTCCCAGGTCGTGCCCAACACCGGCGCCTCGCTGCCCGTCATCCGCGAATGCAGCAAGGCCCTGCAGGATGCCGGCGTGAAGAAGGCCATGAACAGCACGCACCTGGAAGCCTGCATCGCCGCCAAGGTGCTGACCGAGGCCATGCGCCGCAGCAAGAAGCCCGGCGACGCCAAAGCCCTGCTGAGTACCCTGCGTCACCTGGGCACTTACGACACCGGCGGGTTCACCGTCAGCTATGGTCCGGAACAGAACCATGGCAGCAAGTACGTGGAACTGGGCATGGTCACGCGCGGCGGCAAGCTGCGCAACTGAGTCCGATAGCCCCCGGCCGAGTGCCAGGTGGCACCGGCCCCTCTGCGCCGGCTCTGCGCCGGCTCTGCGCCGCCGCTCCAAGGCGGAGCGGACCCTCATTAGAATCCCACGGTGACCGCGTGCCCTCAGGCGCGCGGGCTGGGCGCGGCCCCGTCGATAACAAAAACCCCCATCACCCTCCATGACCACGACCTACCGCGCTGACATCGACGGCCTGCGTGCCATTGCCATCCTTGCCGTCGTCGTCTTCCATGCCTTCCCGCAGCTCCTGCCGGGCGGCTTTGTAGGGGTCGACATCTTCTTTGTCATTTCCGGCTTCCTGATCACCGGGCTCATCGTCTCCGACCTGGATGCGGGCCGGTTTTCGTTCCGGCATTTCTACGCCAGGCGGATCAAGCGCATCTTCCCCATCCTGTCCGTCGTGCTGGCCAGCTCCTTTCTGTTCGGCTGGTTTGTGCTGTATTCCGATGCCTACGCCACCCTGGGCAAGCACATGGCCGCTGCGGCAGGCTTCATCTCCAACTTCGTCTACCTGGGCGAGTCCGGTTATTTCGATGTGGACGCCAGCGCCAAGCCTCTGCTGCACCTCTGGTCACTGGCCATCGAGGAGCAGTTCTATTTCGTCTGGCCGGTCCTGCTGGTGTACGCCAGGCAGGTCCGCAAGATGGACGATGGCGCCCTGCTCAAGCTCCTGCTGGTGATTTCCCTGGCCTCGCTGGTCTACGGCATCCACCTCACGCGCAGCGACCCCAGCACCGCCTATTACCTGCCTACCACGCGGTTCTGGGAACTGTCCCTGGGCGGCATCGCCGTCCTGCTCACGCGAAAATACCGCATCACGGGGCGCCTCGCCGATCTGCTGGCCTGGACGGGACTCGTCCTGCTGGTCTGCGCCTGCCTGCTGATCGACAAGGACGCGGGTTTCCCGGGTTACCTGGCGCTGCTGCCCTGCCTGGGCACGGCAGCACTGCTGATGGGCGCAGCCGAATCGGCAGCGCTGCGCACGGCGCTCAGCCACAAGGCCCTGGTCTTCGTGGGACTGACCAGCTACTCCTTCTATCTCTGGCACTGGCCCGCCCTGTTCTTCCTGAACGAGCTGGTCGTGGATCCGGCCCCGGCCCTGATCCTGGCCACCCTGGGCCTGAGCTTTGCCCTGGCCGTGATCGGCTACCACCTGGTGGAGACACCCGCGCGGCGCATGGGCTCGCCCGCCGTGCCCGTGGTTTTGCTGGTGATGCTGGCCCTGATCGGCTACCTCGGCTTCAATGCCTACAAGCGCAACGGCCTGGATTTCAGGGAGGTGAATGGGCGCATCGCTCTGGGCAAGCTGCTGCAGCAGAAGCCCGCCAGCACCACGGCGCAGGAACAGGAAATGCGCCTGAGTTTCGCGCTGGGCCAGGAAGAGGCCGCCCAGCTCGCCTTGCTGATCCCCAAGCTGCGCAAGGACTCGGCTGAGCTCCAGCAGATCCGGGAAGACTCGAACGCCGTGAACAACCAGGAGGCCTTCTGCTCCGGCGGGCGCCTGGCCGGCGGCGGCTGTGGCAAGACAGTCGCTGACGCCCCATCGGGCAAGCGGGTCGTACTGGTGGTGGGGGACAGCCACGCGGCCAATGTCCACCAGGCCCTGACCATGGCCTACCCCGACATCACCTTCGTGCCCTTCATCGATGGCGGTTGCATTCCCATCTCGAAGCGCTACCAGAAACCCGACACCCTTTGCGGCAAGGTGGTGCACGGCGCGATGGCGCATGTCCGGACCCACCCTGTCGACCTGGTGATGCTGACCTCCCGCTGGCCAGGCTCCTTCGAAGAAATCGCGCCGGACATCACGCACTACAAGCAGTACGTCCCGAAGATCGCGATGGTCGGTCCCTCGCTGACCTTCAAGAAGGATGTCTATCGCATCCTCTCCGACTACGCGCCCCCGACCGCCTTCGACGACCATGTCCAGCAAAGCTTCCAGCAGCGCAATGTCTCCCTGAATGCCGCGATGCGCGCGTTTGCGCTGGAACAGGGCATCAGCTATGTGGACAAGATCTCCCTCTTCTGCCGCGGCGCGGCCTGCCCCCTCTTCCAGGGTCAGAAGCTGATGATCTACGACCGGGGGCACCTCACGGCCAGCGGCGCGGCCCATCTGGCCCGGAGCCTCGCCATGGCAGACCCGGTATCCGCCATCCTGCGCTCCGAACAGCCTGTCGTTATCGACTGGAAACCGCGATAGGGTGCGGCCCCGGCGCCTGCTTCCTGGCAGGCGTTTTGCAACACTTTCTTACAGCGCCGTACATCTGCATACAGGTGTTTCTGTTTCGGGGCTAGTCCTGAAACAAACTGGCGCGCACGATACAGGCATTCACTCTTTTGACCGGGGTTCTTCATGAACAAGCAGTTCTTCCATCGCCGCGCAGTCACCAGCCTGCTGTGTGCCGCAGGCCTGCTGCTGGGTGCTCACAGCCAGGCCCAGAACGCCTGGATCGTCGGCCAGTCCGCGCCGCTGTCCGGCAGCAATGCCGTGTTCGGCCAGGACATCCGCGACGGCGCCCAGGCCTATTTCAAGATGATCAATACCCAGGGCGGCGTGGCCGGTGCCCCGGTCGAGCTGCTCACCCTGGACGACCAGAACCAGCGCAAGATCGCCGGCGAGAACACCGGCAAGCTGCTGCAGACCAAGGGCCTGGTGGCCCTGTTCGGTTACGGCTCGGCCACGCTGAGCCTGGACGCCATGCCCCAGGCAGAGAAGGCCGGCGTGCTGTTCTACGCCCCCTTCTCCGGCGCCAACCCGGTGCGCAAGGCCAGCCCCGTGGTCTACACGCTGCGCGCCTCCTACGGCGACGAACTCGAAAAGATGCTGGCCTTCTGGACCAGCCTGGGCCTCAAGCAGGTGGTGGTGGTGCACTACGACGACGAGGTCGGCGTGCAGAACCTGGGCGTGGTCACCGACTACCTGGTCCGCCAGGGCAAGACCCCCAAGGCCTTCGCCCTGCAGCGCAATGCAGGCATCGATGCGGCCAGGATGAATGCCCTGATGGCCCTCAAGCCCGAGGTCATCATCAACACCGTGCTCTCCGGCCCGGCCGCCGACATCAGCAAGCAATTGACCGCACGCGGGCTCTACGTGCCCATGTCCAGCCTGTCCTTCGTCGGGGCCCAGCAGTACATCGACGCGGCGGGCGAGGCCGGCGCCGGCGCCTCCATTTCACAGGTGGTGCCCAACACCTCCGCCTCCCTGCCCATCATCCGTGAGTGCGGCAAGGCCCTGCAGGATGCCGGCGTGAAGAAGGCCATGAACAGCACGCACCTGGAGGCCTGCATCGGCGCCAAGGTGCTGACCGAAGCCATGCGCCGCAGCAAGCGCCCGGGTGACGCCAAGGCCCTGCTGGCCGCCTTGCGCAACCTGGGGACCTATGACGTCGGTGGGTATACCGTGCAGTACGGCCCGGAGCAGAACCACGGCAGCAAGTATGTGGAACTGGCCATGGTCACGCGTAACGGACGGCTGCGCAATTGAAGGTGTGAGGGGGAGAGGGGGTTTCCAGAGGGAATTGCAAAGGGCGCCGATGGCGCCCTTTTTTTATCCCGGCTGAAGTGACTCAGGCCTTGATCTCGCGCGCCGTGATCTGGTACTTGAAGGCGTCGGGTGAGTAGGAGTCCAGGCGTTCGTCGGCGGTCTCGGCCACCGGGTACATCAGGAAACCGAGCCTGGGGCCCTGGGCGCCCGGCAGGGCCACGTCATGCGCCATGTTCCAGGCCAGCCAGTTGCCTTCCCAGCCGCCGAACAGGGCCTGGTTGACGGGAGCCACCACCGGGTCGCTGGTGTTCTTGATCCACTGCGCCGTTTCCAGGCGCATGACCTTGGCCACGTCGGCCGGGTCCATGGCCACCCAGCCATGGTCCTTGAGGTAGACCTCGGCGCGGCAGTGCTGGGCGCCCTTGAGGCTGGCCGGGTTGCCGCTGAGTTCCTTGTAGCCGAAGGCCGAAGGCACCAGGCGCAGGCCGTAGACGTCGCGTGCGGGCAGGCCCACGGCACGGCACAGGCCGACAAAGACGGCGTTCAGGTCGGCACACTTGCCGCCCAGATTGCCGGTCTCCAGCATGGTCTTGATGTCACCCTCGCCGCAGCCGCGCACCTTGGGCTCGCGCCAGGTGTTGGCCACCACCCAGTCGTAGATGGCGCGGGCCTTCTCGACGTCGGTCTTCGCGCCACGGGTGGCCTCCAGGGCCGTCTTGCGCACGATGCCGTCGGTGGGCAGCAGGGCCGTGGGTCGGGTCCAGAACTGCAGGGTACTCGCGGCTTCCGGCGCCGGCGTCTTCACGCTCCAGTCGACGGCGCGGTTATTGGTCTGGATGCGGGTGCTCAGCTCGACCCAGGGGTTTTTCTCGCCGGGCGCGAACGTCACGTGCAGCAGGCGCGCGCCATAAACGGCGTCGCTGCCCATGCGGGTGCTGCCATTGCTGGCATAACTGCTGTCGAGCGAACGCTGCCAGTCGCTGTCGACCGAAGGCACCGGCAGCCAGACATGGGTGACGCCCTCGGCCTGCTGGATGTCGACGCGGGTGGTGACCTCGAAGGTACGCCAGGCGCCGGGCTGCGGGTTGAACTGGCGCTGCGCCGGCGCGGTCTGCGCCAGGCCAAGGGCCGGCAGCGTGTAGGCGGCCGACAGGCTGGCTGCGTTCTTCAGGAAGGTTCGACGTTCGGTGGTCATTTAGAGAGCTCCGTCATGGTGGGGGTAACGCCGCCGGCGCAGGTCAAGGTGCTCCGGAACGACGTGCGCACGACTGGAATAGCCGTGGCTGCCCAGATTATCGAGGTGGCCCCACCCCGGAGTAATCCCCAAGCTAAACCCCACAATGCATGGGGTATATTGATAGCCATACCTATGAGAAAGCTGCTGGAGACCTACACCACGATGGAGCAGACAGGGCAAGGGCCCGTCAGTCGCGGCATCCTGCTGCGCGGCCAGGGCACCCAAAGTACCGAGAGCGTGCGCCGTGTCTTTTTGGAGCGGCTGGGCGCCACCGACCTGGCAGCACAGATCCATGCCGAAGCCGGCCAGGACCCGCAGGGCCAGGGGGTGCGGCTCTGGCTGGACCACCCCGCCACCCAGACCTGGGCACCGGGCCACAACACCATGCAATTGGCCCACACCCTGGGCCTGCGCACCCTGGACAGCGAGACCGATCTGCAACGCGAGATCCTGGTCACCATGCTCATGAGCCCGACCGGCCTGGACTTCCCCAGCCTGGACGAGTTCGAATCGGCCCTCCACATCCGGCGCAACATCGTCCAGGCAGCCCGGCGCACCACGCTGGCCTTCGACACCAATGCCGCCGAGCGCCCGCAGGACTGCTGGACCTACGACGAGGACCGGGGCTTCACCCTGCTGCCGGGCGTGCCGCTGATCGAGGCCCTGATCAAGACCACGCAGCCCGAAGTCTCGGGCCGGCTCTACTCCTTCTCCTGCTACCGCGCCACCGAATACGTCACCCTGCTGGGCATTGCCCAGGAACTGGCACGCAGCAACACCGAGCTGTTCGAGCGCCTGCAGGAGGTCTGGCGCCAGCGCGCCATCATGTCCGAGGAGTTCCACACCGTGTTCCTGCGCGAGCAGGGTTCGCTGGAGCAGCCGGTGCCGCCGCTGTACTACGTGCCGGGCGACCGCGTCTGGTTCCGCAACCCCGACGAGGCCTCGGCCGACGCCTGCGGTTTCGAGGGCTCCTGGGTCATGTACCTGGGCGGTGGCCTGTTCACGAACTTCTGGAAGCAGCACCAGCCCTACACCCTCACGCGCAAGTGCGTGGAGATCTACCACTGGCGCCACGGCCTGTACAAGGACGAACAGGGTGAGTCGCAGATCGACGAAGTGCGCATTGAGCCCCTGATCGAGGCCACGCTTGCCAACCCGGACGAACTGGCACAGGTGATGGCACGCATGACCCGCTGGCGCGAGCCGCGCGGCGTCTACACCGAAGCCGGCGGCTGCATGGACACCACACGCGAGTTCGCGCGCTGGGTGCGCCCCGGCACCTCGGACATGCCCATCCCCCGAACCTGATCTGTCATGCTGACGCGGCAGACGCACATCGATGCGCTCAAGTGCATCGGTTCGCAGCTCATCGTGCTGCACCACTTCTCGGCCTACGGCCCGCTGGCCGACGCGGCGGCCCTCGCCGCCCCCGCACTCATGGGCTGGCTCTACGACTACGCCCGCATGGCGGTGCAGATCTTCCTGGTGCTGGGGGGCTACCTGGCCATGCAAGGCCTGCAGCCGGCCATGCGAGGTGACGCCGACGATCTGGGACGCGCCGTGCTGCTGCGCTACCTGCGCCTGGCCCTGCCCTTCGGCGTGGCCATGCTGCTGGCCGTCGCCGCTGCCGCCATGGTGCGCAGCTGGCTGAACGCCGACTTCATCCCCGCCGCGCCAGGCTGGGGCCAGGCCCTGGCACACCTGTTCCTGCTGCATGACGTGGTAGATGCCGAAGCCCTGTCGGCCGGGGTCTGGTACGTGGCCATCGACCTGCAGCTCTATGCCCTGCTGGCGCTGCTGCTGTGGCTGGGCCAGCGCAGCGCGCGGCCCGCACCGGCCCTGTGGCTGGTGGCCGGGCTCATGCTGGCCTCGCTGCTGCATTTCAACCGCGACGCCGGCTGGGATGACTGGGCGCCCTATTTCTTCGGCAGCTATGCACTCGGTGCGCTGGCCTGGTGGGCGGCGCGCTCGCCCCATGCGCTGCGCTGGCTGGGCCTGCTGGCCGGACTTGGCGCACTGGCCCTGCTGCTGGACTGGCGCACCCGCATCGCATTGGCGCTGGGCGTAGCCCTGCTGCTGATCGTGCTGGCACGACGAGCGGATGCGGGGAACGCACTGCCAACGGCCATCGCACGGCCGCTGCACGCGCTGGGCCGCACGTCCTACGCGCTTTTCCTCGTGCACTTCCCGGTGCTGATGCTGGGCAATGCGCTGTACGCACGCACGGGTGGCGACCAGGCGGGCGAGGCCGTGGCCGCGCTGGTCCTCAGCGTGCTGGCCAGCGTGGCGCTGGCCTTCGTGTTCGAGCGCCGCATCGAGGCGCCGTTATCGCGCTGGATCAGCCAGCGCTTCAGCTCGAAACGCCGGGCTTAGTCCGCACGCGCAGCAGGGGCTCCACCATGGCCTGCGCCTCGCGGCCGCTCCAGTCCACCTCACCGCGCACGCGCAGTCTTGGCCGGCCCTCGGCGTCGATCAGGATGGTCGTGGGCAGCACATTGGCGCCCCAGGCTTTGGCGGCCTCGCTCTTCGGGTCCAGCAGCACCGTGAGATTGAGGCCGCTGGACTGCAGGTACTGCGCGATGCGACGCGGGCCTTCGCCCACGTTGAGGGCCAGCACCAGCAACTGCTCGGGGCCGTAGATCTCACCGAGTTGCTGCAGCGAAGGCATCTCGGCGCGGCAGGGCGGGCACCAGGTGGCCCAGAAGTTCAGCACGACGGCGCGACCGCGCAACTCGGCCAGGGTCCAGGTCTTGCCCTGCAGGTCCAGCGCCTGCAGCGCCGGTGCAGGCCGGCTGGCAGGCCAGGGCGCCACGTCGTAGCCACGCTGTGCCAACGCCGGTGCCGCAACGGCCCCGAGCGCCAGCCCGAGCAGTTCACGCCGCTGCATCAGAGTTTTTCCGACACCCAGCCCTGCACACTGGCCAGGGCCGCGGCCAGCTTGCTCGCGTCGGTGCCGCCGGCCATGGCCATGTCGGGTTTGCCGCCGCCCTTGCCGCCGACCTGCTGGGCCACGAAGTTGACCAGTTCACCGGCCTTCACCTTCGCCATGCTGTCAGCCGTCACGCCGGCGGCCAGCTGCACCTTGTCGCCGTCGACGGCGGCCAGCACGATGGCCGCGCTCTTGAGCTTGTTCTTGAGCTGGTCCAGGGTGTCGCGCAGGGTCTTGGCGTCGGCACCTTCCAGGCGGGCGGCCAGCACCTTGAGGCCTTTCACGTCCACCGCCTGCGTCACCAGGTCGTCGCCCTGGCTGGAAGCCAGCTTGCCCTTGAGCGCGGCGATTTCCTTTTCCAGCGCCTTGACCTGGTCCAGCACCTGGCCCAGGCGGACATTGAGCTCCGTGCTCGGCGCCTTGAGCGTGCCGGCGGCCTGTGTCACCGTGTCTTCGAGCTGCTGCAGATACGTCAGCGCGTTGGCGCCGGTCACCGCCTCGATGCGGCGCACACCGGCAGCCACACCACCCTCGGCCACGACCTTGAAGAGGCCGATGTCACCCGTGCGCTGCACATGGGTGCCGCCGCAGAGTTCGCGGCTGCTGCCGATGTCCAGCACACGCACGCTGTCGCCGTACTTCTCGCCGAAGAGCATCATGGCGCCGGTCTTCTGCGCGGACTCGATATCCATCACGCGCGCCTGCGTCGCGGCATTGGCCAGGATCTCGGCGTTGACCTGGGCCTCGATCGCGCGGATCTGGGCTTCCGTCACCGGCGCGTTGTGCGCGAAGTCGAAGCGGGTGCGCTCGGCGTTCACCAGCGAGCCCTTCTGCTGCACGTGGCTGCCCAGCACTTCGCGCAGGGCCTTGTGCATGAGGTGGGTGACCGAGTGGTTGCGCATGGTGGCGGCGCGTTGCAGCAGGTTGACTTGGGCCGTCACGTGGTCGCCCACATTGAGCGTGCCCTGGGCCAGGGTGCCGTGGTGGCCGTAGACATCGGCCTTGATTTTCTGCGTGTCGCCCACGTCGAAGCGGGCCGAGCCGCTGGTCAGCACGCCCTCGTCACCCACCTGGCCGCCGCTCTCGGCGTAGAAGGGGGTGGTGTCGAGCACGACGACGCCATTCTGGCCGGCCTTGAGCACGGCGGTCGGCGTGCCGTCCACATACAGCGCCACGATCTTGGCCGATGCTTCGAGCTTGTCGTAACCCACGAACTGGTTGCCGGCGCCCGTGTACTCGAGCGCCTTGTCCATCTTGAACTTGCCGGCCGCACGGGCCTGGTTCTTCTGCTTCTCCATGGCAGCCTTGAAGCCGGCCTCATCCACGCTCAGGCCACGCTCGCGGCAGACGTCGGCCGAGAGGTCGAGCGGGAAACCATAGGTGTCGTGCAGCTTGAAGGCCACCTCGCCGGGCAGCACCTTGGCGTTGGCCAGGGCCGCGTCCAGGATCTCCATGCCGTTGGCCAACGTTTCATAGAAACGCTCTTCCTCGGCCTTGAGCACCTCGGTGATGCGCTGCTCCTGCTCTTTCAGGCGGGGGTAGGCGTCACCCATGAGGCGCACCAGTTCGGCCACCAGCTTGTGGAAGAAAGGCTTCTTCTGGCCCAGCTTGTAGCCGTGGCGGATGGCGCGGCGCACGATACGGCGCTGCACATAACCACGGCCTTCGTTGCCGGGGATCACGCCGTCGCTGACCAGGAAGGCGGTGGCACGGATGTGGTCGGCGATGACCTTGAGCGAGGGGTTCGTCAGATCTTTCGTACCGGTCTCGCGGCCGGCGGCCTTGATCAGCGCGGCGAAGATGTCGATCTCGTAATTGCTGTGCACGTGCTGCAGGATGGCGGCCAGGCGCTCCAGGCCCATGCCGGTGTCCACGCAGGGCGCGGGCAGCGGCGTAACCGCGCCGCTCTCGTCCATGTTGAACTGCATGAACACGTTGTTCCAGATCTCGATGTAGCGGTCGCCGTCTTCGTCAGGGCTGCCCGGGGGGCCGCCGGCGATGTGGGGGCCGTGGTCGTAGAAGATTTCCGAGCAGGGGCCGCAGGGGCCGGTATCGGCCATCATCCAGAAATTGTCGGACTTGTAGCGGCCGCCCTTGTTATCGCCGATGCGGATCACACGCTCGGGCGGCAGGCCGATTTCCTTGGTCCAGATGTCGTAGGCCTCGTCGTCCTCGGCATAGACCGTGGCCAGCAGGCGATCTTTCGGCAGCTGGTAGACCTCGGTCAGCAGCTCCCAGGCCCACTTCAGGCTCTCGCGCTTGAAGTAGTCGCCGAAGGACCAGTTGCCCAGCATCTCGAAGAAAGTGTGGTGGCGTGCGGTGTAACCCACGTTCTCCAGGTCGTTGTGCTTGCCGCCGGCGCGCAGGCAAGCCTGCACCGAGGCGGCGCGCACGTAGGAGCGCTTGTCGCTGCCCAGGAACACGTCCTTGAACTGCACCATGCCGGAGTTGGTGAACATCAGGGTCGGGTCGTTGCCCGGCACCAGCGGACTGGAGGCCACCACGGTGTGGCCCTTGGCGGCAAAGAAGTCGAGAAAAGTCTTGCGGATGTCCGCCACGGACATGGTCGGAACAGCGGGAGTGGAGGTGGTCATGGGCCTGATTATAAATTTGGCACCGCCCTCTCCCGAACCGCAGGGCTTCAGCGCCCCCGATGGCTGCGCGACTGCTCGCGGGCAAGCTCGATGAACTCGGTCACCACCGGACGGCTGCGCGAGCCGCGACGCCAGACCAGGCCCACGTCGATGCTGGGCGCGGCGTCGCGCAGGCTGCGTGCCTCCACGTGCTCGGCGTCCAGCGTCCAGGGGCGGTAGAGGAAGTCCGGCAGCAGGGCGATGCCCGCGCCTATGCCCACCAGGGAACGCACGGCTTCCAGCGAGGTACTGCGCATCAGCACTGGCGGGTGCAGGCCGTGGCGGGCCCACAGGGCGTTGAGCACGCTTTCCACCCGGTCCGCCTCCAGCACCACCTGGGGGTAGGCCGCGCACTCCTGCAGGCTCAGCTCGGCCTTGTCGGCCAGGGCGTGGCCCGAAGCCATCCAGACCCGGTTGGGCGAGCGCGTCAGTGCCTCTACCTCCAGGGCCTGCGGGTCGCCCAGGGCGTTGGAGACCATGATGGCCAGGTCCACCTCGCCGTTGATCAGCAGGTGCTCCAGAAACTGGGGCGCGTCTTCCACCACCGAGATCGTGACCGAGGGGTGCGAGCGCTGGAAACGCGCGAACAGGTCGGCCAGGTAATAACCGGCCACCAGGCTGGTCACACCTATGGTCAGGCTGCCCGAGAGTGTCTCGGGTTTGCCACGCCCGAGTTGCCCGGCTTCGGCCACCGCCGCGATGACCTTGCGCGCGCTCGCCTGAAAACGGTGCCCATCCTGGGTCAGCACCATCCCCTTGGTGGTGCGTTCGAAAAGCTTGACGGCCAGGGCGTCCTCCAGCTCCTGGATGCTCTTGGTCACAGCCGACTGCGCAATATTGATCATGCGTGCGGCTGCCGCGACCGAGGCGGTTTCCGAGACCGCCAGGAAGTAGCGGAACTGTCTCAGGGTGATGTGGCGCTGCATTTTGGTGCGCAAAATGAGGGGGTTAACCCTTGATATCTATTTTTTAGATAGACAGGACACCGAATATTGAACTGTGCAGGCTAAAACGTCAAGGCTACATTGGCCTTGCTTTTTGCCTCCGGCGCATGAACAACGCCATCAAGCGAAGCCCCAGCCCGGCTGGAATCCGATCAACCCGAAAAAGTGGAGAAGACATGAAGCTACTGAAGTACGCGGCCATTGCCGCCGGCATGCTGGCCCTGGCCAGCGCCAGCCAGGCGCAGAAGATGGTCCAGAAAATCGGCAAGGGCGAGGGCCAGGTCGACATCGTGGCCTGGGCCGGTTACATCGAGCGCGGCGCCACCGTCAAGGAATTCGACTGGGTGACCGGCTTCGAGAAGGCCACCGGCTGCAAGGTCAACGTCAAGACCGCCGGCACCTCCGACGAAATGGTGGCCCTGATGAACGAGGGCGGCTTCGACCTGGTCACCGCCTCGGGCGACGCCAGCACCCGCCTGATCCGCGGCAAGAAGGTGCAGCCCATCAATGTCAGCCTGATCCCCAGCTACAAGAACATCGACCCGCGCCTGCAGAAGGCCCCCTGGCACTTCGAGGGCAACACCCACTACGGCGTGCCCTACCAGTGGGGCTGGAACGTGTTGATGTACAACACCAAGGTCTTCGGCGACAAGAAACCCACCAGCTGGAGCGTGGTGTTCGAAGAGCAGACCCTGCCCGACGGCAAGAGCAACAAGGGCCGCGTGCAGGCCTTCGACGGCCCGATCTACATCGCCGACGCCGCGCTCTACCTCATGAAAAAGAACCCGGCCCTGGGCATCAAGGACCCCTATGAGCTGAACGAGGCCCAGTACAAGGCCGCGCTCGAGGTGCTGCGCGCTCAGCGCAAGATCGTGGGCAAGTACTGGCACGACGCCTTCGTGCAGATCGACGACTTCACCAACGAAGGCGTGGTCGCCTCCAGCAGCTGGCAGTTCCAGGCCAACATCCTGGGCTCCAAGAAGGCTCCGATCGCCACCGTGGTGCCGGTCGAAGGCGCTTCCGGCTGGGCCGATTCGACCATGATGCACGCCGACGCCAAGCACCCCAACTGCGCCTACAAGTGGCTGGAGCACTCGCTCAACCCCAAGCTGCAGGGTGACCTGTCGGCCTGGTTCGGCTCGGTGCCGGCCGTTCCCGCTGCCTGCAAGGGCAACAAGCTGCTGGGCGACGAGGGCTGCGCACGCCAGGGTTACAACGACTTCGAGCGCATCTCCTTCTGGAAGACGCCGACCAGCCAGTGCAAGACGCAGAACAACCAGTGCGTCCCGTACCACAAGTGGGTCTCGGACTACATCGCCGTCCTCGGCGGCCGTTGATCCGCACTTGAGCGTCTGAACGGGCTGGCGCGTGTGCGCCAGCCCCTTCCCCTGTATTTCTCTCGCGAAAGAGTGTTTCCGATGACTTCGGCTGTGAGTTTGCGCGATGTCTCGTGCGTGTTTCGTTCGGCGGGCAAGACCGTCCATGCGGTGGCCGGTGTCGACCTGGATGTCCAGGCCGGCGAGTTC
Source organism: Rhodoferax sp. BAB1 (assembly GCF_013334205.1). Lineage (NCBI taxonomy): Bacteria > Pseudomonadati > Pseudomonadota > Betaproteobacteria > Burkholderiales > Comamonadaceae > Rhodoferax > Rhodoferax sp. BAB1. The sequence continues at coordinate 1,077,880 of NZ_CP054424.1, read as the reverse complement.
TTCACCCTGCTGGGCCCCTCGGGCTCGGGCAAGACCACCTGCCTGCGCATGATCGGCGGCTTCACCCTGCCCACCAGCGGCCACATCACCATCCATCGCCAGGACGTGAGCCAGCTGCCCCCCTATGCCCGTCCGGTCAACACCGTGTTCCAGGACTACGCGCTCTTTCCGCACATGAGCATCCTGGACAACGTGGCCTACAGCCTCATGGTGCGCGGTGTGGACCGTGCCACCCGCGAGAAAAAGGCCCAGCAGCTGCTGGAGACCGTGCAACTGCCCGACGTGGGCCAGCGCAAGCCACCCCAGCTCTCGGGCGGCCAGCGCCAGCGTGTGGCCCTGGCGCGCGCCCTGATCAGCGAGCCCCAGGTGCTGCTGCTGGACGAACCCCTGGGCGCGCTGGACCTCAAGCTGCGCGAACAGATGCAGAGTGAGCTCAAGAGCCTGCAGCGCAAACTGGGCATCACCTTCATCTTCGTCACGCACGACCAGCACGAAGCCCTGTCCATGAGCGACCGCATTGGCATCTTCAGCAAGGGCCGCCTGGAGCAGGTGGCCACGCCGGCCGAGCTTTACAAACGACCGGCCACGCGCTTCGTTGCCGAATTCGTGGGTGCGGCCAATGTGCTGCAGGGCGGCGATGCGCGCCAGTACGCCGCGGCCGACGCCCTGATGATCCGCCCCGAACTCATAGGCATCGAGTTCGGCCCTGCCGCCACGCGCGGCAGCCCGCGCGCACGCGGCACCGTGCGCGAAGTGCAGTTCTTCGGCTCCTTCTGGCGCGTGCATGTGCAGCCCGAGCAGGGCGGCGCCGCACTGCTGGTCGACCTGCCCGTGCAGGGCAGCAGCGCCACGCCCGAGACCGGCGCCAGCGCCAGCCTCTACTGGAGCGACGCGGCCATGCACGTCATTGAAGCCGCCTGAGCATGAGCAGCCTCACCCTGCCCCCGCCCCGCAACAGCCTGGCCGACCGGCTGTCCACGCTGCTCTACACGCGGCGCGGCCTGCTGCTGGCCCTGCTGCTGGCGCCGCCCCTGCTGTGGTTCGGTGTCATCTACCTGGGCTCGCTGTTCAGCCTGCTGGCCAACAGCTTCTTCCGCCTGGACGACTTCACCGGCCAGGTGGTGCGCGAAATCGGCTTTTCCAATTTCGTCGAGATCTTCACGCCCACCAACCTGGACGTGGCGCTGCGCAGCACGGTGATGGCCATCCTCGTCACCGTGGCCTGTGTGGTGATCGGCTTCCCCATCGCCTATTACATGGCCCGTTACGCGCGCGGCCCGCAGAAGGCCCTGCTCTATGTGGCCGTGATGCTGCCCCTGTGGTCCAGCTACCTGGTGCGCCTGTACGCCTGGAAACTGCTGCTGGCCAAGGAAGGCGCCATCTCCTGGGTGATGCAGAGCCTGCACCTGCAGTGGCTGCTCGATGCCCTGCTGTCCATGCCGGTGGTGGGCGGCAGCTCGCTGAGCTTCTCGCCCATGGGCACCTTCATCGTCTTCGTCTACATGTGGCTGCCCTTCATGATCCTGCCCATCATGGCCTCCATCGAGCGCATCCCCGGCTCCTACTTGGAGGCCTCGGCCGACCTGGGCGCCAGCCCGGCGCAGACCTTCCGCCAGGTGATCTTCCCCCTGGCCATGCCGGGCATCGCGGCGGGTTCCATCTTCACCTTCTCGCTGACCCTGGGCGACTACATCATCCCGCAGGTCATCGGCAACTCCACGCTCTACATCGGCCAGGTCGTGTACCGCCAGCAGGGCGTGGCCGGCAACCTGCCTTTTGCCGCGGCGTTTTCCCTGGTGCCCATCGTGATCATCGGTGTCTACCTCTGGCTGGCCAAGCGCAAGGGAGCTTTCGATGCGCTCTGACACCGCCGCCAAATTTTCGAAGCCGCAACGCGGCGCCTCCTGGGGCCTGAAGGCGGCCACCTGGGCCGGCGTGCTCTTCCTGCACATTCCGCTGGCGCTCATCATCCTCTACGCCTTCAGCAGCGAGGACAAGAGTTATGTCTTCCCGCCCCCGGGCCTGACCACCCAGTGGTTCGCCGTGGCGCTGGAGCGCCAGGACGTGTGGGACGCGATGAAACTCTCCTTCCAGGTCGCGCTGTGGGCCACCGGCATCGCCGTGGTGCTGGGCACGCTGGCCGCCGGCGCGCTGGCGCGTACGCAGTTCTTCGGCCGCGATGCCGTCAACCTGCTGCTCATCCTGCCCATCGCCCTGCCCGGGGTCATCACCGGCATCGCGCTGCGCTCGTCCTACCATGCCATGGAGATCCCCTTCAGCTTCTGGACCATCGTGATCGGCCACGCCACCTTCTGCGTGGTGGTGGTCTACAACAACGCGGTGGCGCGGCTGCGCCGCATCAGCCCGGCGCTGATCGAGGCCTCCATGGACCTGGGCGCCAACGCCTTCCAGACCTTCCGTTACGTGCTGCTGCCCCAGCTGGGCTCGGCCCTGCTGGCCGGCGGCCTGCTGGCCTTTGCGCTCAGCTTCGACGAGGTCATCGTGACCACCTTCACCGCCGGCCAGCAGACCACGCTGCCGATCTGGATGCTGCAGGAGCTGATCCGCCCACGCCAGCGGCCCGTGACCAATGTGGTCGCCGTGATCATGATCGCGCTCACCTTCATTCCCATCGTGGCGGCCTACTGGCTGACCCGCGCCGACGAAGACAGCCAGAACCGCTGAGCGGTCCACCCCTACACCTCATTCATCAGCCCATCCAGGAGACCAGACCATGGGACACCCATCCGAACCCACCCTGCAGTTCCCCACCGAACTGCTGATCGACCAGCAAGTGGTCCGCGGCGAAGGCGCCGAAGAACCCATCCTCAACCCGGCCACGGGCGAAGTGCTGTGCACCGTGCGCGAGGCCTCGCCCGAGCAGGTGGCCCGCGCCGTCTCGGCCGCCAGCCGCGCCTGGGAATCCTGGTCGCAGACCACACCGGGCGAGCGCAGCAATCTGCTGCTCAAGCTGGCCGACGCCGTGGAAGCCAACGCCGAGCAGTTCGCACGCCTGGAGTCGCTCAACTGCGGCAAGCCCTATGCGCGTGCCCTGGGCGACGAGATCCCGGCCATCGCCGACTGCTTCCGCTACTTCGCGGGCGCCGCGCGCTGCATGAGCGGCACGCTGGCCGGTGAATACCTGGCCGGCCACACCAGCATGATCCGGCGCGACCCCATCGGCGTGGTGGCCTCCATCGCGCCCTGGAACTACCCGCTGATGATGGCCGCCTGGAAAACCGCGCCGGCCCTGGCTGCCGGCAACACCGTGGTGCTCAAGCCCAGTGAACAGACGCCGCTGACCGCCCTGCTCTTCGGTCGCCTGGCCGCCGAGATCCTGCCCAAGGGCGTGCTCAACGTGATCTGCGGCCGCGGCGCCAGCGTGGGCCAGCCCCTGGTGGAACACCCGCAGGTGCGCATGGTCTCGGTCACGGGGGATGTATCCACCGGCCGCAAGATCCTGCAGGCCGCATCCGGCACGCTCAAGCGCACCCATCTGGAACTGGGCGGCAAGGCACCCGTCATCGTGTTCGACGACGCCAACCTCGAAGAGGTGGTGGCCGGTGTGCGCACCTTCGGTTTTTACAACGCGGGCCAGGATTGCACCGCCGCCTGCCGCATCTACGCCGGCCCCAAGATCTACGACAAGCTGGTGACCGAACTGAGCGCCGCCGTGTCCACGCTCAAGATGGGCACACAGGACGAAGACGGCGTGGAGCTCGGCCCGCTGATCTCGGACCGCCAGCGCAACCGCGTGGCCAGTTTCGTGGAGCGCGCGCAGATGACCGGCCACATGGAAGTCACCACCGGCGGCAAGCTGCGCCAGGGCGCGGGCTACTTCTACGAGCCCACGGTGATCGCTGGCGCCAGGCAGGACGACGAGATCGTGCGCCGTGAAGTCTTCGGCCCCGTGGTCTCGGTCACGCGCTTTTCCGACGCCGAGCAGGTCGTGGGCTGGGCCAACGACTCCGACTACGGCCTGGCCTCCAGCGTCTGGACCCAGGACGTCAGCAAGGCCATGCGCGTGGCCAAGCAGCTGCAGTACGGCTGCACCTGGATCAACACGCACTTCATGCTGGTCAACGAAATGCCGCACGGCGGGCTCAAGTCCTCCGGCTACGGCAAGGACATGTCCATGTACGCGCTGGAGGACTACACCGTCCCGCGCCACGTCATGGTCAAACTGTGATTTGAAGGATAGAAGGACAAGATCATGAAACACTCATCCAACGAAGCCCTGATGGCCCGCAAGGCCGCTGCCACGCCGCGCGGCGTGGGCGTGATGGGCACCTTTTTCGCCGACCGCGCGAAGAATGCCGAGCTCTGGGACGTCGAAGGCCGCCGTTACATCGACTTCGCCGGCGGCATCGCTGTGCTCAACACCGGCCACCGCCACCCCAAGGTGATCGCCGCCGTGCAGGCGCAACTGGAACGCTTCACCCACACCTGCTACCAGATCGTGCCCTACGAGAGCTACATCGCCCTGGCCGAGAAGCTCAACGAGATCACCCCCGGCAGCCACGCCAAGAAGACGGCCCTCTTTTCCACCGGCGCCGAGGCGGTGGAAAACGCCATCAAGATCGCGCGTGCGGCCACCGGGCGCAGCGGTGTCATCGCCTTCGGCGGCGCCTTCCATGGCCGCAGCGTCTACGCCATGTCGCTCACCGGCAAGGTGGCCCCTTACAAAAACGCCTTCGGCCCCATGCAGGCCGAGGTCTACCACGTGCCCTTCCCCAGCGACGCCGAGAGCCTGGCCGAAGCGCGCAAGGGCGTGGAGCGCCTGTTCAAGTACGACATCGAGCCCAGCCGTGTCGCGGCCTTCATCTACGAGCCCGTGCAGGGCGAAGGCGGTTTCAACATCATCCACCCCGAGGCCGTGCGCTGGATGCGCGAGCTGTGCAACCAGCACGGCATCCTGATGATCGCCGACGAGGTGCAGACCGGCTTCGGCCGCACCGGCAAGCTGTTTGCCATGGGGCATTACGAAGACCAGGGCATCACGCCCGACCTCATGACCAGCGCCAAATCCATGGCCGCCGGCCTGAACCTGTCGGCCGTCACGGGCCGTGCCGAGGTGATGGACGCGCCGGCCCCCGGCGGCCTGGGCGGCACCTATGCCGGCAACCCCCTGGCCGTGGCCGCCGCGCATGCGGTGATCGACATCATGCGCGACGAGAACCTGCCGGCGCGCGGCCAGCAGCTGGGTGACCAGCTCCAGACCCGCCTACGCAGCCTGCAGGCCCGCGTGCCCCAGCTGGCCGAGGTGCGTGGCCTGGGCGCCATGGTGGCGGCCGAGTTCCGCCACGCCGACGGCCGCCCCGACGCCGATTTCACCAAGCAGGTCCAGGCACGCGCGCTGGGGCAGGGCCTGATCCTGTTGACCTGCGGCATGGACGGCAATGTGCTGCGCTTCCTCTTCCCGCTGACCATCGAGCAGCCCCTGTTCGAGGAGGCACTTGTCATCCTGGAGACGGCGCTCACGGGCGCCTGAGGCACAATGAGCGCCCACCCGGATACCTGACGAGGCCGACCATGGACATGAAAACCTCCCCGCTTTCCCTGCTGAAAGACCCCACCCTGCTCAAGACCGACGCGCTGATCAACGGCCAGTGGGTCAAGGGCGCAGCCGGCACACGCTTCGACGTACTGGACCCGTCCAACGGCCGCAAGCTGGCCGACGTGGCCAATCTGGGCCCGGCCGACGCTGAACTCGCCATCAAGGCGGCCAACGCCGCCTGGCCGGCCTGGCGTGCCAAGACCGGCAAGGAGCGCAGCATCATCCTGCGCAAGTGGTTCGACCTGCTGATGGCCAACCAGGAAGACCTGGGCCGCATCATGACGGCCGAGCAGGGCAAGCCCTTCCCGGAAGCCAGGGGCGAGGTGACCTACGGCGCCAGCTTCGTCGAGTGGTTCGCCGAGGAGGCCAAGCGCGTCAACGGCGAGACCCTGCCGCAGTTCGACAACAACCGCCGCCTGATGGTCATCAAGCAGCCCATCGGTGTCTGCGCCGCCATCACGCCCTGGAACTTCCCGCTGGCCATGATCACGCGCAAGGTCGCCCCGGCGCTGGCCGCGGGCTGCCCGGTCATCATCAAGCCGGCCGAGCTGACCCCGCTCACCGCCCTGGCCGCCGCCGAGCTGGCCATCCGTGCCGGCATCCCGGCCGGCGTGCTCAACATGCTGACCGCCGACGGCGACAACTCCATCGCCGTGGGCAAGGTCTTCTGTGCCAGCGAGGTGGTGCGCCACATCAGCTTCACCGGCTCCACCGAAGTGGGCCGCATCCTGATGGCGCAGAGCGCCCCCACCGTCAAGAAACTCAGCCTGGAACTGGGCGGCAACGCGCCCTTCATCGTCTTCGACGATGCCGACATCGACTCGGCTGTCGAAGGCGCCATGGCCAGCAAGTACCGCAACGCCGGCCAGACCTGCGTCTGCGCCAACCGCATCTACGTGCAGGAGGGCGTGTACGACCAGTTCGTGCAGAAGTTCGCCGCCAAGGTGGCGGCCGTGAAGATCGGCAACGGCTTCGAGGACGGCGTCTCGCAGGGGCCGCTGATCGAGCCGGCCGCGCTGGACAAGGTGGAGCGCCACGTGGCCGACGCCGTGGCCAAGGGCGGCAAGGTGCTGACCGGCGGCAAGCGCGCCACCGAGGTGGGCAGCCAGTTCTTCCAGCCCACCGTGCTGGCCGAGGCAAAACAGAACATGCTGTGCGCCACCGAGGAGACGTTCGGACCCTTCGCCCCGGTGTTCCGCTTCAAGACCGAGCAGGAAGTCGTGGAGATGGCCAACGCCACCATCTTCGGCCTGGCCAGCTACTTCTACAGCCGCGACGTGGGCCGCATCTTCCGGGTCAGCGAGGCGCTGGAGTACGGCATGGTGGGCATCAACGTCGGCGTCATCGCGACCGAACACGTGCCCTTCGGCGGCGTCAAGCAATCCGGCCTGGGCCGCGAGGGCTCGCACCACGGCATGGACGACTACGTGGAACTGAAGTACCTCTGCCTGGGCGACATCCTCAAGTGATGGCCGTTTGAACACCGCCCTGCTCCGGGTCAGCCGCCGTCTCGCGCTGGTCGTCCTGCCGTTTCTGCTGGCTGGCTGCGCCGCGCTGGCGCCCGACAACGCGCCCAGGGTCGAGGTCGCGGCCATCGAGCCGCTGCCCTGGCGGGGCCCGGAACTGCGCATGATGGTCCGCTTGCGCATCGTCAACCCGGGCAACGAGCTTGTGCAGTACGACGGCGTCTACCTGGAAATCAACGTGAACGGCCAGAGTTTCGCCAGCGGTGTCACGGACGCGCAGGGCAGCGTGCCGCGCTTCTCCGAGACGGTGCTCGAGGTCCCTGTCACCGTGACGACCATGGCCCTGGTTCGCCAGGCCATCGCCATCACCTCGGTCGAGAACAGTTCAACGATGAGCTACCAGCTGCGCGGCAAGCTCTCCGGCCCCATCTTCCGAAGCCACCGCTTCGACGCCACCGGCGAGTTGAAGCTGCCGATGCCACCTCACCTGCGCTGAGATCGCCCGTAGCGGGTCCGGCCGCCGGCCTTCCGCTAGAATCAAGCACTATCGCGGGTGTCGTTCAATGGTAGGACTCTTGCTTCCCAAGCAAATAACGTGGGTTCGATTCCCATCACCCGCTCCAGTCAGCCTCCATGTCCAGCACACCATCCGGCGCATCCGAACCCGAATTCGATGCGCCGTTTGTTTTTAGCGCTGACGGTCGCAAATCCCTGTATTTCACCTTCGACCAGCTGCAGAGCCGCATGTGCAGCGAGCATCCCACGCAGCTGGAACTGGACTACACCCGCACGATGATGGGTTTCCTGCTGTTTGAGCGCCAGCCGGCCCATATCGCGATCATCGGGCTGGGAGGCGGATCGCTGCTCAAGTTCTGCTACCACCACCTGCCCGACACCAGGCTGACGGTGATCGAGATCAACCCCCACGTCATTGCGCTGCGCCGTGAATTCGAAGTGCCAGACGATGCGGCGCGCATCACCATGGTGTGTGCTGACGGCGCCGACTTTGTCCGGACCCTGCCGCCCGCCCCTTCACAACGCTACGACGTACTATTGGTGGACGGCTTTGACAGCCGGGGTCAGGCTGCCAGCCTGTGTACCCAGCGCTTCTACGATGACGCTTTCCAGGCGCTCTCCCCCGAAGGCATCATGGTGGCCAACCTGCACCATGACATCCCAGACCACGCCTTGTACACGCAGCGTATCCGTCGCAGCTACGACGGCAATGTGCTGGAGGTGGCGTCCAAGGAAAAGAGCAACAGCATCCTCTTCGCGCGCAAAGGCCGCGGAATTTCAGTCGACGAAGTCCGGCAAAGCGACCCGCTGGAGCACTTCCCCCCGGAAGTGCGTACCGAACTTCAACGTGAGTTTTCGCGCATCGGCTGGGAGATAAGACCAGTCACCTAGCAAGGCGTCCCGGGAAGCGGGTGCCGCATCGGCTGGCGCGTCAGCGTCACCGTTAACTATTTCACGCACCAGCGCCCTTCCTCGCCAGGATATGTACTCTCACGCAAGCAAGGTTTTGGACAGGCCCGGATAATCAGCACACTCAGGAGTCTCCCCATGCTGATTCAATTGACCTACGCCAGCCACTCTTCCCGCGCCCTCGGCCCAGCCGACGTCAAAGACATACTGCAAACCTCACAGCGCAACAACGCGGCCGTCGGCGTGACCGGTGCGCTCTGCCTGGCCAACGGCCTCTTCCTGCAGCAGCTCGAAGGCGACCGTGACGTGGTGAACCAGGTCTATCTGCGCATCCTCAAGGACAGCCGCCATACCGAGCCGTCCATCCTGGACTTCGGCGAGATCGCCTCGCGCCGTTTCAGCAACTGGAACATGGGCCTGATCTCGTCGATCGCCGAGAACCGCCAGATCTTCCTGAAGTACTCGCGCAAATCCGAGTTCGATCCCTACAGCATGAGCCCGTCTTCGCTGCGCGGCTTCTTCGACGAGATCGTGCAGGGCGGCGTGCGCTGGATCGGCTGAAGCCGTCATCGAACAACAGCCCGACCCGGGCAACTGCCAGGCCAGCAAGGCCTGCCGTCCGGTCTTGAGTAGGCGTTCAGCCCCGGGTACGCAGGCTTGCAGATCCGGCGGCTAAGCCTGCGGCCCGAGGAAAAACTCGATGGCCCGCACCACCACCTCCGGCACGATCACATGATCGCCCTCAAAGGGCAGAAGCGTGAGATCGACACCCTCCTCCAGCAGCTTCAGCGCATGCTGTCGTGCGCTGGTCTCGAAAGGCAGTTGGGTATCTGAACGACCGTGGGCGATGAAGACCTTGGGTGAACCGTTGCGCGTGAAGGTGTTCATGAAACCCGCCGACAGCGCGATCACATGGCTGGCCACGTCGCCGTTGCTCAGCCCCACCGACAGCGCATAACTCCCGCCGTCGGAAAAACCCGCGAAGGCCAGGCGCGCCGGATCCAGCCTGAAGTGCGAGGCCACCTGCAACAGCGCGGCGTCCAGCCGTTCCAGGTCCGGCCCATGACCGCCGATCACGATGTCCCAGGTCGGGAACATGGACTGCGGGGCCAGCAGCAGGAAACGCCGGGCCCGCGCCCAACGCACGAAGTGCGGCAGTACCTTGTTGGCCTCGCCGCCCGCGCCGTGGAACAGCACGAGCAGGGGCACGGGCACGTCGGGGTCCAGGTCCTCGGGCACGACGAGCACGGCCTCGCGGCCTTCGGGAAAGGTCAGTGCATGGCGGCCCGCTGGCAGCGCTGCCGCGGTGGGTTCCGGCAAGCGGAAGACCAGGCGCCCGAGCAGCGCACCGCCCATGAGCTGGGGATCGATCATGCGCTCATTCTAGGAGTGGGGACCGCCCCCGCTGGCGCTGGCGATCAGAGCCGGCCGAAGCGGGACGATGCAGCCACCGGATGGTGGTCCCGGAACAGCGCGGTCAGCCCCATCAGGCAGTTGCGTGCCTGCGCCTCGCCGCATTGCGCGGCGATGGCGTTCATGATCTCGGGGCGCAGGTACCAGAGGCCTTCGATGTCCTGCGTGCATTCCAGCTGGCGCTGCAGGGCCCCGGCGTCCTCGCCCAGGTGCTCCTGCACGGCGCAGCGCATGGCCAGGCGCACACGCTCCACCACGGCCGAGGGGGCCTCGGTTTCCTGCTGGCCCAGCAGGGCCCAGAAGCTATGACGCAAACGCATGGATCGAAGGGAAAAAACAGCAAGCTACCCATCCATGATGGCGGCGTGCCGGCCGACGAAAGCCGGCAGGAAAGGGCCGATCACCGACCTTTTCCATGCTTCGGGGCAGAGGAAAAAAAGGACCCGTGCGGGGCCTTCTGCCTTTGACAAGAGCTCGGCCGTCTCAGACCAGCGGCACACCCGTCTTGGACTGGATGAACTCGCGCGTCACGCCCGGGGCCAGTTCCACCAGCTTGAGGCCCTGGGGGGTGATGTCCATCACGCCCAGGTCGGTGATGATGCGGTCGATCACGGCCTTGCCGGTCAGCGGCAGCGTGCACTCGGGCAGGATCTTGAAGTCTTCCGTGCCGTCCTTCTTCTTCGCCACATGCTCCATCAGCACGATGCAGCGCGGCACGCCGGCCACCAGGTCCATGGCGCCGCCCATGCCCTTGACCATCTTGCCGGGGATCATCCAGTTGGCCAGGTCGCCCTGGCCACTGACCTGCATGGCGCCCAGGATGGACAGGTTGATCTTGCCGCCGCGGATCATGGCAAAGCTCTCGTGGCTGCCGAAGATGGCCGAGCCCTTGATGGTGGTGACGGTCTGCTTGCCGGCGTTGATGAGGTCGGCGTCGACCTCGTCCTCGTAGGGGAAGGGGCCGATGCCCAGCATGCCGTTCTCGCTTTGCAGCCACACCTCGATGTGGTCGGGCACGAAGTTGGCCACCAGCGTCGGGATGCCGATACCGAGATTCACATAGAAGCCGTCCTGCAGCTCCTGCGCCGCACGCGCGGCCATCTGTTCTTGGGTCCAGGGCATGTTGTTCTCCTCAAACTTTACGGTCGCGGGTGGTGCGCTTCTCGATGCGCTTCTCGGGCGTGGGGTTGTGCACGATGCGGTGCACGTAGATGCCCGGCAGGTGGACGTCGTCGGGTGCCAGCTCGCCGGTGGCGACGATGCGCTCCACTTCCACGATGCAGATCTTGCCAGCCATGGCGGCGGCCGGGTTGAAGTTGCGCGCCGTCAGGTTGAAGCGCAGGTTGCCCGAACGGTCGGCGATGTCGGCCTTGATCAGCGCCACGTCGGGCAGCAGGGAGCGCTCCATCACATAGGTCTCACCGTCGAACTCGCGCAGTTCCTTGCCCTCGGCCACCACCGTACCCACGCCGGTTTTGGTGAAGAAGGCCGGGATGCCGGCGCCGCCGGCACGCAGCTTCTCGGCCAGCGTGCCCTGGGGCGTGAACTCCAGCTCCAGCTCGCCGGCCAGGTACTGGCGCTCGAACTCCTTGTTCTCGCCCACGTAACTGGAAATCATCTTCCTGACCTGGCGCGTCTGCAGCAGCTTGCCCAGGCCGAAGTCGTCGACACCGGCATTGTTGGAAATGGCGGTGAGGTTCTTGATGCCGGCATCACGCACGGCGTCGATCAGAGCCTCGGGAATGCCGCACAGGCCGAAACCGCCCACGGCAATCAGCTGGCCATCGCGGACCACGCCCTGGATGGCAGCAGCCGCACTCGGGTACACCTTGTTCACGCTGTTCTCCTTTTAAAAATATTCAAAGCAGCAGACGCGCAACGATACTACTTATCAGAATACGTAGTTATGCCTAGAATCCATCCCTTATGGATATCGACTACCGCCTCGCTTTCGAACTCGCCCCCGTCGGCATGGTGCTGTCACGCGACCGCATCATCATGGACTGCAATCGCCAGGTCTGCGACATGTTCGGCACCAGCCGCGAAGAACTGGTGGGCCAGTCCTTCCAGGTCCTCTACCCCAGCGCCGACGAATTCGAGCGCATCGGCGCGCGCATCAGCCCCATCATGAACCGCCAAGGCAGTTATGCCGATGACCGCATCATGAAACGGGTGGACGGCCGTTTCAAGGGGGAGGTCTTCTGGTGCCACGTGACCGGCCGTTCGCTGGACCCGGCCGAACCGCTGGGCGCCGGCATCTGGACTTTCGAGGACCTCAGCTCACGCCGCCCGGTCAAGGCCGAGCTCACGGCACGCGAGCGCGAGGTGGCCGCCCACCTGCTCGAAGGCCTGACCTCCAAAGAGATCGGCAAGGCCCTGGCCATCAGCTACCGCACGGTGGAAATCTACCGCGCCCGACTGATGCGCAAGTACAAGGCCAGCACCACGGCCGACCTGGTGCACAAGCTCACCGCCGGCTGATCCCGCCATGCCCCCATCTGCTGCACCCCTGCGCCTGCTGCTGGCTGGCGCCACCGGCGCCGTGGGCCGCGAAGTGCTGGCCGCCGCCCTGGCCGATCCGCGTTTCCAGCAGGTCGTCGCCCCCACGCGCCGGCCCCTGCCCGCCCACCCCAGGCTGCTCAACCCGGTACTCGACTTCGCGACCCTGCCCGCCGATGCGCCCTGGTGGCAGGTGGATGCCGTCATCTGCACCCTGGGTACCACGATCAAGGCCGCCGGCTCGCAGGCCGCCTTTGCCGCGGTCGACCGCGACCTGCCCATCGAGGTGGGCCGGCTGGCCCGTGCGGCCGGCGCCAGCCGCTACGCGCTCAACTCCTCGCTGGGCGCCAGTGCGCAAGGCAACTTCTACCTGCGTACCAAGGCGCAGGCCGAGGCCGGCATCCGCGCCCTGGGCTACCCGGTCTGCACCGTGGTGCGCCCCTCCCTGATCGACGCCCGGCGCGAGGAGTCGCGCCCGGGCGAGCGCATCGGCCTGGCCATCGCGCGCGCCCTGCGCCCGCTGATCCCGCGTCGTTACCGGGCCGTGCCGGCTGCGCGCATCGCCCAGGCCCTGCTCGCCGGCGTGCTGCGCGAGCAGCCGGGTGTAGACATCGTCGAATCGGAACAGCTGCAAGCCTGACAGCGCGGCCTCAGAGCCTGCGTGACTTCTTCATCACTTTGACGCCTGGCGAGGCCGGGCCATCTCGACGCGGCTGGGGATATGCATTAGAGTGCCAGTCTGGGTTTCAGGGACTGGCTGCAGGCGTAACAGGCGCGCAGAACAACAAGATCGAGTCGTTAGGAGTTCCCGTTTGCAAGGTCTCAAGGGCTGGCTGATCGAGCAGACGCTCGGGGTCCATCACCGCATCGTCTACGGGCTGGTGGGTGGTTTGCTTCTGTGTCTCTGGGGTTTCGTCGGCTTCTGGTCCTGGTGGGAGCGCAGCAGCACCCTCGCGGCCAACGAGCAGGTGCTCAAGCAGCTCAATACCGCCGTCCACGAGCAGACCCGCAACCTCTTCAAGGAGGCCCAAACCTCCCTCACCATCGCCAGCCTCTGGATGGCCGAACACCCCGACCAGGACCCCGGCAAGGCACCGGGCTTCATCCGCCTGGTCGAGAACCTGCGCAACGCCTCCGACAAGCTCATCGACATCCGCATGGTCACGCGCGACGGCACGCTGCGTTACGTCCCCGACCGCGGACAGACGAACCGGACCAATGTCGCCGACCGCGACTACTTCCAGGCCCAGTTCAAGGAGCAGACCCGCGGCCTCTACGTGGCCAAACCCGTGGTCAGCCGGGTCACGGGCAAGCTGGGCATCCCCATCTCCATCCCGGTGACCCGGGCCGGCGGCGACATCGCCGTGCTGTTCGCGGCCATCGAGCTCGACCGCATCGCCGGAAACTTTGAAGCCGAGCGCATCCAGCCCCGGGGCACCATCGCCATCCTGCGGGACGATGGCCTCTTCATGTTCCGCAGCCCCATGGATGACAAAATCATCGGTTCCTCCGTCGCACAGAGCCCGATGTGGAGGCAGCACATGGGCAACAAGCCTGGCGGTTTCTACCATTCCGAGCTGAGCCCGGTCGACGGCCGTTCCCGCGCCGTGGCCTACACCCGCGTGCAGGACTACCCCCTGGTGGTGGCCGTCACCGCCTCGATCGAAGACCTGCTGGCAGACTGGCGCCTGCACACCGGGCTGCTGGTCCTGGTCGCCCTCCTGATCTCGGGCTTCTCCGTGCTGCTGGGGTCCATCCTGCTGCGCACCCTCAAGAGAGAGGAGCTGGCACGGCACGAACTCGAACGGCTGATGCTGACCGACGCACTCACCGGCATCGGCAACCGGCGCATGCTGGAGTTGCGGCTGGACGACGAAATCCTGCGCGCGCAGCGCTACCGCCGCGCGCTCACCGCCGTCTACTTCGACCTGGACCATTTCAAGCAGGTCAACGACAAGTATGGCCACGACGTCGGTGACACCGTGCTGCGCCAGGTGGCCGACAGCCTGGTGGCCAATCTGCGCCAGAGCGACCATGTCGCGCGCATGGGGGGCGAGGAGTTCGTGACCCTGCTGACCGAAACCGGCCTCGACGATGCCGTGACGCTGGTGGAGCGCATGCGCGCGGCCGTGACGGCGCTGAAGATCCCGGGGCTGCCCCAGCACATCACCATCAGCGCCGGCCTGGCCCAGTGGCGCGAGGGCGAAACCGCCGAAACGCTGCTGCGCCGCGCCGACCGGGCCCTGTACCGCGCCAAGGCCTCGGGCCGCAACAGCGCTTTCACCGACCTGGAAGCCTGAGAGGGTGAGAGTCTTTCGTTCATGCCCGCTCACCACGCCCAAACGCACCCGCTCGGCGTTGCAAATGCGCGCCATAGCCCGAGCTATGGCTGTGCTTTGCGCCTAGATCGGATACGTTTGGGCGCGTTGCTCGGCCACGCTCGAAAAACGCTCACCCTCTGAGTCCGCGCCCGATAATGCGCTCTCCACCTGTCGGAGACCGCATGAACCGCTACCCCCACCCCGAACTCAAGGACCTGCCCGAGGACATCCGCGCCCGCATCCTGGAGGTGCAGGAGAAATCCGGTTTCATCCCCAACGTCTTCCTGGCGCTGGCGCGCCGGCCGGCCGAATGGCGCGCCTTCTTCGCCTACCACGACGCGCTCATGCTCAAGGAAGACTCGGGTCTCACCAAGGGCGAGCGCGAGATGATCGTCACCACCACCAGCGCAGCCAACCAGTGCCTGTACTGCGTGGTGGCGCACGGCGCCATCCTGCGCATCTACGAGAAAAAGCCCCTGGTGGCCGACCAGGTCGCCGTCAACTACCGCAAGGCCGACATCACGCCACGCCAGCGCGCCATGCTGGACTTCGCCATGAAGGTCTGCCAGCGCTCGCATGAAATCGGCGAGGACGACTTCGCCGCCCTGCACGCCCACGGCTTCAGCGATGAGGACGCCTGGGACATCGCCGCCATCACGGCCTTCTTCGGCCTCTCCAACCGCATGGCCTCGTTCAGCAACATGATGCCCAACCCCGAGTTCTACCTGCTGGGCCGTGTGCCCCGGGACAAGAAGTAAGGGCTGGTAACACCGCCAGCGGCACGGCTTGCAATCCCCGCGGGCCAAGCCTAAGCTTGTTGCCCGGACCCGACCCGCGGCCATCCCGCCGCCGTCCGGCAGGAGCCGCATCATGCGTTCCATCACCCTGCCCGCCATCGTTATGGCCATGCTGCTGTGTGCCACCCCGGTACGCGCCGCCGACATCACCCCCGTCACCCCGGACCCGCCCGACGAGTTGCAGCAGGCGCGCGCGCTGATCAAAAAGCAGGACTGGCGCGCTGCCGCCACCCTGCTGACAGGCTACACACGCGAACACCCCGGCAATGCCGACGGCTACAACCTGCTGGGCTACAGCTACCGGCATCTGCAGCGCTACAACGAATCGCTGGATGCCTACCTGCGCGCGCTGGCGCTGGACCCGAAACACCGCGGCGCCCACGAGTACATTGGCGAGGCCTACCTCTCGCTCGGCCGCCTGGACAAGGCACGCGAGCACCTCGAGATACTGGACCGGCTCTGCTTCTTCCCCTGCGAGGAATACCGCGACCTGAAAAAAGCCTATGAGGCCGCGCTCCTGGGCAAGTAGGCGCTACTTCAGCGTGCGTGGCCGGCGCTCGGGTTTCGCGCCGGCGGCCTGGGTGGCCTTGCGGTAGTCCTGCAGTGTCTTCTGTGCGCGGCCCAGCACCGTGTCGGCCGGGTAGCCGGCGGGACCGAGTTCACCAAAGCGCTGGCCACAGAGCAGCTCCATGCCCTCGCCGGCGCTGTCGGCCGTCCAGATGTGGAAACGCCCCTGGACCACCGCCTCCACCACGCGCGGGTCCAGCATCAGGTGGCGGCGGTTGCGGCGCGGGATCAGCACGCCCTGGCGGCCCGTCAGACCGATGAGTTCGCAGCTGCGGAAGTAGCCCTCGATCTTCTCGTTGATGCCACCCACCGGCAGCATCTCGCCATGCTGGTTCACCGCGCCGGTCACGGCGATGCCCTGCTGCAGCGGCAGGCCCGAGAGCGAGGACAGCAGGGCATAGAACTCGGCGCAGGAGGCCGAGTCGCCCTCCACCCCGCTGTACTCCTGCTCGAACACCACCGCGGCGTTGAGCGCCAGCGGCGCGATGTGCGCGAACAGCGCGGCCAGGTAGCTGTTGAGGATGAGCACGCCCTTGTCGTGGATGGGGCCCGAGAGCTCCACCTCGCGCTCGATGTTGAGCAGGCCCTCGTCGCCCGCGTGCGTGCGCGCCGTCACGCGCACCGGGAAGCCGAAGCGGTAGTCGCCCAGGTCGACCACGGTCAGGCCGTTGACCTGCGCCACCCTCTCGCCGTCCACGTCCAGCAGGCGCTCCCCATCCAGTATGGTTTCCTGCAGGCGCTGCTCGGGGTAGTCGTGGCGGTGGATGCGCGCCAGGCGTGCGGCCAGCACATCGCTCGCCTCCACCAGCGCGGCGCCGCGTGCGCGCGCCATGGCTGCCGCCTCCATCACCAGCGCCTCGCTGTGCGCGAAGATGGCGCTCTGGCGCGTCTGGTCCTCGGCCTCGCGGTGGGCCTGCTCCAGCAGCGCAGCCACGGCCGGCGCGCTGAAATGCGGCAGGCCCAGCTTGCGGCAGGTGTGGGCCACGAAGATGGCGGTGGCGCGGCGGGTCTGGGCACTGGCCGTGAAGCTCTCGGCAAAGTCCACCTTGCAGCGGAAGCGCCGCGCGAACTCGGGGTCACCCTCCTGCACGGCGTAGTACTCCTCCACCGAGCCCACCAGGATGATCTTCACGTCCACGTCCACCGGCTCGGGCTGCAGCGACACGGCGGCGATGGGCGCGTAGAGCATGCCGGGCTCCTCGATCTGCAGGCGGGCGCTGCGCAGGAAACGGCGCAGCTTCTCCCACACCGGCTCGTCGGCCAGCAGGTCGCGCAGGTGCAACATGAGGAAACCGCCGTGCGCGCGCAGCAGGCTGCCTGCGCGGATGCGCGAATAGTCCGTCACCAGCACGTCGTTCTCGTTCTGGTACTCGACGCTGCCGAACAGGGTGCGGAACAGGGGGTTGTCCTCGACGATGACCGGCGCGCCGGCGCGGCCCTGGTTGTCCACCACCAGGTTCACGCTGTAGCGCGTCAGCACGCTGGCCAGCGCCACGGCACGCACGCCATCCTCGTCGCTGTCACCGGGCTGGAACAGTTCCAGGTTCTCCAGCACGTCGTGCGCCACCTGGTCCAGGTAGCTGCCCAGCTTGACCGTGTCCTTGATCTGCTTGCGCAGTTCGTTGCGGATCTCCTGCAGCTCGTGCTCCAGCAGGGGCTTGATGACCTGGCGGCGCAGCGCGGCCAGGCCCTCGTTCATCACCCGTTCCAGCGCGCGCGTCTTCTCCAGGTAACGCGTGATCTCGCCGCGCAGCTCTTCCTCCAGCCGGTCGGTCTCGGCACGTTTTTCCTTCGGCAGGGCCAGCAGCTTGCCCTCGGTCATGGGCTCGCCCTTGTCGTCGCGCAAGGTCAGCACCAGATGGCCCTCATCGCGGATGATGGCAAAGTTGCGCGCCTCGGCGTAGGCGTCCAGTTCGGCGTAGACGCGCTGGTCCTCGGCCTTGTAGGCCTTCTGCAGGTGGGCACTCTCGCCACGGAAGTCCTCGCCGTCCAGGCGCTTGGCAATCTCCGCCTGCAGGGTCTTGACCAGCTGCTGCATCAGGCTGCGCAGCTGGCGGCCCTGGCCGGGCGGCATGCGCAGCGCGCGCGGGCGTTCGGGCGCGTCGAAGTTGTGCAGGTAACACAGGTCGGGTGGCACCGGCCGACTGGCCGCCACCTCGCGCATCATCTGCGCCAGCAGCGTGGTGCGCCCGCTGCCCACCTCGCCCAGCACGAAGAGGTTGTAGTCCGGCGCGTCCATCTGCAGGCCGAAGCGCGCCGCCTGCTCGGCCCGCTCCTGCCCGATCCAGGGCAGGGGCTGGTCCAGCAGTTCGGAGGTGTCGGCAAATCCCAGCGCCCGGGCGTCGACGCTCAGGCGCAGGTCGGCAGGCGGGACCGTGATGATGGGCATGTGCCTATTTTGCGCCGCCGGGCCCGCCGTTTCATGACCTGCATCAAGGCCCGGCCACGGCAGCCGAAGGCAGCCCTCAGGTCGCGAAGCCGTCGTCGGCCTGGATCACCGCGCCGTTGATGAAATGGCTCTCCTTGGCACACAGCATCACCAGCACCGCGTCCAGGTCGGCCGGCTGGCCCACGCGCTTGCGCGGCAGCATATCGATGAGCTTGCGCCCCTGCTCGGTCTGCCAGTGGTGGTGGTTGATCTCGGTGTCGATGTAGCCCGGGCACAAGGCGTTGACGTTGATGCCGAACTTGCCCCACTCCATGGCCATGGCGCGCGTCATGTGCACCACGGCCGCCTTGCTCATGCAGTACACGCCGATCTGCGGCAGCACCTTGAGCCCGGCCATGGAGGCGATGTTGACGATGCGCCCACCCGTGTAGGTGCCCGGCGCCGCCCCCCGGGCGCGCGCCAGCATGCGCTTGCCCACTTCCTGGGCCACGAAAAAAGCGCCCTTGGTGTTGGTGTCGAGCACGTAGTCGTAGTCCTCCTCCGTCACGTCCACCAGGCGCTGCGTGGTGCTCACACCCGAGTTGTTGATGAGGATGTCGATGGAGCCCACCTCGGTCTCGGCGTGCGCCACGGCCGACTTGATGGAGCCGATGTCCGTCACGTCCAGCTCCACCACGTGGGCGTCCCCGCCCTCGCCCTCGATCTGCGCGCGCAGTTCCTTGAGCTTCTCGGTGCGGCGCGCCGCCAGCACCACGGCAGCGCCGGCGCGCGACAGGGTACGCGCAAACTGCGCGCCCAGGCCGCCCGAGGCGCCGGTGATGAAGGCCACACGGCCGGAAAGATCGATGCTGTAAGCCATGCTGGGCCCTTTCGAAAAATACCCGACAAAAATAGAACGACCGTTCTATTTTGCAATCATTCCGCTTTAAAATCAGTCGCGTATCCGACAGGTTTGCCGCGGGTTAATCCGTAGCATTGCGCGCCGAACCCGCACCATTATCAAGCGACTTCCAAAGAAGAAAGCAGCCGCCATGACCCACGAAGAAATCCTTGCCCAGTTCGGCCCCCGCGAAGCCATGGAATACGACGTGGTCGTGGTCGGCGGCGGCCCCGGCGGCCTGTCCACGGCCATCCGCCTCAAGCAACTGGCGACTGAAAAAGGCCAGGACGTCTCGGTCGTCGTGCTGGAAAAAGGCGGCGAGCCCGGTGCCCACATCCTCTCCGGCGCGGTGATGGACCCGATTGCCCTGAACGAGCTTTTCCCCAACTGGAAAGAGATGGGCGCCCCGCTACACCAGCCGGTGACCGGCGACGACGTGCTCTTCCTGTCTGAGACCGGTGCCAAGCGCACCCCCAACTTCCTGGTGCCCGACTGCTTCCACAACGAGGGCAACTACGTCATCAGCCTGGGTGTGCTGACCAAATGGCTGGGCGAGCAGGCCGAGGCCCTGGGCGTGGAGATCTTCCCCGGCTTCACCGCCGCCGAGGTGCTCTACAACGACGATGGTTCGGTCAAGGGCGTGGCCACCGGCAACCTGGGCATTGGCAAGGACGGCGAGCCTACCGAAAACTTCCAGCTCGGCATGGAGCTGCACGCCAAGTACACCGTGTTCGCCGAAGGCGCGCGTGGCCACCTGGGCAAACAGCTCATCGCGAAATACAAGCTCGATGAAGGCAAGGACCCGCAGAGCTACGCCCTGGGCATCAAGGAACTGTGGGAAGTGCCGGCCAACCAGGCCAAACCCGGTCTCGTGGTGCACACCGCCGGCTGGCCCATGGACAACAGCACCTACGGTGGCGGTTTCCTCTACCACCTGGAAGGCAACAAGATCACCCTGGGCTTCGTCACCGGCCTGGACTACCAGAACCCGTACTTGAGCCCCTTCGAGGAAATGCAGCGCTGGAAGACGCACCCCGCCATCCGCGCCCACATCGAAGGCGGCAAGCGCATCGGCTACGGCGCGCGCGCCATCACCGCTGGCGGCCTGCTGAGCCTGCCCAAGGTGGTCTTCCCCGGCGGCGCCCTGGTGGGCTGCGACGCGGGTTACCTGAACGCCAGCCGCATCAAGGGCAGCCATGCCGCCATCAAGAGCGGCATGCTGGCCGCCGAGGCGCTGTACGGCGCGCTGGGCAGCGGCCGCGCGCACGACGAGGTGAGCGCCTACCCGGTGGCCTTCGCCCAGAGTTGGCTGTACGACGAGCTGCACAAGTCGCGCAACTTCAAACAGTGGTTCAAGAAGGGCAACCTGATCGGCGCCATCATGACCGGCATCGAGCAATGGTTCCTGCCGAAGATCGGCATCAAGAGCCCGTTCTGGACGCTCCACCGCAAGGAAGCGGACCACACCCGCCTCAAGCCTGCGGCCGAGTGCGCACAGATTGCCTACCCCAAGCCGGACGGCAAGCTGACCTTCGACCGCCTCTCCAGCGTCTTCATCAGCAACACCAACCACGCCGAAGACCAACCGGCCCACCTGACGCTGAAAGACGCCAGCGTGCCCGTGGGCATCAACCTGGCGAAGTACGCCGGCCCCGAGAGCCGCTACTGCCCGGCCGGTGTCTACGAGTTCGTGAAGAACGAAGACAACACGGACCGCCTGCAGATCAACGCCCAGAACTGCGTGCACTGCAAGACCTGCGACATCAAGGACCCCACGCAGAACATCGTCTGGGTCACGCCCGAAGGCGGCGGCGGGCCGAACTACAGCGGCATGTGAGGCGCTGAAGCGTCCACGGGAACGGGGCCCAACTGCACAGTTCGGCCCCGTGCTCATTTCTGTTCTCAGTTGGCCGAAGAAGGCCGAGGAAGGCCGCCAGGGATCCTGTGCCGCAGGCGTGCAGGAATGCATCCGGATGGTTACGATCGATGGTGTCGATCAACTGGAAAGAACCCGATGGAACTGCGACATCTCCGCTATTTCGCTGCGCTGGCCGGCTCCCTGAGCTTCACCCGGGCGGCCGAGCGGGTGCACGTGACCCAATCCACCCTGTCGCACCAGATCCGCCAGCTCGAGGAAGAACTGGGCAGCCTGCTGTTCGAGCGGGTTGCCAAGCGCGTCACGCTCACCGAAGCCGGCGAGACCTTTCTCGTCTACGCGACCCGGGCCCTGCAGGAGATTGACCAGGGCGTCGGCGCCCTGAAGGAATCGGACAGCGAACTTGCCGGTTTCGTCCGGGTGGGCGCTACCCACTCCTTCAACCTCGGCTTCATCCCCGAGTGCGTCTCGATCTTCATGAAACGGCACCCCACCGTCCACATGACGGTGCAGGAACTGGCGGCCGACAGCATCGTCCACAAGGTCAGCGCGGGCGAGCTGGACCTGGGCATCACCTACCGCCCCGCCGGCCTGAGCGAGCTGGTTTTCGAGCCGCTCTACAACGAGGAGATGGTGCTGGTGGTCGGCCCCAGCCACCCGCTGTACAAACGCAAGCGGGTGCGCATGGTGGAGCTGCACCGGCAGGCGCTGGTCCTGCTCACCCGGGAGTTCACCACGCGCTCGCTGCTGGAGGAATGTTTCGTGGCCAGCGGCGCCGAGCCGCGGGTGGTGGCCGAAATGAACACCATCAGCCCCATGCTGTCCCTCGTGGAGCGCACCGAGATCGCGACCATCGTCTCGCGCAGCGTGATACCCGGCGGCGCTTCCCTCAAGGCCATCCCGATCGAGAACCCCACCCCCATCCGCACCCCGGGCATCCTGCGGCGCAAGGCAGACCGCCCCTCGCCCGAGGTGCGTTCCTTCTCGTCCATCGTGCGCAAGCTGGGTTTCAACAGCAGCCTGCAGAAGGTGCATTGAATGGAAAAGGCCGATGTCCGGCAAACCGGACATCGGCCTTGTTCAGATGCAGAGCAGCGGCTCAGTCCAACCGGATGTTGCGTGCCTTGGCGATCTTGCTGAACATGCCGGCATCCTGGCTCACCAGGATGGCCATGTCAGCCCGCGAGAGACCGAGCGGCTCCACGTTCAGATCCCGGATGCGTTTTTGCATGTCGGCATCCTTGCTGGCTTCCACCAGCACGCTGTTGAGGCGTGCCAGCACGGCGGCCGGCGTGGCCGAGGGCGCCCAGATGCCATGCCAGGACGTCACGGCCAGGCCCGGCACCACTTCCGAGAGCGTGGGCACATCCGGCAGGGCGGGATGGCGGCTGGGCCCGGAATAGGCCAGTGCCTTGGCGCGGCCGCTGGTGATCAGGGGCATGGCAGTGGCGATGGGCTCCATCAGGGTGTCCACCTGGCCACCCACCAGATCGGCAATGGGGCTGGCACGGTAGGGCACGTGAATCATCTCGATCCTGGTCTCATCCTTCAGGATCTCGACGATCAGATGGGACGGGCTGCCGGCGCCATAAGAAGCGTGCGAGATGGTGCCCGGCTTGGCTTTCGCAGCGGCCACGAGTTCCTTGATCGAACTGGCGGGGAACTTCGGGTTCGCGATCAGCACCAGGCCCTGGCGCATGGTCGTGGCCACCGGGGTGAGGTCCTTCTCGGGATCAAAGGGCAGCTTGGTGTAGAGGAAGGGGTTGAGCGTGAACCCGGTCGACAGGTTGTAGAGCACGGTATAACCATCGGCCGGCGATTTCGCCACCGTGTCCGAGGACAGGTTACCGGCCGCCCCCGGCTTGTTGTCGACCACGACCGGCACGCCCAGCTTCTTGGAAGCGTAGTCGCCGTACATGCGGGCAAAGATGTCCGGTGGGGTGCCGGCCGCAAAGCCGACCACGATCTTGATGGGCTTGCTGGGCCAATCGGTGTTCTGGGCATGGCCCAGGCTGCACAGCAGCCCGAGGAACAGGCCTCCGAGCAATTTGATATTCAAGCGCATGTTTGTCTCCTTGTGCGGACTGAAGTCCGCTTTGATAAAAATTCTGACTTGCTACTTTCACAGGGTCACCCGGGGTCGAAGCCAACCCGGTACTCACTTGCTCTGGGATCAATCGATGGCATGGGCTCCTTTCTGCATGTCCGTCGACCGGCTCGATCTCACGCGGCCTCCCCGTAACCTTCGGGCAGGAGCCCGTCGTACTGCAGCTCGCGCGTGGCCTGGTAGGACAGGGCAAAGCCGCTGGGCTTTTCGGCCTCCTCGGCCAGGTGGGCGATCAGGCCCGCCGTGCGCGCCAGGATGGGCACACCGCGCAGCGAGGACACCGGGAAACCAACCCCCATGAGCACGGCCGGGATGGCGGCCGAGACGTTCATGCGCAAGTCCTTGCCGGTGATGCCGGGGATGGCGCGCTCCAGCGCCTGGGCGATGTGCACGTAACGCAGGTCGGCCCCGGCCTGGGTGGCCACTTCGATCAGGCGATCCACACGCGGGTCGCGGGCCTTGTGCAGGGGGTGGCCATAACCTGGGATCGCACGGCGCGCGGCCTTGAGCTCGGTGATCGCGGCCGCCGCCGCAGCGTCCAGGCTGGCACCGGCATCCACGCGCGCGGCCACGTCCGCAAAGAGTCGGCCCGCGGTTTCGGACGCCCCCAGGATGACCGAGCCGCAACCCAGGATGCCGGCCGCCACCGCGCCCTGCAGCGCATCGGGTGCCGCCGCAAAGGTCATGCGGCTGGCCTGCACGCTGGGCACCAGGCCGTGCTCGGCTATGGCCACCAGGGTGGCGTTGAGCACCGCGCTGCAGGCAGCGTCGGGTTTGCGGCCCGTCAGCAGCAGGAAAAAGTAGTCCGCAAAGGACAGGTGGCCGATC
The DNA here is from genome assembly GCF_013334205.1 of Rhodoferax sp. BAB1. NCBI lineage: Bacteria > Pseudomonadati > Pseudomonadota > Betaproteobacteria > Burkholderiales > Comamonadaceae > Rhodoferax > Rhodoferax sp. BAB1. Next base: position 1,053,755 of record NZ_CP054424.1, on the reverse strand, counting down.
AGGTCCTGGCACAGGTCCTGCCCCCGCACGACGATGGTGTGCTCGTCGGAGGTGCAGATGGCGGTGCGGGGAATGGTTTCTTTGCCGATTTTCATGGGAGTTGCTCTCAGGCCTGCCGGGGGGCGAGGCAGAAGTCGTAGTGGGCGGACCAGTAGGGCTGGTCCATGACCCGGCCATCGGGCGCCTTGCCGGCGGGGTGCTTTTCGTAGTCCACGATCAGGCTGGGCCGCACGCCGAACACCGCGTCGGAGTCGATGTAGGGGCTGTTGGCGACGAACAGGTGGGTGGTCACCGGCACATGGCCGGGCGCCGACACCATCATGTGGATGTGGCCAGGCCGGTTGGGGTGGCGCCCCATGCCGCCGAGCATGCGCCCCACCGGTCCGTCCACCGGCACCGGGTAGTAGGAGGGCTGGATGGACCAGTACCAGTAACGGCCCTGCTCGTCGGTGCGGATGCGGGCCCGCGCGGCCATCTCCGCGCCCTCGATCTGCATGTCGTAGTTGCCTTCGCCGTCACCGGACCAGATGTCGAGCAGCGCGCCCTGCAGCGGTTTGCCGCTGGTGTCGGTGATGCGCCCGCTGTAGAAGGTGGGCTCGCCTGCCACCCCCTCGGCAATATTGGCGCCCAGCGGCTGCTCCGGCGCACCCTCCCAGTAGTAGGGGCCCTGCACGGTGGCTTCGGTCGCCTCGGTGGCCTTCGCCCCGGTCCGCCCCTGTGCCAGGGCGCGGGCCTGGTCCAGCATCACCACCATCATCGAGGCGCCCAGGGTGTCGGACAACAGGATGAATTCCTGGCGTTTGTCGGTGCAGGCCTGGCCCACCGCCGTCAGGAACTGGATGCCATTCATCCACTCGTCGGGCTTGAGGTCCACGTCGCGCAGGAAGGCGTGCAGGTGTTTGATCAGCGACGCCATGATCTGCGCAAAGCGGGGATCGGTCGCGCCTTCCAGGCGCTCCAGCACCGCCAGGGTCAATTCGTTTTCGTTCGAGGGATTCATCTCTTGGGGTCTCCTGGTCTTTGTCGTTGTGTCGTTGGGATGAAGCTCAGGCCGCACGCTTGGGCACGGCGCCCAGGCTGCGGCGTATGGGTTCGACGATGGCCTCGTTGTCGGCGCCCAGCGCGGGTGGGGCCGTGACCTCCAGTGCGCGCTCGCCATCGAAGCTCACGGGGGAACGGATGGTGTGCCACTCACCGCCCTCGGGGTGCGGCGCGCTCACCTGGAGTTGCAGGTGGCGGGCCTGCGGGTCGTCCATGGCCTCGCGGGTGTCGTACATGGGCGCGTGGGGCACGTCCTCGGCCTCCAGCCGGCGGCACCAGGTGGCGCGGTCGTGCTGGCGGAACAGGCCGCTGAGCAGCACGATCAATTCGTTCTGGTGGGTGATGCGGGCCTCGCGGTCGGAAAAACGTGGGTCCTCGAACAGCTGCGGCCGTTCGATGGCCTTGGCCAGCCCCTGCCAGAACTTCTCGGGCGAGGACATGTGCAGCGCGATCCACAGTCCGTCGGCGCACTCCAGCACATAGGACTGCGAGACGCTGGGGCGGCTGAAGGGCCCCATGATCTCGCCCTCGGAAAAATAGTGGGTGAAGGCATCGAGGTTGAAGTGGCACATCGCCTCCAGCATCGACACCTCGACCTTGCGGCCCACGCCCGTGCGGCCGCGCTCCACCAGCGCGCCCAGGATGCCGTAGGCGGCATAAAAACCGGTCATGGCATCGGCCACGGCCGGCCCCACCACACGCGGATTGGCCGGGTTGACCAGCAGCTTGAGAAAGCCACTGGCCGCCTGCGCCACGGTGTCATAGGCCGGTCGGCCCGCGGCCGGCCCCGTCTGGCCGAAACCGCTGATGGCGCAATAGACCAGCCGCGGGTTGAGCCCGCGCAGATGAGCCTCGCCAGCGCCCAGGCGCTCCGCGGTACCGGGGCGGAAGTTCTGGATGTAGACGTCGGCGTCCTTCACCAGTTCGTCGAACACCGCGGCGTCCTCGGGCAGCTTGGTGTTGAGCGTGATGCTGCGCTTGTTGCGGTTGTAGGTCTGGAAATGCGGGCTGTACAGGCCGCCGCGGAAGGCGCGGAAAGGGTCCCCCGTGCCCGGCTGTTCGATCTTGATCACCTCGGCCCCGAGATCGGCCAGAAACATGCCGGCCGCCGGGCCGGTGATGAAGGTGCCTTGCTCCAGCACCTTGATGCCGCTGAGGACTTTCTGCATGACGACGTCTCTTTCTTTATCAGTCTCTTGCCTTGTCTGGCATGGGGCGGACTGTAGAGCGCGTGATCAATTTTCAGAAATGATTGTTTTTCATAAAGATGATCGATGGCATCGATTGATTGGGCGACAGGCCTGTCCAGACATGAACACTCAAGACGACTGGGGTCTGGAACGGTGTGGCGCAGGGCGCGGGGAGCTGAGCCCCGGCCCGCAAACGATCAGCGAAACACCCGGCGGGTGTACTCGTCGCGGTCGGCCTGCGCGCTGTTGGCCGTGCGCCGCAGCTGCTCGGCCAGCGCCAGGTCTTCGGCAGTCGGGGCGGCCCCCTTGCCCTCGGCAAACGATTTGTAGCGCAAGAGGTTCTTCATCTCCATGCGCCTGGCTTCCTGGTTGGCCGCCACCCAACGCTGGTGCAGCTCCTCCCACTTCAGGCCGGCTTCTTTCAGATCCATGCTGAGTCTCTTTTTTGGGGACCCATGCATGCTGGGGAAAACTCCCGGAGCGTCTGCATCTGGCCGGAGTGGATACTAAGACCAATCACCCCCGTCAAAGCACGGAAAGGCACGCAGGAATGTGACGTTCTGCAACAGCCGGGAGGATGGGGCCCGACGTGGCGCCGGGGCCCCGCTCTTTATTCAGCGTGGGCGCACCCCAGGCAACTCAGCGCTGCGCCAGCGCGTAGGCCGCGGGTGCCACCGCCGCCACGGAGCGGAAGGCCGGCTTGGCGAACAGGTAACCCTGCATCAGGCGGATGCCGCTGTCGTGCAGCCAGTCGCGCTCGGCCGGGGTTTCGATGCCCTCGGCAATGACCTGGATGCCCATCTCCTCGCACAGGCGCACCAGGCTGCGCACGATGGCCTGGCGTGCGCGGTCGGCCTGGATGTTGCGGATCAGGTCCATGTCGATCTTGATCAGGTCGGGCTGGAAATCCGCCAGCAGCTTCATGCCGGCATAACCGGCCCCGAAGTCGTCGATGGCGGTCTTGAAACCGCAACGCTTGTACTCGCGCAGGATCTCGGCAAACCAGGGGCCGTCTTCGATGCGCTCGCCTTCGGTCACCTCGAAGATGATGCGCTCCAGCGGAAAGCTGTGCACGCGCGCGGCCTCCAGCGTGGTGCGTATGCACACCTCGGGTTTGTAGATGGCGTTGGGCAGGAAATTGATGGAGATGCGTTCCTGGATGCCCAGCTCGCTGGCGCCCTTGATGGCCTTGACCCGGCAGGCCTGGTCGAAGCGGTAGCGGTTCTGCTCGTGCACCTGCGACAGCACGGTCATCGCGCCTTCGCCGGCGGGGCCGCGTACCAGCGCCTCATGCGCAAAGACCACCTGGCGGTCCACGTCCACGATGGGCTGGTAGGCGTAATCAAACTGGAAACCCACGCGCTCGGCCCTGCCGCACTCCTCGCAATCGCGAGACGTACCGGCCAGGGGCATGAATCCGACAGGGAAGGCGGGATTGACTCTGGAGGTAGGGAGGTCGCTCATGGCTGACATTCTGACAGCGTCAGAAGCCCGGGCGCCCGTGACGGGCCGCCCTGCCGCACAGTCAGAGACCAATTGCCTGCCCTGGCCCCCATGGTCTCAGGTGTTCAAGGATTCCCGAGGTAATCCCGCTTCCCGATCTCCACCCCGTTGTGTCGCAGGATGGCGTAGGTCGTGGTGACGTGGAAGTAGAAGTTGGGCACGGCGTGGCCCAGCAGGAACTGCTGGCCGGTGTAGCGGGTTTCCTTGTCGCCGCGCTTGATGACGATTTCCTTGTCTTCCGTGCCGTCGATCTGCGCGGGCTGGAAGGTCTGCAGGTAGGCGATGGTCTTGGCGATGCGGGCCTTGAGCTCCGCCAGGGTCTTTTCCGTGTCTTCGTAGACCGGGATGTCCACGCCGGCCAGGCGCGCGGCCAGGCCCTTGGCGGTGTCGGTGACGATCATGACCTGGCGGGCCAGGGGCAGCATGTCGGGGTAGAGGCGAAAGCCGGTGAGCGCGGTCTCGTCCAGCTTTTTCGCATCCACATGGGCCTGCGCCTTGTCCAGGATGGCCGACAGGTTGCCCAGGGTGTTGATGAAACGCGGCACGCTGGCCTGGTACATGGAAAGGGTCATGGAAGTCTCCGGGGTGGTGGCGATGAAACAGCGCGCATTGTGGTGCCGCTGGCCAGCACCTGCTGGCGCAAGGGCTTTGCCGCGTTTGCCGGGGCACAAAAACACACCGGGGCGCCAGGGCCCCGGTGTGCCAGGCTGCAAGGTCCGCTGGTGCTCAGCGGGCCCGGCCTGAGGGCCTATTTTTTCTTCTGGATGGCCTTGGCCAGGGCCGCCGTCTGCTTGAGCGCCTGCTGCAGGTACTCGTCGATCGCCTGCTGGGCGGCGCCCACGCCTTCGAGCACAAGCTCACGCGAGAGTTTGTCGCTGCTGCGCTTGAGGATGGCTGCGAGTTTTTCATCGTCCTCCGGCAGCTTGTGCGCAATGGTGTTGACCACGGAGCCCAGGATGACACGGCGCAGGTCCTGCAGGGGCAGCAGGGAAGGATCGGAGCGTTTGTCCTGTTCGGCGCTTTGCGGCGCCCGCTGGCCCTTGAGCATTTGCCCCAGCGCGGGCGAGGCTTCGCTGGTAGTGAGCATGTCGTCCACCACATCGGCCAGCATGCCCGGGCCCCACTGGCGGTTGACGATCTCCTCGGCCAGCAGGCCGATGCGCAAAAGCGGGTCCCAGGGGCAGGGGTGCGGCAGCGGCAGACGGAATTCCTGCATCTCGAAGTCGAAGCGCGCGAGCGTGGCGATGACAAAGGGCCAGCAGGTGCGGCGGCCGATGGGCGCGAGCCAGCGCACGGTGTTGAGGTAATAGGCCCGGATCTTCATGTACTCGGGCGTGGGTGTGCCCGCCGCATACAGGCCGGTGCGCGGCAGGCCGGTGCCGGGGTCGATGCCAGCGCCGGAACCGTTGAGGTTGATGTTGACGAAGTGGTGCCAGGTGGCGTCGCACACCACGCGGCCTACCCGGGCGGGGTCACCGTCATAGGCCGAGATGGCACCGAAGCAGCGCGGCCGCACCGGCGGCTTGAGGGTGTCCACGATGAAACGCCCGGCCGAGACCGAGACCACGGCGATCTGCGCCCCCACGCGGGCGCCGCCACCCACGGGGGCCGGCCACTCCTCGATGCCGGCAAAAACGCCGGCCACCGGTGCAGGCGCCAGGCATTCGCTCTCGTGCGGGTGGTCGGGTAGATGGTCCACCGCGCCGGAGCTGTGGCGCAGCACGGGGTGCACGCTCCAGCTGCCGGCCACGTTGTCGGGGCCGCCATTGGAGAAGAACACCGGGTAGATGCGCTGCGGTGTGGCGTCGGCCTGGTCGTTGAACTGCTTGATGCCGTCGGCTCCGGGGTCGATCACGGTGTCGTGCCGGCTGGGGTTCACCATGGGGATGGTGGCCCAGTTGCGCATGCCGCGCACGCGCGGGATGCTGGTCCCCATGCCCGAACCTATGGTCTCGTGGTCGCCGGTGGCGAACACACCACCGCCCGCGGCCATGAACTGGGCCATCCTGGTCTGCTCCGCTGCCGTCAGCGGCGTGGAGCTGAAACCGAAGAGCCAGATCTGGTCGTAGTTGGCCGTGGTCACAGCGGGGCTGGCGGTGGCGAAGTTGTAGGCCCCAGGAATGCTGAGGTTGGGGCCGCTGCCGCTGCGGTGCGCCGTGGTGACGGTGTGCCCTGCCGCCCGGACGATGCCGACAAACTCCGACAGGCCGAAGCCGTCGGTGCCGAAGCTCAGGCTGCTGTCGGTCACCATCAGGACCTTCTGTGCACAGGGGTATCTGAAGATGATGTCGGCGAAGCGGTTACCGGTGATGGAAATATCGATATCAGGCATGGCGATCTCCCTTGGATGCTCGTGGCAAAAGCAGAGCAGGCAGCCCTGCCCACGAGTGCACGGCCACCCAACGAGAACACGCGTCATGAGGGTTTGCACAAAGGTCGCACCGCAGCGATGACCTTGTCGAGCACGCGCAGCTTGCTGCTGCTGAAGTTCTTGCCCACTTCAAGCCTGCATCCGGAAAACCGCCGGAGCCCCTGCTCCCGACGGTCAACAGGCTATGGTGTGGATGCTAGTGAGGCGGCAGAGGATGTCCATCCCACAAACTGGGGAGCGCTGCAGGCGGCGCCGCAAGCGCCGGGCTTCGGCGATTTCAGCGTGCGGGCTCGCGCAGCGCCAGGTTGAGCTGGTCCACCAGCTCGGCCCAGTCGGCATCTTCCTGCAGGTTCTCGCGCAACAGTGCGGCCTGCGGCGGCGTCCAGAAGGGAGCCTCTTCCAGCCGGGTGGCGGGGGGCAAGGGCGAATGGCTCTGGATGAAGGCGGCGATGCTGGGCACGTCAGCGGGCAGGCCCAGCTGGGCGAACAGTTCGCAGAACTGGTGGTAGTGGGGTGACATGGCGAGCTTCCTTTCCGGCCGGGCCCGGCGGTGCCGGGGGCACAAGCGGTATTGAACCCGCATCTGGCGCGGCGCACAATGGCTGCAGTGGAATGACCCACCGCAGCACGGGAGCATCATCATGTCCCTCAGCACACCCCCTCCCCCTACACGCACGGAGCGCGACAGCTTCGGCCCCATCGAGGTGCCCGCCGAGCGGCTCTGGGGCGCGCAGACACAGCGCTCGCTGGCCTTCTTCGCCATCTCCACCGAGCGCATGCCGCTGGAGATCGTGCAGGCGCTGGCCATGGTCAAGCTGGCCTGCGCCCGTGTGAACCTGGAGCTGGCCCTGCTGGCGCCCGAGAAGGCCATGGCCATCGCCAGCGCGGCCGAAGAGGTGCTGGACGGCGAGCACAACGCCGAGTTTCCGCTCTCGGTCTGGCAGACCGGCTCGGGCACGCAGAGCAATATGAACCTCAACGAGGTGCTGGCCAACCGGGCCTCCGAGCTGCTGGGCGGCCCGCGCGGCGCCGGCCGCGTGGTGCACCCGAACGACGACGTGAACCTGGGCCAGTCGTCCAACGACGTCTTCCCCACGGCCATGCACCTGGCCGCGGCGCACAGCATCACCGTGGCGCTGCTGCCGGCGCTGACGGGCCTGCACGAGACGCTGGCGGCCAAGGCCGCAGCCTTTGCCGGCATCGTGAAGATAGGCCGCACCCACCTGCAGGACGCCACGCCGCTGACGCTGGGCGACGAATTCTCGGGCTACGCAGCGCAGCTGGCGCAGGCCAGGGCCCACATCAGCGCCACGCTGGCCGCGCTCTACCCGCTGGCCATCGGCGGCACGGCCGTGGGCACGGGCCTGAACACCCACCCCGAGTTCGGCGCGCGGGTGGCAGCCGAGCTGGCGCGCGGCGCGCAGCTGCCCTTCACCAGCGCTTCAAACAAGTTCGCCGCGCTGGCTGCGCACGACGGCCTGGTGGCCATGCACGGCGCCCTCAAGACACTGGCGGTGGCGCTGATGAAGATCGCCAACGACGTGCGCTGGCTGGCCTCGGGCCCGCGCGCGGGCCTGGGCGAGATCAGCATCCCGGAAAACGAGCCGGGCAGCTCCATCATGCCGGGCAAGGTGAACCCCACACAGTGCGAGGCGCTCACCATGCTGTGCTGCCAGGTCATGGGCAACGACGTGGCCATCGGCATCGGCGGGGCCTCGGGCAATTTCGAGCTCAATGTCTACAAGCCGCTCATCGCCCACAACCTGCTGCAGAGCATCCGCCTGCTGGCCGACGGCATGGCCAGCTTCGACTCGTTCTGCGTGCAAGGCATCGAAGCCCGGCGCGAACGCATCCAGGCCCTGCTGGACAGCTCGCTGATGCTGGTGACGGCCCTGGCGCCGCACATAGGCTACGACCGCGCCGCGGCCATCGCCAAGCGCGCACACCTCGACGGTTGCACGCTGCGCGAGGCGGCGCTGGCGCTGGGCGAGGTGAGCGCAGAGGACTTCGACCGCTGGGTGCGGGCCGAGGAAATGCTGCGACCGGGCACCTGAAAACCCTGCATGCCCTTGCGGTTTCCAGGGGCATCGTCACCGATTGGTGCGAGCTTGCGCCAAATCAAAAAAGGGTTATTCGCGTCTCTCTCTAATCACTCCATCGCAACACAGGAGTGAACAAGATGAATGCCCGACTGGAAACCACCGCCCCCGATACGCTGAGCGCCGACCAGGCCATCGGCCAGATCGCCGTGCAGCTGCCCGGCGCCACCGCCGTCTTTCGCCGGCTCAAGCTGGACTTCTGCTGCGGCGGCCAGATCAGCCTGCGCCAGGCGGCGAACGACAGGAACCTGAACCTGCCCGCGCTGCTGGAAGAGCTGGGCACGCTGCAGCGCCCGCGCGCCCTGCCCGAGGCGCAGGAACCTGCGGCGCTGATCGACCACATCCTTGCGCGTTACCACGAGGTGCACCGTGCCCAGCTGCCCGAGCTGATCCGCATGGCGCGCCGGGTGGAAGCCGTGCACCGCGAGAGCCCGGACGTGCCCCGCGGCCTGGCCGATTTCCTGGAACACATGGAACAGGAGCTGCTCTCGCACATGATGAAGGAGGAGCAGGTGCTGTTCCCCATGCTCAAGGCCGGCGGCAATGCCTTTGTGGTGAACCCCATCACGATGATGCGGCACGAGCACACCGACCACGGCGAGGCCCTGGAGCGCCTGGCCGCCCTGACCCACGACGCCACGCCTCCGGCTAGCGCCTGCAACACCTGGCGCGCGCTCTACGCCGGCATCGCCCAGCTCAGCGAAGACCTGATCAACCACATCCACCTGGAGAACAACTTGCTGTTCCCGCAGTTCGAGACGCCGCAGCCGGCGCAGGGCTGCGGCACGGCTTGCGGCTGCAGCTGAGACCCGCTCCCCGCGCCTCGCCAGCCCCGCCGCTGGCGCAGGGCGCGTGCATGGGTTAACCTTGCCTCCAGCAAGACGACCCATGTCCATCCAGTTCCTGATCTTCGGCCAACACCTCGCGCGCAGCACGCGCGGACGGCCCTGCGCGCCTCCGGCTCGCGGCTGAACACCCACGTGGCGTGCTCCGGCACGCTGGCTGATCATTTTTCTGGAGACCTCTCATGGCTGATCTGTTCGACAACCCCATGGGCCTGTGCGGCTTCGAGTTCGTGGAATTCGCCTCGCCCGCCCCCAACACCCTGGAGCCCCTGTTCGAGAAGATGGGCTTCTCCCTGGTGGCGCGCCACCGCAGCAAGGACGTGCTGCTCTACCGTCAGGGCCACATCAACTTCATCGTGAACCGTGAACCGCGCAGCCTGGCCGGCTACTTTGCCGCCGAGCATGGCCCCAGCGCCTGCGCCATGGCCTTTCGCGTGCGCGACTCCCATAAGGCCTACGCCCGTGCGCTGGAACTGGGCGCGCAGCCGGTGGAGGTACCCACCGGCCCCATGGAACTGCGCCTGCCGGCGATCAAGGGCATCGGCGGTGCGCCGCTCTACCTGATCGACCGCTTCGAGGACGGCAAGAGCATCTACGACATCGACTTCGAGTTCATCGAGGGCGTGGACCGGCACCCGCGCGGCCACGGCTTCAAGGTGATCGACCACCTGACGCACAACGTCTACCGCGGCCGCATGGCCTTCTGGGGCGCCTTCTACGAGCGCATCTTCAACTTCCGCGAGATCCGCTATTTCGACATCCAGGGCGAGTACACGGGCCTGACCAGCCGCGCCATGACGGCACCCGACGGGCTGATCCGCATTCCGCTCAACGAGGAGTCGGGCCGCGGCACGGGGCAGATCGAGGAGTACCTGATGAAGTTCAGCGGCGAGGGCATCCAGCACATCGCCCTGCTGACGGACAACCTGCTGGAGAGCGTGGACGCGCTGCAGATGGCCGGCATTCCGCTGATGACGGCGCCCAACGACATCTACTACGACATGCTGGCCGAGCGCCTGCCCGGCCACGGCGAACCGGTGCCTGAACTGCAGGCACGCGGCATTTTGCTGGACGGCTCCACCAGGGACGGCAAGCCGCGCCTGCTGCTGCAGATCTTTTCCGAGACGCTGCTGGGCCCGGTGTTCTTCGAGTTCATCCAGCGCAAGGCCGACGAAGGCTTCGGCGAAGGCAACTTCAAGGCCCTGTTCGAGAGCCTGGAGCGCGACCAGATCCGCCGCGGCGCGCTGAAGGTGGGGGGCTGAACGCGGGGTTCAGGCCTGGGTCTGCTGCTGCGCCAGCCAGTCCTGCAGCGGCACCGGCCGTGCGTACAGGTAACCCTGCAGGCTGGGACAGCCGCTGTTGCGCAGGTAGTCGGCCTGGGCCCGGGTTTCCACGCCTTCGGCCACCACGTGCAATGAGAAGTTGCGCGCGATGGACAGCACGGTCTCGACGATGCCGCGCGCGTGTGCATCATCGGGCAGGCCCTGCACGAAGCTGCGGTCGATCTTGAGCTCGTACAGCGGCATGCGGTTCAGATAGGCCAGGCTGGAGTAGCCGGTGCCGAAGTCGTCGATGGAAAAGCGGATGCCCAAGTCCGCCAGCTCGCGCATGCGTGCCAGCATGGTCTCGACGTTTTCCACCAGATGGCCTTCGGTCACCTCGAAGATGAGCCGGTCCGCGGGAGCCCCGGTATCGGCCAGCACACGACGCACCTGCGCCACGAAATCCGCCTCGCGCAGCTGGCGCGGGCTGATGTTGATGGACAGGGGCATGGTGTGCCCGGCCTGCGTCAGCATGACCAGCATGCGGCAGCCCTGGACCAGCACCCAGTGCCCCAGCTCCAGGATCAGGCCGGTGGACTCGGCCAGGGGGATGAACTGCGCCGGCGACACGAAACCGCGCACGGGGTGCTTCCAGCGCAGCAGCAGCTCGGCGCCGCAGGGCAGGCCGGCCACATCGACCTGGGTCTGCAGGTGCATGGCGAGCTGGTCCAGGTCGATGGCATGCTTGAGGTCGAATTCCAGCGCCAGCCGCTCCTGCACCTCGGCGTGCATGGCCGGCTCGTAGAAGGCGATGGCATTGCGGCCAGAGGCCTTGGCGCGGTACATGGCCGTATCGGCCTCGCGCAGCAGGTCGTCCACCGAGCGGCTCATCGGCGTGAGCAGGGTCACGCCGATACTGCAGCCCGAGGCATAGACCTGGCGCTCCAGCTCCACCGGCTGCTGCAGGGCCTTGCGGATCTTCTCGGCCACGCCCAGCGCCACCAGGCCGGCCTCGTGGGTGTCGCTGCCCACATGGGGCAGCAGGATGACGAATTCATCGCCGCCGATGCGCGCCACCGTGTCCTGCTCGCGCAGCAGGCTGCGCAGGCGTTCGGCCACCCGCTGCAGCAGGGCATCGCCCACGGCGTGGCCGCTGGCATCGTTGACGTTCTTGAAGTGGTCCAGGTCCAGGAACAGAACGGCGGTGCAGGCGCCCGAGCGCTGCGCGGTGTGCAGGGCCACGGCCAGCCGGTCCATCAGCAGGCGCCGGTTGGGCAGGTCCGTCATGGGGTCGTAGAAGGCCAGGCGGTGGATGCGCGCCTCGTTCTCGCGGCGCTCGGTGATGTCGACGAAGCTCACGCGCAGCTGCCGGCGCCGGTCCGAGGGCATCTGCAGCAGGTTCATCTCGCACAGCACGTCAGCGCCGCCCGTCACCGGGCGCACGCGGCACTCCTGCACCACGTGCTGCCCGCGCGGCAGGGTGGCGAGGATGGTGTCGAGGAAGCGCTGCACCGACATCCCGTCAGGCTGGACCGCATCCGGCGCGAAGAAACGCATGAGGTCGGAGCGCAGGATGTCGGCACGCGGGCAGGCAAACAGCAGTTCCGCCTTGCGGTTGGCGTCCACGCACAGGCCCGAGTCCAGGTCGTACACGACGATGGCCTCGGGCGCGTTCTCCACCAGCATCTTGACGCTGGCCTCGCTCTCCAGGGCCTGCTGTTCGGCCAGGCGGCGGCGCCGGTTCTGCAGGGTCAGGGTCACCACCATGCCCGACAGCACGAGCAGCGCGGCGCCGGTGGCCAGCACCACATTGCGGTGCTCCTCGTACAGGCTGCGCGGGCGGTGGATGATGACGCTGTCGGGCGGCAGGGCCGAGGTGTCGGCGCCCCAGCGCTGCAGTTGCGCCCAGTCGAACATGGGCACGCTGCGGCTGGGCAGCGGGGTGACGGCTTCCTGGAGCTGCAGCCGGCCCAACACGATGTCATGGCCCAGGCGCGCGGCGCGCTCGCCCTCGGTGCCGATGGCGTACATCATGCCGCCCACGCTGGACTCGACACCGAACTTGGTGTCGAACAGGTAGAAGGTGGGCACGCTGGTCACGCGCGAGAACGCCACGCCGACATCGGCCGAGCTGAAGGTCTGGCCGGCGGCGTCGCGGTTGAAGGTGGTGCGCAGCACGATGGTGCCGGCCGGGAGCTGGGCCAGGCGCTGCAGGATCTGCTCGTAGCTCAGCTCATTGGTGTAGTCGAACTGCAGCCGCCCCTGCCAGCGCGGCGCCAGGGCCTCCAGTTCGCGACGCGCCGCCAGGTCCGGCACACCCGTGCCGCCCAGCACCAGCACCTTGCGGGTGGCCGGAAAAAGCTTGAGGGCGATGTCCAGGGTGCCGGCGTAGTCGAAGCTGACGTCCTGGCGCAGGAAGCGTCGCCCGCTCTGGCTGGCTTTCTCGGCACTGATGGTGGCGTTGGAGGCGATCACCGGCGCCGCCGGGCTCAGGGATGGCAGTTCTTCGAGCAGGAAATTGAGCGGCGTCTGCTGGAAGGTGACGATCAGGTCCAGCGGGCGGTTCGCGTATTTGTGCAGCAGCAGGTCGCGGTTGAGCTTGCGGTAGGCCGGGTCCGGGTTGCGCGCCAGGTCCAGGTACTCCACATAGACCCGCTCGGTCGACATGCCCTGTTCCCGCCAGGTGGCCACGAAGCTGGCGACATAGGCATCCACGCCGGGTCGGCCATACCCGGGCTGCAGCAGCAGCAGCACCTGCTTGCCGCTGTCCGCTGCGGGCCGGGGCGCCTGGGCCTGCACCTGGCCCGCGGCGCAAACCAGCAGCCAGGCCAGCAGCAGGCTGCGGCGCACGGCCACACCGGCACACCAGCGCAAGAGACGGACGGTACCCATGGCGGCAATGGTACATGGGGCGCCCCGCCCCCGGAAAGGGGCCTGACGCCCCTGCGGTGCAGACAGCCTCAGGCCGCCGTCAGCACCCGGTTGCGGCCCTGGTCCTTGGCGAGATACAAGGCCACGTCGGCCTCTTTCAGCAGGGCCTCGGCCTGCTCGGCGCGCTGCACGAGGCCGGAGGCCACGCCGATACTGACGGTGACCACGGGGGCGACCGGTGAATGTTCGTGCGGCATGCCCCGCACCTGGACGGCGGTGCGGATGCGCTCGGCGACGACCCGCGCCTCGGCCGCCGTTGCGCCGGGCAGCACGAGCACGAACTCCTCGCCGCCGTAACGCGCCACCAGCTCGCCGGAGCGGCGCACCTCGGCCGCCAGGATGGCCGCCACCTGGCGCAGGCAGACGTCCCCCGCCTGGTGGCCATAGTGGTCGTTGTAGGCCTTGAAGTGGTCCACGTCGATCAGGGCCAGGGCCAGCGGCAGGCCCAAACGGGCCGCGCGCTGCCATTCGGCCGCCCAGACCTCGTCGAAGCGGCGCCGGTTGGCCAGGCCGGTCAGGGCGTCGGTGCTGCTGAGCGCGGCCAGCTGTGCGTTGGCCGCCTGCAGCTCGGCCGTGCGCTCACGCACGCTGGCCTCCAGCTGCTCGTTGGCGGTTTCGATGGTCTGCTGCAGGCGGGCCTGCGCGGCCACTTCGCTGCGCAGGCGGCGCGAGAACATCAGGCCCACCCAGACCAGCAGGCCCAGTGCGGCCAGGCGCAGGCCGTAGGTCAGCTGGCGCATCTGCTCCAGCCGGCGGGCGCGTTCGGCCAGCTCATCGCTTAGCGCGCTGATGACGGATTCGGTGGTGATCTCGTAGATCTTCTTGGCCAGCACGTAGTCTTCCTCGAAGAGCACGGCGCGCGCCCGGCGCCAGTTGCCCGCACGCATGTGGCGCAGGGAGCGCGCCTCGGTGGCGCGCAGGCCCTGCTGCAGTTCGAGCAGCACGGAAATGTCGCCCGAGAGTTCCAGTTCGCGGCTGAGTTCGGCCACGGCACCGACCGTGGTGGTGAGCTGTTCGTCCACGCTGTCGTAACGGCTCACGCGCAGCAGCTTCTCTTCCAGCACCGCACCGCTGAGCAGGCTGGTGAGCTCCTGCTCCAGCCGCACGATGCGTTCCAGGCGCGTGCTGATGCCCAAGTGGCGCACGTGCATGTCCTCGCTGCGCACGTCGACATACAGCCCCAACACAAAGGTCAGGACCAGGATGGCCACGGCGATGTAGGTACTGCCCAGGTATCTCATGTTCGAGTTCTTGTGAGTCCAGGGGAAGAGCGCTCCCGAGAAACGCAGAGGCCATTTTGCAGGCCCGGGCGGCGCCTGAAAAAAATTTATCGGCACAATTCCACAATACCGCGTACAATCCGCACGTTGCTGCAATTTGCTTACCTTTGCAGCAGCTGTTGTCTGACTTGGTTCGCGGCACCTACAAGCCGCCCGCCTCACCCTCTGGCCGCTCTCACCGGCCCCGGTCGTCAAACTCCCCTTCTCTGCGGCGAGCCCTATCCCCGGTCTGTCTTTCTATCCCTGGACCGGACACCCGAGCGGCGTGTGCCGCAACGTCCAGCCCCTGGGCTGACGGTTGACCCTGATCCTTGTACGCGCGACGATACGCGCGCCTTTTTAGTTTTGATGAATACCACCCTAGAAAAAGCATTCTCGGTGGGCAAGTACCTTGTCTCACCCCTTACCCGTACCACTGAGTCGGGCCAGTACACGGCATCCGTGTCCATCCGTAGCGGCAGCGGCCGCGGCACCTCAGACCGCGTGTACCGTTTCGTCCCGGAATTCGACACCCGCGAAGGTGCCCTGCAGTACGCTGTGGCCGAAGGCCACAGCTGGCTGCAACAGCGCCAGTGCGCCGCCTGACCCCACATCACTGTCACATACCACGAGGAACCCCCCATGGCCAAGGAAGAACTGATCGAGATGGAAGGCAAGGTTGATGAAGTCCTGCCCGATTCGCGCTTTCGCGTGACGCTGGACAACGGCCACAGCCTGATCGCCTACACCGGCGGCAAGATGCGCAAGCACCATATCCGCATCCTGGCAGGCGACAAGGTGTCGCTCGAACTCTCGCCCTATGACCTGGGCAAGGGCCGCATCACCTTCCGCCACCTCCCTCCCCGCACCGGCGGCGCACCCGCGCCCGCACGGCGCACGTTTCGTTGACCATCCATCCGGACGGTCATTCCCCTGCGTCACAAGTTGCATTGCGACCCACGGCGCGTTTTTAGAAAGGCTCAATCATGAGCAGCAAACTTTATGTCGGTAACCTCTCCTACTCGGTGCGGGACGACGATCTTCAGCAAAAATTCGGTGAGTTTGGTTCGGTTCAATCCGCCAAGGTCATGATGGACCGCGACAGCGGCCGCTCCAAGGGCTTCGGCTTCGTGGAAATGTCCAGCCCGGCAGAAGCCGAAGCTGCCATCCGCGGCATGAACGGCCAGAACGTTGACGGCCGCGACATGGTCGTGAACGTCGCCCGTCCGATGGAACCCCGCACCGGTGGTGGCGGCGGCTTCGGCGGCGGTGGCGGCGGCCGTCGTGAAGGCGGTGGCGGCGGTGGTGGTGGTTACGGCGCTGGCCGCACCAACCGCTACTGAAGTCTCCCCACTTCAATGAAAAACCGGCCCCTGGGCCGGTTTTTTCATGCCCGCTGCACATCCAGCCGGACGGGTAAGATCACGCCCTCAAACTTGGAGAGTTGGCAATGATCAGGTTCAGCGACGAACACGTGTGGGTGCGGGTGGAAGGCGAGACGGGCGTGGTGGGCATCACCGTACACGCGCAGGACACGCTGGGCGACATTGTCTTCGTGGAACTGCCCGCCGTGGGCAAGGTGCTGGCCGCCGGCGAGATCGCCGGCGTGGTGGAGTCGGTCAAGGCCGCGGCCGATGTTTATGCCCCAGTCAGCGGCACCGTCACCGAGGTCAACGAGACCCTGCGCGCCGACCCGGCCCTGGCCAACAGCGAGCCCCTGGGCGCGGGCTGGTTCTACAAGCTCAAGCTCTCGCATCCGCAGGAGCTGGACGCCCTCATGGACGAGGCGGCCTACGCCAAGTTCAGCGCCTGACTCCGCGCTGACGCACAGGCCCCTGGCCGGGCACTGTCTTCATCCTGTCATCTTGCTGCCTTAAAAACCGGGGCAGGCCCGGTCGCTTGACCGGCGTTTTTTCATTCCACCCCGGTACAGCAGCATCATGGCCAAAGACTTTTCCAGCATGGAGAACAGCAACTGTTCTTCCAACCCCGACATCCACACGATTTCCGCATTGAGCCGGCGCACCGTGCTGCAAGGCGGCCTGGGCGCGGCGGTCAGCCAGCTGCTGGCCCCGCTGGCCGGCGCCTCGGCCCTGGCCGGCTGCGCCAGCATGGGCAGCGGGCCCCTGCTGGGTTTCAAGAGCGTGCCGGTCTCGACCGCCGACACGGTCACCGTGCCCGAGGGTTACAGCGCGCAGGTGATCGCGCCCTGGGGTGAACCGGTTGGCCTGTCGGGCGAGAACCCGGCTTTCCGCGACGATGCCTCCAACAGCGCCGCCCAACAGGCCGCGCAGATGGGCATGCACCACGACGGCATCCACTACTATCCGATCGAGGGATCGTCGCACGGACTGCTGGTGATGAACCACGAGTACACCGACGAAGGCCTGCTCTTCCCGGACGGTTTCCAGAACTGGTCGGCCGAGAAGGTGCGCAAGGCCCAGGCCGCGCACGGCGTGTCCGTCATCGAGGTGGAAAACAAGAACGGCCAGTGGCAGATGGTGAAGCCCTCGCCCTGGGCGCGCCGCATCACGGCCAGTACGCCGATGAGCGTGAGCGGGCCGGCCGCCGGCCACGCGCTGATGCAGACCGCCGCCGACCCCAGCGGGCGCCGGGTGCTGGGCACTATCAACAACTGCGGCAGCGGCATCACGCCCTGGGGCACCTACCTCAGCTGCGAAGAGAACTTCATCAACTACTTCAGCGGGGGCGACACGCCCAGCGCGCACGAGAAGCGCTGGGGCCTGCGCAAGGGCGGCAGCGGCTACCGCTGGCACGAACACGATGCGCGCTTCGACGCCACCAAGGAACCCAACGAGCCCAACCGCTTCGGCTGGGTGGTCGAGATCGACCCGATGAACCCGAGCTCCACCCCGGTCAAACGCACCGCCCTGGGACGCTCGGTGCACGAGGGCGCCACGGTGGCCGTCACGAAAGACGGCCGCGCCGTGATCTACATGGGCGAGGATGCGCGCTTCGAATACATCTACAAGTTCGTCAGCCGCGACCGCATCCAGCCCGGCGGCGCCCGGGCCAACGCCGAGCTGCTGGACCACGGCACGCTCTACGTGGCGAAGTTCAACGCCGACGGCAGCGGCCAGTGGCTGCCGCTCACGCACGGCCAGGGCCCGCTGACGGTCGCCAACGGTTTTGCCGACCAGGGCGAGGTGCTGATCAAGAGCCGCCAGGCCAGCGACCTGCTGGGCGCGACCAAGATGGACCGCCCCGAGTGGATCGACGTGGACAAGAACGGCTGGGTCTACTGCACGCTGACCAACAACAGCCGCCGCGGCGCCGACAAGCAGCCGGGCGTGGATGCGATGAACCCGCGCGCCAACAACAGCATGGGCAACATCATCCGCTGGAAGGAAGACGGCGACTTCCACGGTACGACGCTGAAGTGGAACCACTTCGTGCTGGCGGGCGACCCGGCCAACACACGCGCCGAGGCGCGCGGCAATGTGAAGGGTGACCTGTTCGCCTGCCCGGACGGGCTGTGGACCGACGCCCGCGGCGTGCTCTGGATCCAGACCGACATGTCGACCTCGGCCATGGGCAAGGGTGACCTGGTCCGCACGGGCAACAACATGATGCTGGCGGCTGACCCGGCCACGGGCGAGATCCGCCGCTTCCTGACCGGCCCGCGCGGCTGCGAGGTCACGGGCGCCACGGCCACACCCGACGGTCGCACGATGTTTGTCAACATCCAGCACCCCGGCGAGAACCCGGCCGGTCGCAACGATCCGGCCGACCCCGGCAAGTTCTCGACCTGGCCCTCGGGCAAGACCGGTGCGCGCCCGCGCTCGGCTACGGTGGTGATCCGCAAGCGCGATGGCGGCGTTATTGGAAGTTAACCCCCCGAGCGGCTGCGCCGCTCCCCCCTTTCTCGCCTGCGGCGGAAGGGGGGCGCTCCCGGCGGACTGGCAAAGCCAGATCCGCGGGAGCCCTGGATAGGTGTCCCTGGTGTTCAGGCCCCCGGCTACTTCCAGTAGCCCGGATCGGGCAGCTCGTTGAAGACCTTGCGCAGCTGCTCGCCCCAGCGCTCGCGCAGCGAGGCGAAATAGGGGTCCTTGCCGTCGATCAGGGTGCGGCGCTGCACGCGCAAGCTATCTTTTTCATAGCAAAGCAGGTCCAGCGGCAGGCCGACCGAGAGGTTGGACTTCATGGTCGAATCCATGGAGATCAGGCAGCACTTGGCCACTTCGTCCAGCGAGAGCTGCCCGCCGACGACACGATCCAGGATGGGCTTGCCGTACTTGGACTCGCCGATCTGGAAATACGGGGTCTCGGGCGTGGCCTCGATGAAGTTGCCGGCGGAGTAGATGTTGAAGAGGCGCGGCTCCTCGCCCTTGACCTGCCCGCCGAAGATCAGGCTGACGTTGAACTCGATGCCGAAGGCCTTGAGCGATTCGGCGTCACGCGCGTGCACCTTGCGCACGGCGTCACCCACCAGCTTGGCGGCGGAGAACATATTGGGCGCCGAGGCCAGGCTCTTCTCGCCCTGGTTTTCCATCTGCACCCGCAGGCCGCTGGCCACCGACTGGCTGACGGACAGGTTGCCGGCAGTCAGCAACACCATGACGCGCTCGCCCGGCACCTCGTAGACGTGCATCTTGCGGAAGGTGTTGATCTGGTCCACCCCGGCGTTGGTGCGCGAGTCGGACAGGAAGACCAGCCCGTTTTCACGGCGGACGGCGACACAGTAGGTCATGGAGATTCACTCGTGGGATGAAGGCAGCCGCCATCTTAGCGGCCGCCCCGGCATGTCGGGCCCCTGGCTCAGGCGATCTCGGGCATCAAAAAATCACGGCTGATGCGCGCGCCGATGTCGTTCACGCGGTCCAGGAACTGCGTCAGGAAGGCATGCAGGCCGGTGGCGAGGATCTCGTCGATGCGGCCATATTGCAGTTCGGCGCGCAGCTTGCCGGCATGGCGCAGGGTTTCGCTGTCGCTATCGCTGCCCACCAGGTGCAGGTTGCTCACCACCTCGTTCATGCTGGCGTGCAGGGAACGCGGCATGTCGGGGCGCAGGATCAACAGCTCGGCCACGCGCTCGGGCCGGATCACGTCGCGGTAGACCTTGCGGTAGATCTCGAAGCCGCTCACGCTGCGCAGGATGGCGCTCCAGTGGTAGAAGTCGTACTCCTGGTCCTTCTGCTTGCCGTTGCCGAAGAAGTCGCTCTGCACCGCATGGAACTTCACGTCCACCAGGCGCGCGGTGTTGTCGGCGCGTTCGAGGAAGGTGCCCAGGCGCATGAAGTGCAGCGACTCGTCCATCAGCATGGTGCCCACGGCGACACCGCGCGAGAGGTGGGAGCGGAACTTCACCCATTCGAAGAACTGGCCGGGATCGCGCTCGAACTCGCCGTTCTTGAGCATCTGGTTGATCGAGAGCCAGGTCTGGTTCTGGGTCTCCCAGACTTCGGTGGTCAGCGTGCCGCGCACGGCGCGTGCATTCTCGCGCGCGGCGCGCAGGCAGGAGATGATGGACGAGGGGTTGTCCTGGTCGCTGACCATGAACTCCATGACACCCTTGGCCGTGATCTCGCCGTACAGCGCGGTGTAGGACGGCAGCAGCTCGCTGATGGACAGCAGTCCCTGCCAGCCGACCTGGGCCACGGCCGCCGACTGCGGCAGCAGCGAGGTCTCGTAGTTCACGTTGAGCATGCGCGCGGTGTTTTCGGCCCGCTCCGTGTAGCGGTTCATCCAGTAAAGGTGATCGGCGGTACGTGACAACATTCAAATATCTCCTGTGGCCTCAAACACCGCAGGCGCTGCGCGCCTCGCAGTATTTTGGTGAAAGCCGGCCTGCGGCCAGCTTTTCCGCACGCTCGGTGTAGCGGTTCATCCAGTAGAGGTGGTCGGCGGTTCGGCTCAGCATGATGGTCTCCTCTTCAGCGCTTCAGATTTCCAGGATCCAGGTGTCCTTGGTGCCCCCGCCCTGCGAGGAGTTGACGACCAGCGACCCTTCCTTGAGGGCGACACGTGTGAGGCCGCCCGGCACCATCTGCACTTCCTTGCCCGAGAGCACGAAAGGCCGCAGGTCGATGTGGCGCGGGGCAATGCCCTGCTCCACAAAAGTGGGGCAGGTGGACAGGCTCAGCGTGGGCTGGGCGATGTAGTTGCTCGGATTGGCCAGCACGGCCTTGCCGAAGTCCTCGATCTCGGCCTTGGTCGAGGCCGGGCCGACCAGCATGCCGTAGCCCCCGGCGCCGTGCACCTCCTTGACCACCAGGTCCTTGAGGTTGGCCATCACGTACTTCAGGTCCTCCGCGTTGCGGCACATGTAGGTGGGCACGTTGTTGAGGATGGGCTTCTCGCCCAGATAGAACTCGATCATCTTCGGCACATAGGGGTAGATGGACTTGTCGTCCGCCACCCCCGTGCCCACGGCATTGCAGATGGCCACGTGGCCGGCGCGGTAGGCATCCATCAGGCCCGGACAGCCCAGGGTGGACGTGGGGCGGAAGACCCTGGGGTCGAGGAAGTCGTCGTCGACCCGGCGGTAGATCACGTCGACCCGGCGCGGGCCGCGCGTGGTACGCATGTAGACGAAGTTGTCCTTGACGAACAGGTCCTGCCCCTCGACCAGCTCCACGCCCATCTGCTGGGCCAGGAAGGCATGCTCGAAGTAGGCGCTGTTGTACATGCCGGGCGTGAGCACCACCACGGTGGGCTCGGCCGAGGTGCCCGGGCTGGAGGCGCGCAGGGTCTCCAGCAGCAGGTCGGGGTAGTGCGCCACCGGCGCCACGCGATGCGCGCTGAAGAGATCGGGAAAGAGCCGCATCATCATCTTGCGGTCTTCGAGCATATAGCTCACGCCGCTGGGCACACGCAGGTTGTCCTCCAGCACGTAGTACTCGCCTTCACCCTGCGCATTGGGCGCACGCACGATATCGACGCCGCTGATGTGCGAATAGACCTGGTTGGGCACGTCCACGCCCATCATCTCGGGGCGGAACTGCGCGTTGTTCAGAATCTGCTCGGCCGGGATGAGGCCGGCCTTGATGATCTCCTGCCCGTGGTAGACGTCGTGGATGAAGCGGTTGAGCGCGTTCACGCGCTGCACCAGGCCTTGTTCCATGCTGGCCCACTCGCGCGCAGGGATGATGCGCGGGATCAGGTCGAAAGGGATCAGCCGCTCGGTGCCGGCGCCGTCCTCGTCCTTGGCGCCGTAGACCGCGAAGGTGATGCCCACGCGGCGGAAGATCATCTCGGCCTCTTCGCGCCGGGCCTTCATGAGCTCGCTGCTCTGGCGCGCCAGCCACTGGGCGTAGGTGCGGTAGTGTTCCCGCGCCTCTGCTGCGGACGCCCCCCCCTGCGATTGCGAGGAACCCTGCCCGCCGCCCTGGCTCTGGCTTTGCCCGGCAGCTGCCGGTCTGGTGTACATCTCGTCGAATTTCAGCATGGCACCTTCTCCTGCAGGGGATACAGCAATTTCCGGGCCTGGCGCGGTTCTTGCGGTCCTGGTAGCAGGGCCTGCGCTGCCGCGGCGGCCCGCACCCGACCGAGTCCTTGCCATGTCCATCCACGCCGCCCTGAACCACGTCACGCATTACAAGTACGACCGCCTGGTGAACCTGGGGCCCCAGGTCATCCGCCTGCGCCCGGCCCCGCATTGCCGCAGCAAGATCATTTCGTACTCCCTGAAGATCGAGCCTGCCACCCATTTCATCAACTGGCAACAGGACCCCTTTGCCAATTACCAGGCCCGCCTGGTTTTCCCTGACACCACCCGCGAATTCAAGGTCACGGTCGACCTGGTGGTGGAGATGGCGGTCTACAACCCCTTCGACTTCTTCCTGGAACCCGAGGCCGAAGAGTTCCCCTTCAGCTACAGCGCGCTTACCCGCGAGGAACTGGCCCCCTATCTGGCCGTGCCGCCGCTCACGCCGCACATGAAGGTCTACATGGCCCGGATCGACCGCACGAAGATGCGCACGATCGACTTCCTGGTCAAGCTCAACCAGCAGTTGCAGAACGACATCAAGTACCTGATCCGCATGGAACCCGGCGTGCAGACGCCCGAGCAGACCCTGGGCCTGGGCAGCGGCTCCTGCCGCGACTCGGGCTGGCTCATGGTGCAACTGCTGCGCCATTGCGGGCTGGCGGCGCGTTTTGTCTCGGGTTACCTGATCCAGCTCAAGCCCGACGTGAAGTCGCTGGACGGCCCCAGCGGCACCGAGGTCGACTTCACCGACCTGCACGCCTGGTGCGAGGTCTACCTGCCGGGCGCGGGCTGGGTCGGCCTGGACCCGACCTCGGGCCTGATGGCCGGTGAAGGCCACATTCCCCTGGCCTGCACGCCCCAGCCTTCGGGCGCGGCCCCGGTCGAAGGCGGCGTGGACGAGAGCGAGGTGGAGTTCGCCCACCACATGCAGGTCACGCGCATCTACGAATCGCCGCGCGTCACGAAACCCTATACCGACGCGCAGTGGGCCCAGGTCATGCAACTGGGGGAGGCGGTGGAGGCCCGCCTGCAGGCCGGTGACGTGCGCCTGACCATGGGCGGCGAGCCGACCTATGTGGCCGCCAGCGACCGTGACGCACCAGAATGGAACACCGACGCCCTGGGCCCGACCAAACGGGCCTATGCCACCGAATTGGTGCACAAATTACGCACCGAATACGGGCGCGGCGGTTTCCTGCACTTCGGCCAGGGCAAGTGGTACCCGGGGGAGCAGTTGCCGCGCTGGGCCCTGTCGATCTACTGGCGCCAGGACGGCCAGGCGCTGTGGCACAAGCCCGAGCTGTTTGCCGACGAACGCGTGCCTGCCGCCTACACCAGCGAGGATGCGCGCCGTTTCACCCACACCCTGGCGAAGAAGCTGGGCATGACGGACCAGTACATCCAGCCGGGCTACGAGGACGTTTTCTACTACCTCTGGCGCGAACGCAAACTGCCGGTCAACGTGGACCCCTTCGACTCCAAGCTCGACGACGAGATGGAGCGCATCCGCCTGCGCCGTGTCTTCGGGCAGAAGCTCGACGCCGTGGTGGGTTATGTGCTACCGCTGCAGGCCAATGACACCACGCTCGCAGGCGCCAGCTGGTCCACCGGGCCCTGGTTCTTCCGCGATGACCGCATGTACCTGCTGCCCGGTGATTCCCCCATGGGTTACCGCCTGCCGCTGGAGTCCCTGCCCTGGGTCAAGCCCGGCGACTACCCCTACCTGATCGAGCAGGACCCCTACGCGCCGCGTTCGCCGCTGCCGCAGGCGGCACAGTTGCGCACGCAGTACGCGCCGCACCAGCGCAGCGGCGGCGCGACCAAGGACGGCACAGCAACCGGAGCCGCCGCGGGACAGACGGCAGGCGCTGCACCGACACAAGAACCGAAACGCTTCGAATCCGCGCACTGGATCACACGCACCGCCCTGTGCGTGGAGGCGCGCGACCCCATGCGCGCCAACGGCCCCAAGGCCGAAGGCGCGCACGGCGGCAAGTCCAGCCTGCTCTACGTCTTCATGCCGCCGCTGGCGCGCCTGGAAAACTACCTGAACCTGCTCGCCGCGGTGGAAGCCACCGCCGACGAACTGGGCATGAAGATCGTGCTCGAAGGCTATCCGCCGCCGCGTGATGCGCGCCTCAAGCTGCTGCAGGTCACGCCGGACCCGGGTGTGATCGAGGTCAACATCCACCCCGCGCACAACTGGGGCGAGCTGGTGCAGCACACCGAATTCCTCTACGACGCGGCCTTCGAATGCCGGCTCTCGGCCGAGAAGTTCATGACCGACGGCCGCCACACCGGCACCGGTGGCGGCAACCATATGGTGCTGGGCGGCGCCACACCGGCCGACAGCCCCTTCCTGCGCCGGCCCGAGCTGCTGGCCAGCCTGCTGCTCTACTGGCACAACCACCCTTCGCTGAGTTATCTCTTCAGCGGCATGTTCATCGGCCCGACCAGTCAGGCACCGCGCGTGGACGAAGCCCGCAACGACCAGCTTTATGAACTGGAGATCGCGCTGCGCGAGATCCAGAGCAACCGGGAAAAGTTTGGTGCCGATATGCCCCCCTGGCTGGTGGACCGCACTCTGCGCAACATCCTGGTCGACATCACGGGCAACACGCACCGCAGCGAGTTCTGCATCGACAAGCTCTACTCGCCCGACAGCGCCACCGGCCGCCTGGGCCTGCTGGAGCTGCGTGCCTTCGAGATGCCGCCGCACGCCCGCATGAGCGTGGTGCAACAGCTGCTGCTGCGCGCCCTGGTGGCGCGCTTCTGGGACACGCCCTACCAGGCGCCCGCCACCCGCTGGGGCACCGAACTGCACGACCGTTTCCTGCTGCCCACCTTCGTGCGCATGGACTTCGCCGACGTCATGACCGAGATGCGGCAGGCCGGTTTTGCCTTCGACGAGACCTGGTTCGCCCCGCACTTCGAGTTCCGCTTCCCCCTGGTGGGTGAGGTGCAGAGCATGGGCGTGGCGCTGACCCTGCGCAATGCGCTGGAGCCCTGGCACGTCATGGGCGAAGAAGGAACCTCCGGCGGCACGGCGCGTTACGTCGACTCCTCGCTGGAACGCATTGAGGTGCGCGTGAGCGGCCTGAACCCCAGCCGTTACACCGTCACCGTCAACGGCCAGGCCCTGCCCCTGCAGCCCACGGGCACGGTGGGCGAGTTCGTGGCCGGTGTGCGCTACAAGGCCTGGAACCCGCCCTCCTCGCTGCACCCTTCCATCGGCGTGCATGCGCCGCTGACCTTCGACATCGTGGACACCTGGATGAAACGCTCCATGGGCGGCTGCCAGTACCACGTCACCCACCCGGGCGGGCGCAGCTACGACACCTTCCCGGTCAACTCCTACGAGGCCGAGAGCCGGCGCCTGGCGCGTTTCTTCCGCATGGGGCACAGCGATGGTGCACTCGACGTACCACCCGCCAACAGCAAGTTGTCAGGAAGCCGCGAATTTCCGTTTACGCTGGACCTCAGGTGAGAGAAAACGGCGGCGCGCGTCGACAGTGATGTAACAATACCGTCACAGTGGATCACGCCAACCCCGACCTCTTCGACGCCGCCACCCCACCCTCGCCAGCCCAGCGGGCGGCGGCCCTGGCGCCACCGGCCAGCAGCGGCCATTACGATGAATTGCGCGGCGGCCTGTCGGGCCAGCAGGCGGCCCTGGCCTGGTCAACCTTCTTCGAGCAGCTGGGCCACGAAGGCTTCGCCGACCTGAACCACCGCGCCCACAGCCTGGCGCGCCAGATCCGCGACAACGGCGTCAGCTACAACGTGTACAGCGACGCCAGCGGCCCGCAACGGCCCTGGTCGCTGGACCTGTTCCCGCTGATCGTGACACCCGAGAGCTGGTCGCAGATCGAGGCCGGCGTGCTGCAGCGCGTGCGTGTACTCGAACGCGTGATGGCCGATGTCTACGGCCCTCAGGAACTGCTCAAGGCCGGCCTGCTGCCGCCGGCCCTGGTGCAGGGCCACCCCGGTTACCTGCGCCCCATGCATGGTGTGGCCCCCGTGGGCGGCACACACCTGCACATCGCCGCCTTCGACCTGGCGCGCGGGCCTGATGGCAACTGGTGGGTGATCTCGCAGCGCACCCAGGCGCCCTCGGGCCTGGGTTATCTGCTGGAAAACCGCATCTCGATCTCGCGCCAGTTCGCGCCGGCCTTCGAGGGCATGCACATCCAGCGCCTGGCCGCCACCTACCGCGCACTGATCGAGTCGCTCAAGCAGATGAGCCCGGCCGGTGCCGATTCGCACATCGCCCTGCTCACGCCCGGCCCCTACAACGAAACCTATTTCGAACATGCCTACCTGGCGCGTTACCTGGGCCTGACCCTGGTCGAGGGCAGCGACCTGACCGTGCGCGACCAGAAGCTCTACCTCAAGACCCTGCGCGGCCTGGAGCCGGTGCACGGCCTGCTCAAGCGCCTGGACGACGAATTCCTGGACCCGCTGGAACTGCGCCCCGACTCCACCCTGGGCGTGCCCGGCCTGCTGCAGGCCATCCGCGCCGGCAACGTGCTGGTGGCCAATGCGCCGGGCTCGGCCTTTCTGGAGTCGAGCGCGCTGCTGGGTTTCCTGCCGGCCCTGGCCAAACATCTGCTGGGCGAGGAGCTGTCCCTGCCGGCCCTGCCCACCTGGTGGTGTGGCGAACGCGCCGGCATGGAAGACGTGCTGCCGCGCCTGGGCGAGTGCGTGATCAAGCCCACCTACCCCGGCGCGGCCGGTGGTTTCGAGGCCGTGCTCGGCCGCACCCTGACACGCAGCGGGCTGGACGAATGGGCCGGCCGCATCCTGCGCGCGGGTGACCTGCACACGGTGCAGAGTTACCTGCCTCCCTCGCAGATGCCGACCTGGCAGGACGAGCGCATCGTGCCGCGTTCGGTCATGCTGCGCGTGTTTGCCATCGCCGACGGCCCGCAGTCCTGGCGTGTGCTGCCCGGCGGCCTGGCCCGGCTGGTGAACGCCAGCGCGGGCATGGCATCGATGCAGCGCGGCGGCAGCAGCGCCGACACCTGGGTCATGACCCACGGCGAGGTGGACCGCACCACCCTGCTGTCGACGCACCATGCCACGCCCATCCTCACGCAACGCAAGCGCCTGGTCACCAGCCGGGCCGCCGAGAACCTCTACTGGCTGGGCCGTTACACCGAGCGCACCGAGAACAACATCCGGCTGGCCCGCCTCACCCTGGACAGCCTGAACGGGCAGGACCCCTGCTCACCCGCCCTGCTGAGCTGGCTCAGCGAGCTGGCAGTCCGCAACACCCTGGTGCTGCCGGACGTGCCCACCGCCCAGCAGGCGCGCCGTGTGTTCGAACGCTCGCTGATCGCCAGCCTGGGCAGCCATGACATGGCCACCAGCGTGGGCTACACCCTGCGCGCGCTCAAGCTGGCCGCTGCAGCCGTGCGCGAGCGGCTCTCGCAGGAGCAATGGAACATCATCACCCGTGCCGAGGCCGAGATGACGCAATGCTGCGCCGAGCAGGCGGCCCAGGGTGACTACTCCGCGGTGGAAGCCCTGCGCGCGCTGGAAGCGGCCAGCAGCCACCTGGCCGCCATCACCGGCGCCCAGACCGACCGCATGACACGCGACGACGGCTGGCGCCTGCTGTCCATCGGCCGCCAGATCGAGCGCCTGTGTTTCCTGGCACCAGCCCTGGCCGGCAGCTTCGAAAGCGGCGCGGTCCATGACGACGGCGGCTTCGAGGCGCTGATCGCCCTCTTCGACAGCACCATTACCTTCCACGCCCAGTACCAGCAAAGCCGTGAAGTCCCCGCCCTGCTGGACCTGCTGGTGCTGGACCGCGACAACCCGCGCTCGCTGGGCTGGGTGGTGCAGACCCTGCGCGGCCGCCTGGCCAAGCTGGCCGGTTGCCCGGCCGGCGAAATGGATGCCCTGGCCCAGATGGTGCCCGACCCCGAGCGCTGGGACCTGCAGGCCTTGTGCCAGGCGCGCGAGGACGGCATCCTGCCCCAGCTGGCCGAACTGCTGACGCAATGCAACGAGGCCTCCTGGCGGGTCTCCGACGAGATCAGCCTGCGCTACTTCACGCACACGGGCGAATCCGGGCAGAGCCTGGGGGCCTGAGCCCAAGCCCATGCACCTGCGCATCACGCACGAAACCCTGTACGACTACACGCCGGCGGTCGAGACGGCGCAGCACGTGGCCCATCTGCAGCCGCTGGACACGGCGCACCAGACCCTGCTCCAGCACCGGCTCGACGTGTCGCCGGCACCGGCCCAGATGACGCAGGCCGAGGACCTCTACGGCAACCGGCGCGCCTTCTTTTCCCTGCAGACCCCGCACACCCAATTACGCGTGGTGGCGATCAGCGAGGTGCGTACACGCGCGCCGCAGGCCGTCGACAGCCGCATCGTCTGGGAAACACTGCGCGAACAGTTTCGTTTCCACACCGGTGCTGCCTGGAGCGCGGCGACCGAATTCAGTTTTCCCTCCGCGCGCGCGCCGCGCCATGATGAATTTGCGGCCTATGCACGCCCGAGTTTCGGCCCCGGCGTGTCGGCCCTGGCCGGCGCGCGCGACCTGATGCAACGCATCCATACGGACTTCACGTATGAAACCGCCAGCACCGAGGTCAACACGCCGCCACTCGAAGCACTGGCCCAGCGCAAGGGCGTGTGCCAGGACTTCGCCCACATCATGCTGGGCTGCCTGCGCAGCCTGGGCCTGGCGGCACGTTATGTGAGCGGTTATCTGCTGACCCAGCCCGCGCCCGGCCAGCCGCGCCTGGTGGGCAGCGACGCCTCGCATGCCTGGGTATCGATCTTCCTGCCGGACCTGCCCGGCGCCCAGGAAGGCCAGGGCTGGTACGACCTGGACCCGACCAATGACCGGCACGGCTGGGGCACACCCGGCGAGGACTACGTGACCGTGGCCACGGGCCGCGACTACGCGGACGTGTCACCCATCCGCGGGGTCATCCACGGCGGCGGCAAGCACACCCTGGCAGTGGCCGTGACGGTGGAGCCTGTTGCAGAGGAGCGTTAGGCAGCGCCGCGCCAGCGGTGGTTGATCTGGCGCGTCAGCACGGCCTGCAGGCGACGCCCTCCGGCCATGGCGGCTTCCAGCAGCAGCA
This sequence comes from Rhodoferax sp. BAB1, assembly GCF_013334205.1. Classification (NCBI taxonomy): domain Bacteria; kingdom Pseudomonadati; phylum Pseudomonadota; class Betaproteobacteria; order Burkholderiales; family Comamonadaceae; genus Rhodoferax; species Rhodoferax sp. BAB1. The sequence continues at coordinate 1,024,695 of NZ_CP054424.1, read as the reverse complement.
ACATGAGCAGCGCCACCACGCCGCCGGTGATCAGCGCGTCCTGCGTCAGCGGCACGGTGGCGTTGTACTGGATCAGGGTCTGCTCGCGCAGGTCCGCGTCGGCGCGGAAGGCCACATGCCACAGGCGGCCCGGCAGATGGGTCTTCAGCGCCTTGGCCTCCCCCTCGAAGCGCAGCTTGCGCTGGTACATGCGCTCGATGGCGTCGCCCTCGGCCTTGAAGGCGGCCACATTGCTCTGCCGGTGCATGGCGATCAGCGCCTCGACATTGCCCGCCGTATGCTGGTTGGCGATGATCAGGAAGGGCTGGAAGTTCAGGGTGACTTCGCGCAGCGTGGCGTCGACGCGCTTGGCGTACTGGTCGGCCAGGTGGGGCAATTGCATGCCTGCCAGCAGGCAGATGCAGGCGACCACGATCATCACGTAACGCAGCAGGACCGACATGGTTTTTCTCCGGGGACGTATTCCCGACATTAAACCAAAGCCAACCGACCAAAAGGCGGCCGAAACAAACGCTTGCAGTTTGGCCGGCGTCCACCCCGCTCAGGTCGTCTGGGCGACGTCACTGGCGATGCGGCGCAGGGCGTCCGCGTACGCCGCCGCCGGCTGGCCGCCCGAGATCAGGTACTGGCGGTTCACGATGACGGCAGGCACCGAGCTGATGCCGGCCTGCTGCCACTGCAACTCGTTCTCGCGCACGGCCAGGGCGTACTCGTCACCGCCCAGGATCTCGCGGGCGCGGGCCTCGTCCAGGCCCACCGTGCCGCAGGCACGCACCAGCACCTCGGCATCGGACACGTTTTCGGCACGGCCGTGGTAGGCCATGAGCAGTTCTTTCTTCAGCGCGTACTGCTTGTCGGGGCCCTGCTCGCCCGCCCAGTGCAGCAAACGATGCGCATCGAAGGTGTTCCAGATGCGCCCGCGCCCTTCAGGCTTGAAGCTGAAACCCACGGCCGCACCGCGTGCCCTGATGGTCTCGCGGATCTGTGCCTGCTGTTCGGGCGTGGAGCCGTACTTCTGCGTCAGGTGCTCGGTCATGTCCTGGCCTTCGGGGCCCATGGCCGGGTTCAGCTCGAAGGGCTGGAAGCTGATGTGGGCATCGACCTGGCCCAGCAGCTGCTCCAGCGCCTGTTCCAGGCCACCCAGGCCGACGGCACACCAGGGGCAGGCGATGTCGGAGACGAAATCAATTTGGAGGGAGGTAGTCATGGGTGAATGCTAGGGGATCTTGAAAAACCACGCTGGCGCGGGGCGCGTGGCCCCGGTGCCAACAGGCACTACTTCCGGCTCGGCGAGAAATTCAGCGCCACATGCAGGATGCAGCGGCAATCGGGGGCAGGCCATGTAGGCATGCGTTCGATGTGATCCGCCACACAGGCCGAATGCGGGGTCCGGGGGTGCACCGCCACCTGCGACAGGCGACCGTCCGCCTGCATCACGGCTGTCAGCTTGAACTGGACGCCAAGGTCGGCATCCCCGACCGGACACTGCGCCGTGAGACGGGGAAATTCCTGCGCCAGGATAGGCATCATCTTGCGGTTCACATGGTCCGCGGCGGACCGCCGGATGTGCTCAGAGGACAGCTTGGCGATGGGATCGGCTGCTCGTGCAGGCGCGCGCAGGACCCATACCACCCCCGTCGAGATCACGGCGGCCAGCAAGGCCACCAGGAAACTGGCTCCCAGCGAAATCCCCAGGCTGAGCTTGAGGCCCAGGACATAAGCCAGCAGGAATACCCCCAGCAGCAGAACAACGCCCAGACCACTGAAATGACGTATCCCGGTGACGCTGGAGAACTTGAACACCAGGACACCGGCCAGCAGCACAAACAGAAAAGACAAACATATGGCCCGCAGGGCATCACCCCAACTGGCCGGCGCCCCTGACACCTCGCGGGCCGTCAGGCGCACGGTGATCACGACCAGCAGAAAAGAGGCGGCCAGGCCGACGGTGGTCTGGAGTGGGGCAATGAAAGCGAAGAAGAGAAACGCAAAAATGAAGAGCAGGAGAACCATGGAGATGTAGTTGGAAGGTGACAGCAAGGGGCATTATTGGTGAGCCCGTCAGCCTGTGCCATCCCCCAAAAGGGTCATGCAAATAGACACCACCAGCCGGGGGCAGTGGTTACGTGCGCTTAATGCGCGTCCGAATTGCCCCGGACCCGACCGCGCTGCGCCTTGGTCTCGGAGCGCTGGCTCTTGCCCTCCAGCCGCCGCTGGCGCGAGCCGTAAGTGGGTTTGGTGGCACGGCGCGTCCTGGGGGCCCGGGCCACGCTGTTGACCAGTTCGTGCAGGCGGGAAAAAGCGTCGAGCCGGTTCAGGTCCTGGCTGCGGTGCTGCTGGGCCTTGAGGACCAGCACACCGTCCTGGGTGATGCGGCTGTCACGCAGGGCTAGCAGGCGCTCCTTGACGTCCTCGGGCAATGACGAGGCGGGGATGTCGAAGCGCAGGTGGATGGCGCTGGACACCTTGTTGACGTTCTGGCCGCCCGCCCCCTGGGCGCGGATCGCGCTGATCTGCACCTCGGACTCGTCGACCTGCAGCAGCGCGGGCTGGGACATGGCGGGCGCCGCCTCAGGCGGCGGCTGTCTCCGGCACGCCAGCGTTCAGGTTCACGTAGCGGGCGACAAAGGCGCCGACAGCGCTGGCCGGCAGCGACAGCCAGACGGTGTGGCCGTCGCCGGGGGCCACGTCCACGGGCTGACCTTCGGCGTTCTCCATGCGGCTGATGTCGTAGTCGACATTGCCGGTCGGCTGGATCAGTTCGAGCCGGTCGCCGACAGAAAACTTGTTGCGCACACGCACCTGGGCCAGGCCGCGCGCGGCATCAAAAGCGACCACATCACCCACGTACTGGCTGCGGCCCGATTCGGAATAGCCCTTCAGGTAGTTCTGCGTTTCCTGCGGCGTGTGGCGCTGGTAGAAGCCCGAGGTGTAGCCGCGGTTGGCCAGGCCTTCGAGCTGGCCCAGCAGAGCCGGGTCCAGGCCGCGGCCGGCGGCTGCGTCATCGATACCCTGGCGGTAGCTCTGCACCGTGCGCGCCACGTAATAGGGGCTCTTGGTGCGGCCCTCGATCTTGAGCGAATCGACGCCGATTTCGACCAGGCGCTGGATGTGCTCGATGGCGCGCAGGTCCTTGGAGTTCATCACGTAGGTGCCGTGCTCGTCTTCCTCGATGGGCATGAACTCGCCAGGGCGCTTGCTTTCCTCCAGCAGGTAGGAAATGGAATCACGCGCCTCGCTGGGCAGCGTCTCGCCCTGGCCGCAGCTGTGGCCTGTGGCACGCGGGGGCGAGAGCACGTCGCCGCTGGCGTCCACCTGCGCGGCGTGAGTCTTGTAGTCCCAGCGGCAGGCATTGGTGCAACTGCCCTGGTTGGCGTCGCGGTGGTTGAAATACCCCGAGAGCAGGCAGCGGCCCGAGTAGGCGATGCACAGCGCGCCGTGCACGAAGACTTCGAGCTCGCTGTCCGGGCAGTCCTGGCGGATCTGCTCGACCTGGTCCAGCGAGAGTTCGCGCGAGAGGATGATGCGCTTGACGCCCACCTTGTTCCAGAATTTCACCGCCGCCGAGTTGACGGTGTTGGCCTGCACCGAGAGGTGGATATCCATCTCCGGCCAGGTCTCGCGCACCAGCATGATGAGGCCGGGGTCGGACATGATCATGGCGTCGGGTTTCAGTGCGATCACCGGCGCCATGTTGGCCACGTAATGCTTGACCTTGTTGCCGTGCGGAAAGATGTTGGACACCAGGAAGAACTTGCGCCCCAGTTCGTGCGCGCGGTCGATGCCGCGCTTCAGCACCTCGATGTCACCGAAGTCGTTGTTGCGCACGCGCAGCGAATAACGCGGCTGGCCAGCGTAGATGGCATCGGCCCCGAAGGCAAAGGCAGTCTCCAGCATGGCCAGTGACCCGGCCGGAGCCAGCAGCTCGGGCGCCTTGCGTGCCATCATTTCTTCTCGGCCAACTGCACCAGGCCGGCGATGGCCAGCGCATAGCCGTTGACACCGAAGCCGGCCATCACGGCCTTGGCCACGGGCGAGATCCAGGACTTGTGGCGGAACTCTTCGCGCGCATGCACATTGCTGATGTGCAGCTCGATCAGCGTCACACCGGCGCCCTTGATGGCGTCGTGCAGGGCGATGCTGGTGTGCGTATAGGCCCCGGCGTTGAGGATGACGCCCAGCAGCTTGCCCGCAGCCTGCTGGCGGCCGGCCTCGTGGATCCAGTCGATCAGCTCGCCCTCGTGGTTGCTCTGGCGGAAATCCAGCTTGAGGCCGTTGGCGGCGCTGGCGCGTTCGCACAGTTCCTGCACATCGGCCAGGGTCTGGGCGCCATAAACGGCCGGCTCGCGCGTGCCGAGCAGGTTGAGGTTGGGGCCGTTGAGGATGAGGACGGTTTTCATGCAAATTTCCTGGGTGCCGGTTTCTGGAATTGTGCCATTGGGAATAGTGTTCATGGCTCGGCTACCATTCGACAACAAGAATCACGAGGAAGACCGCCATGACCACCCCCAAGCTGCATGAACTCGGCGCCGCCCAGGCCGCCACCCTGCTGGCGCGGCGCGAACTCAAGGCCGAAGACCTGGTGCGGGCCTGCCTGGAACGCGTGGCCGCACGCAATGACGACATCCATGCCTTCGTGCACATCGACGCCGTCGCCGCCCTGGCTCAAGCCCGCGCGCTGGACAACGGCCCTGTGCGCGGCCCGCTGCACGGCCTGCCCCTGGGCGTGAAGGACATCTTCGACACCACAGACCTGCCCACGGCCTACGGCTCGGCGGTCTACGCCCACCACCGCCCCGCGGCCGACGCCGCCAGCGTGACGCTATGCCGCGAGGCCGGCGCCGTGGTGCTAGGCAAGACCGTGACCACCGAATTCGCCTACTTCGCCCCCGGCCCCACGGTCAATCCGCACAACGCCCTGCACACGCCGGGCGGCTCCTCCAGCGGCTCGGCCGCCGCCGTGGCCGACCACATGGTGCCGCTGGCCCTGGGCACGCAGACGGCCGGCTCCATCATCCGCCCTGCCGCCTACTGCGGCGTGGTGGGTTACAAGCCCAGCCTGGGCCGTGTGGTGGGCGCTGGTGTAAAAAGCCTCTCGCCCGCGATGGACGTGATCGGCGGCTTCGGCCAGGGCGTGCGCGACGTGGCCCTGCTGGGCGCCGTGCTCACCGGCGACCTGCGCCTGCTCGAAGCCCACGAACACGGCACGCTGCGCATCGGCCTGTGCCCCTCGCCCTCCTGGCCACAGGCCGACGCCGATACCCAGAAGGCCTGGGAACAGGCCACCCAGGCACTGGCCCGCAACAGCGACAGCTGCCAGGACGTCACCGTGCCGCAGGACTTCGGCGAACTGATGCAGCTGCAGAAAGACGTGATGACCTTCGAGATGGCGCGTTCACTGAGCTTCGAGCGCCTGCGCCACCGCGAGGCGCTGAGCCCCCAGCTGGTGGCCCTGCTGGACGCGGGCATCAGCATGGACGGCGCCGCGCACGCGGCCAACCTGCAGCGCACGGCCGAGTGGCGCCTGCGCATCGACGCCCTGTTCGAGCGGCACGACGTGCTGCTCACACCCAGCACCATGGGCGCGGCACCGGCCGGCCTGGCGGCCACCGGCGACCCCCTGTTCTGCCGCAGCTGGTCGCTGCTGGGCCTGCCGGCCGTGCACCTGCCCTTGACCCGGAACGCCAGGGGACTGCCCGTGGGCCTGCAACTGGTCGGGCGCATGGGCGAAGACCACAAGCTGCTGGCCGCGGCGCAGCGCATCCACGAACGCCTGAGGTACTGAGCGGCATGAACGATCGCCTGCAAACCGCCCTGCCCCCGGCCCTGGCCGCCCTGCTGAGCCGCCACTCACTGGGCCCGCGCTGGATGGTGGCCCCCGGACCCGACGCGCAACAGCTGGCGCTGGCGGTGCAGGCCGCGCTGCGCGCGCCCAACCACGGCCGCCTGCAGCCCTGGCGCCTGGTGACCATAGAGGAAGCCCAGCGCCCGGCACTGGCCGCGCTGTTCGAGCAGTTCGCGCGCGACGCCGGCAAGAGCGAGGAAGAGGTGGCCACCGAACGCGAACGCGCCTGGAACGGCCCGGTACTGGTGGCCTGGGTGGCGCGCATAGATTCGAACGTGGAAAAAGTCCCGCCGCACGAGCAGTGGATCTGCGTGGGGGCCGCCATGGGCAATTTCATGAACGCCCTGCACAGCCAGGGCTTCGGGGCCAAGATCCTGAGCGGACGCAAATGCCAGCACCCGGCGCTGGTACAGGCCTTCTGCGAGGAAGGCGAACAGCTGGTGGGTTTCACCTGCATCGGCACGCCCACACGCGGGCTGGAGCCGCGCGAGAAGGACGAGGCCTCAGCGCCGCTGCTCTCGGCCTGGAAACCTGGCTAGCGGACGGCGTGGTGCGGGCCATGCAAGTGGCGCCAGACCCGCCACGCACAGAGCGTGGCCAGCGCACTGCAGAGCAGGCCGGCCCAGAACACACTGGCCAGGCCCCAACGGGTTGTCAGCAGGCCCCCCACCAGCCCGCCCAGCACACCGGGCACGCCATAGGCCAACACGGTGTACAGCGCCTGGCCGCGCCCGCGCAGGCTGCCGGGGAAATGGTGTGAAAGCAGCGCGATGCAAACCGCATGGTGCGCGGCAAAGGTGAAGGCGTGCAGGCACTGCGCCAGCAGCAGCACCGGCCACAAGGCCGCACCGCCAGCCGTCAGGCCCATGCGCAGCACCGTGAGCGCAGCGCACAGCAGCAGCCAGCCGCTCAGGCTGAGCAGCGGCAGCCAGCGGCTCTGCGTGTAGAACCAGACGATCTCCACCACCACCGAAATGCCCCACATCAGGCCGATCACGGTCTTGCTGTAACCCAGCGCGTCGAGGTGCAGCGAGAAGTAGATGTAGACACCCATGTGCGCCAGCACATGGAAAAAAGCCGAGGCGAAAAACCACTGCACCGGCCGCTGGCGCAGGATGGGCAGCAGCGGGCGCTTCTGCTCATGCGGGTGCAGCTCTTCCTTGAGGTCGGGCAGCCACCAGACGCACGCCACCACCAGGGCCATGGAGACCACGGTCCAGGCCGGGAAGTGGCCCATGCCGTAGTGCTCGAACCAGGCACCGGCCGTGAACACGGTGACCAGGAAACCCAGCGAACCCCATAGCCGCACCCGGCCGTAGCGCCTGGCATCGAAGGCGCCGCCGGCACTCACCAGATGCGCCATGGCCGCCTCGCTCATGGGCATCATGGCACTGGTGTGCAGGAACATGAGGAACAGCACCCCGGCCAGCCAGGCCACGCCGGCCTCTACCCACAGGCCCAGCGACATGATCAGCGCGGTGGTGGCCGCATACCGCAGCAGCTTGACGCGCTCACCCGTGTGGTCGCTCAGGGCGCCCCAGGCATAGGGCCCGACCAGGCGCGTAACCGCGGGCACCGCCGTCAAGAGGCTGATGACCAGCAGGCTGTAACCCCGGTCCTTGAGCCACAGCGGCAAGTAGGGGTTGAAGAAGCCGATGTGCGCGAAATAGCTCGCCGACAGGGCCGAGAAAGGCAGCAGGTGGCGGCGCACGCTCGGCACGGGGAGCGCCCCTTATTTCTTCTGCTCGCTCCAGAGCACGCCGCCCGTGGCCCAGTCCGATTTCTTGATGTCGGTGAGGATCACGTCCACGGCATCGGGCGAAGTGCCCAGGGCCTTGACGGTGGCCTCGGTGAGGGCCTTGACGAATTCACGCTTCTGCTCGGGCGTACGGCCTTCGAACATGTCGACGCGGATGGTGGGCATGGTTGGACTCCTTGGTTAACAGTTCAGTTCTTGTACGAGGGATCGATCTTGTCGAGCTTGCGCAGCAGGGCCGGCCATTCGGCGTCGCCGTCGCGTTCGCTGCCGTCACCAACCCACTGGGCATAGGTACGTGCAGCCACTTCATCGTTTGCCGTCAGCACCTGGCCACCGGTGGCGGCCATGGCGCGCAGCTGGGCCCGTGCGGCGCGCTCCAGGTGGTGCATGAGCATATAGGCCTCGGCCACGGTGCGGCCCACGGTCAGGGTGCCGTGATTCTCCAGGATCAGGCCGTCGAGTTGACCGAGGTTCTGCACCAGGCGCTGCCCCTCGGCATCGCTGAGGGCCAGGCCCTCGTAGGCGTGGCGGCCCAGGCGATGGAACAGGCGCATGGCGTGCTGGGTGGTGGGCAGCAGGCCGCCGGGCACCATGGCCAGGGCCAGGCCCCATTCGGTATGCAGGTGCAGCACGCAGCGTGCGCTGGCGCGCGCTGCATGGATGGCGCCGTGGATGGCAAAACCCGTGGGGTTCACGCTATAGGGCGAGTCATCGAGCTTTTCGGCACGCGTATTGACCTTGACGAGGTTGGAGGCGCAGACCTCCTCGAACAGCAGGCCGTAGGGATTGATGAGATACACCCCCTCCTCGCCCGGCACGGCCGCGGAGATGTGGGTGTAGATGGTGTCGTCCCAGCCGTTCAGGGCGGCCAGGCGGTAGGCTGCGGCCAGATCGACGCGCGTGGCGCGTTCGGCCTCGGTCATCCGCGCAGCAGACATGGTTTAAATGGAACCGGGAATGGGATCGATCGGCAACACCACATCGCCGCACTGTGCGCGATGCCGCAACGCGTGATCCATCACCACCAGGGCCAGCATGGCCTCGGCAATCGGCGTGGCGCGGATGCCCACGCAGGGGTCATGGCGGCCCTTGGTGATGACTTCGGTGCTGTGGCCCGCCGTGTCGATCGACTCGCGCGGGATGAGGATGGAGCTGGTGGGCTTGATGGCGATGGAGACTTCCAGGTCCTGCCCGGTGCTGATGCCACCCAGCACGCCGCCGGCCTTGTTGCCCTTGAAGCCTTCCGGCGTGAGCGCGTCGCCATGCGTGCTGCCCTTGTCGCTCACGCTGGCAAAACCGTAACCGATCTCCACGCCCTTGACGGCATTGATGCCCATCATGGCGTAGGCAATGTCGGCGTCGAGCTTGTCGAACAGGGGTTCGCCCAGGCCCACGGGCATGTTGGTGGCCGTCACACGCAGGCGCGCGCCGCAGGAGTCGCCCGATTTGCGCAGCGCCTCCATATAACTCTCCAGCGCCGACACGTCGGCCACCGGGGCGAAGAAAGGGTTGTTCGGCACGTGCTCCCAGGACTCGAAGGGGATGGCGATTTCGCCGATCTGTGTCATGCAGCCGCGGAACCCGGTGCCGAATTTTTCCTTCAGCCACTTCTTGGCCACGGCGCCGGCGGCCACCATGGGCGCGGTCAGGCGGGCCGAGGAACGGCCGCCGCCACGCGGGTCGCGGATGCCGTATTTGCGCCAGTAGCTGTAGTCGGCGTGGCCAGGGCGGAAGGTCTGCAGGATCTGCCCGTAGTCCTTGCTGCGCTGGTCGGTGTTCCTGATGAGCAGGCAGATGGGCGTGCCGGTGGTCTTTCCCTCGTAGACGCCGGAGATGATCTCCACCGCATCGGGCTCGTTGCGCTGGGTGACAAACTTGGAAGTACCGGGGCGGCGACGGTCCAGGTCGGGCTGGATGTCGGCTTCGCTGAGTGACATGCCGGGCGGGCAGCCGTCGATCACGCAGCCTATGGCCGGGCCGTGGGATTCACCGAAGTTGGTGACGGTGAAGAGATGTCCGAAGGTGTTGCCGCTCATGGGCTTTGATTATCCCCGACGAACGGCAAGGCCTCTGGAACGGAATATGCATGCTGCACCGCACCATTCCTTGTCTACAGGAGGACCGCATGTTGGACCGCACCGCGACCAAGTTCTCGCACATCAAACCCGGCGACACCGCTTTCGTCTCGGGCGGCCTGCGCGATTTCTTTCTGTACCGCGACCTGGGCATCGCCGACGCCACCCACGGCAAGGTGATTGCGCACCTGGTCAAGGCGAACATGGCACCAGAAAAAGGCACGGGCTGGCACCGCCATGAGGCAGATTTCCAGATCGTCATCATGATCAAGGGCTGGGCCCGCTTCATGTACGAGGACAAGGAAACCCTGGTGGAGGCCGGCGACGTGGTGCACCAGCGCCCGGGCATACGCCACTATCTGTTCGACTACTCGCCCGACATGGAGTACCTGGAAATCGTCTCGCCCGCCGATTTCAAGTCGGTGGACGTGGAGCCGGTCTGCCCCATCCCCGACCCCACACCCTGGAAATAGCCTCGAAGTGAACTCGCGGGGCAGCCGCGGAACTGGCTTCGCCAGGCCGCTGGCTGCGCCCCCTTGAGGGGCTGAAGGCTGCGGCTCCAAGCCTGCCTGCGCAGGCTTGGACAGACCGAAGAGCCACAGCCTCAGGCTGTGTGCACCGGGCGCGCAGCGCCTCGGGGGTGCATCAAAATTCAGCGTCGAGCTCGTCGAGCTCGTCGATTTCGTCGGGTTCGGTCTTGGCGGCGGCCACCCACTCCTGCATGGCGGGCAGCGCCATGATGTGCTTGCAGTAGGCCGTGCAGGCCTTGTCCAGCGCGACGTCGTAGCTCAGGAAGCGCGTCACCACCGGCGCGTACATGGCGTCGGCCATGCCCGGCTGTTTGCCGAAGAGGTAGGGCCCGCCGTAGGTCTTCAGGCACTCGCGCCAGATCGCAAGCACGCGGTCCACGTCGGCCTGCGCGCGCGACCAGATCTTGAAGCCCGGAAAATGCGCCTTGATGTTCATGGGCAGCGCAGCGCGCAGCGATGCAAACCCCGAATGCATCTCGCCGCACACCGCGCGGCAATGCGCGCGGGCCTTGATGTCGGTGGGCAGGAGTTTGGCCTTGGGCTTGATTTCGTGCAGGTATTCCGCAATGGCCAGGGTGTCCCAGACCTTGACGCCCTCGTGCTCCAGCATGGGAACCAGCATGCTGGGCGCCAGCAGCAGCATCTCGGCCTTCATGGCCGGATCGTCGGGCGGGATCACCTTTTCCTTGAACTCCAGGCCGGCCAGCCTGGCCAAAAGCCAGCCGCGCAGGGCCCAGGCGCCGTAGTTCTTGCTGCTGATCGTCAGGATGGCTGTGGCCATGGCGCACTCCTCAACACGGAAAGTGCAGGAAACCCCGCAAGGCTTGTGCCAGCTCGGGCGGCTTCTGCGTATTCAGCTGGCCCGTAACTTGCGTCCTCCGAAATGCCCCATCTTGCGTCAGGAAGCACCATGCTCTACCAGGCCTACCAGACCCAATCGGACCTGATGTCGCCGCTGCGCCTGCTGGCCCAGAGCGGCGGCGCCAGCTTCTGGCTGCCCCGGACCGAGGGCAGCCTGCTGCGCAAGCTCGCGGCCTCGATGGAGGTGTTTTCGCGCCTGCGCCTGACCCACACGCGCCCGGCCTACGGCATCACATCGGTTTTGGTGGGCGAGCGCAAGCTGGCCGTGACCGAAGAAAGCGTGCTGCGCACCCCCTTCGGCACCCTGCTGCGCTTCAAAAAGGAAAGCCCGGCCGACCTGCCCTACCAGCCGCCCGTGCTGCTGGTGGCACCGTTGTCGGGCCATTTCGCCACGCTGCTACGCGAAACCGTGCGCACCCTGCTGCAGGACCACGACGTCTACATCACCGACTGGCACAACGCGCGCGACGTGTCACTGCGCCACGGCCCCTTCGGCCTGGACGACTACATCGAGCACATGATCCGCTTCGTGGAGGCCATCGGCCCGGGCAGCCATGTGGTGGCCGTCTGCCAGCCCTGCGTGGCCGCGCTGGCAGCCACGGCCCTGATGGCCGAAGACAACAACCCGGCCCAGCCGCGCAGCCTGACGCTGATGGCCGGCCCGGTGGACTGCCGCGTCAACCCCACGGGGGTCAACCAGCTGGCCACCAGCCAACCCATAGACTGGTTCGAGAAAAACCTCATCAGCCACGTACCCCTGCCCCATGCCGGCTACATGCGGCGGGTCTACCCGGGTTTCGTGCAGCTCAGCGCCTTCCTGAGCATGAACCTGGAGCGCCACAAGAAGTCCTTCCAGGACCTGTACCGGCACCTGGTGGACGGCGACATCGAGAAGGCCAACGCCGTGCGCCTGTTCTACGAGGAGTACCTGGCGGTGAACGACCTGCCCGCCGAGTTCTACCTGGAGACCGTGGAAAAGGTGTTCCAGACCTACGACCTGGCGCTGGGCAAGCTCATGTACCGGGGCCGCCTGGTCAACCCCAGGGCCATCCGGCGCACGGCCTTGATGACGGTGGAAGGCGAGCGGGACGATATCTGCTCGATCGGGCAGACGGTGGCAGCGCAGGACCTGTGCACCGGCATCCGCCCCTACATGAAGACCCACCACGTCCAGACCGGGGTGGGGCACTACGGCGTCTTCAGCGGCCGCAAGTGGAACCAGCAGATCTACCCGCGCGTGCGCGAGATGATCCACGCCAGCCTGGGCTAGCTTAGAACTTGGACTCGGGCACGTCGTCCTGCGGCCAGTCGCGGATATAGGCCTTGAGCATCTTGTTCTCGAAGTCCTGGCTGTCCACCACGGCCTTGGCGACGTCATAGAAGCTGATCACGCCCATCAGCATCTTCTGGTCCATGATGGGCATGTAGCGCGCATGGCGCTCCAGCATCATGCGGCGCACATCGTCGAGCTCAGTCTCCACGTCGCAGGTCAGGGGGGCGCTGTCCATGGCCGTGCGCACGTTGCTGGCGCCCACGCTGCCCTTGTTCTTCACCACCTGCTGGATCACCTCGCGGAAGGTGAGCATGCCCACCAGGTCGCCACGGTCCATGACCACCAGGGAACCGATGTCCTTCTCGGCCATGAGGTCCAGCGCCTTGGCCAGCGTTTCCTCGGGGGTCACGGTATACAGGGTGTTGCCCTTGACGCGCAGGATGTCGCTGACTTTCATGGTGTGCTCCTCGTGACGCTTGTTTGAGTCGAATATAGCCCACAATAAGTCTTAAACCGGCGTTGGGTCAAGAGGGTAGGTGACTGGCCTAGCCCCGACTCCGGGTAAACACCAGACGGAGACACCCATGCCCGGCTATTCCGACCCCGGCTTCGACACCCTGGCGCTGCACGCCGGTGCCGCACCCGACCCGACCACGGGGGCACGCGCGGTGCCCATCCACCTCACCACCTCCTTCGTCTTCGAATCGAGCGACCACGCCGCGGCGCTGTTCAATCTGGAGCGTGCCGGCCACGTCTACAGCCGCATCAGCAACCCGACCAATGCGGTTTTCGAACAACGCATGGCGGCCCTGGAAGGTGGCATCGGCGCCATCGCCGTGGCCAGCGGCCAGGCGGCGCTGCACCTGAGCGTGGCCACGCTGATGGGTGCGGGCTCGCACATCGTGGCCTCCACCGCCCTGTACGGCGGCTCGCAGAACCTGCTGCACTACACCCTGCGCCGCTTCGGCATTGAAACCACCTTCGTGAAACCGGGCGACCTGGACGGCTGGCGTGCCGCCGTACGCCCCAACACCAGGCTCTTCTTTGGCGAGACCGTGGGCAACCCGGGCCTGGACGTGCTGGACATCCCGGCCGTGAGCGCCATTGCCCACGAGGCCGGCGTGCCGCTGCTGGTGGACTCCACCCTCACCTCGCCCTGGCTGATCAAGCCCTTCGAGCACGGCGCCGACCTGGTCTACCACTCAGCTACCAAGTTCCTCAGCGGCCATGGCACGGTGATCGGTGGCGTGGTGGTGGACGGCGGTTGCTTCGACTGGGACCGGTCCGGGAAATTTGCCGAGTTGAGCCAGCCCTACGAGGGTTTCCACAACATGGTCTTCACCGAGGAGTCGACCATCGGCGCCTTCCTGCTGCGCGCACGGCGCGAGGGCCTGCGCGACTTCGGCGCCTGCATGAGCCCGCACACGGCCTGGCTGATCCTGCAGGGTATCGAGACCCTGCCGCTGCGCATGGCGCGCCACATGAGCAACACGGAGAAGGTGGTGGCTTTCCTGGCCAGCCAGCCCTTCGTCTCGCGCGTGGGACACCCCTTGCTGGAGAGCCACCCCAGCCATGCGCTGGCCAGGAAGCTGCTGCCGCGCGGCGCGGGTTCGGTGTTCAGCTTCGACATCCGGGGCAACCGTGAACAGGGCAAGGCCTTCATCGAGGCCCTCAAGCTCTTCAGCCACCTGGCCAATGTGGGCGACTGCCGCAGCCTGGTGATCCACCCGGCTTCCACCACCCACTTCCGCATGAGCGACGAGGCGCTGGCCGGTGCCGGTATCACGCAGGGCACGATCCGCCTGTCCATCGGCCTGGAGGACCCGGACGACCTGATCGAGGACCTCAAGCGGGCCCTCAAGGCCGCAGAAAAGGCAGGTGCATGACATGAGCCCCCACGTTCATCACTTCGTGTATTCACTGCCCCCCGAGGGGGCGCAGGCCTCCCTTGGGGCGGCCCGGCGGGAGGCCTGAATGGAACTGATCGTCAACGGCGCCAGGACCTACTGCTACACCGGCGGCAAGGCCTTCGACCCGGCCAAACCCACGGTCGTGATGATCCACGGCGTGCTCAATGACCACAGCGTCTGGATACTGCAAAGCCGCTACCTGGCCCATCACGGCTGGAACGTGCTGGCCGTGGACCTGCCCGGCCACTGCCGCAGCGCGGGCGAGGCCCCGGCCTCGGTAGAGGAAGCGGCCAACTTCATCGCCGCCTTGCTTGACGCCGCCGGCCTGCAGCGCGCCGCCCTGGTCGGCCACAGCTGGGGTTCGCTGATCGCCCTGGAAACTGCCGCACGCCTGAAGGAACGCATCAGCCATCTTGTGCTGGTGGGCACGGCCTATCCCATGAAGGTCTCGCAGGCCCTGCTGGACGCCTCGCTGAACGAGCCGGAGAAGGCGCTGAAGATGATCAACGTCTTTTCACGCAGCACCCTGGCCGCCCCGCCCTCTGCACTCGGGCCGGGCACCTGGGTCTATGGCGCCAGCATGGCCCTGGGCCGGCGCGTGCTGGCCAGCAACCGGGCCGTGAACGTGTTTCACCGCGGTTTCCAGGCCTGCGACCGTTATGCAAATGGCGAACAGGCCGTGACGCAGATCAGCTGCCCGGTGCTTTTCCTGCTGGGCAGCATGGACCAGATGACGATGCCGAAAGCGGCACAGGGCCTGATCGCCAAAGCACGCGAGAGCGGGAAAAAGGTGGAGGTGCTCAGCCTGCCCGTGGGCCACCACCAGATGACGGAAACCCCGGACGAGACGCTGGCTGCAATCAGGGGTTTTCTCGGGCCCTGACTACCCCCTGAGAAACCGATCCGGCCCCTACAAAAACAGGAGGGACGCGATGGAACGACGGGGAGACGCTGACCTCCGGGATGTGCTGCAACGCCAACGGGCGTTCAGCAACCCTCCCGCCGACGGGTCGCCTCGAGATTGGTGCGCAACTCGTGCAGCCTGCTCATGGCGCCGGAGCTGCCCCCTGCTCGCTCCTGGCGGCGCAGGTTCTCAGCCTGGCGGCTCAGGTCAGCACAGCGCGTCTTCTTGAAGGCCTCCTGATTCGCAGCGATCTCCTCGTCCTGGCGCTGCTGGAAGCGACTGATGTCGTTTGCAGACGGCCCCTGGGATGACGGCGGAGGAACCGCAGGGATTCCCTGGGCGCCAGCCGCCGCAGCAGCCAAGGCAGCCGCCTGACGTTGCTTCTCAGCCATGCATTCGGCCTCTATCGCCGTCCGGATTTCGGGCGCGGACCCGCGCTTGTAGTAGACGCTGTCGATCAACTGCTGGTTTTGCGCGTTCGCAGCGATCTGCTGCTCCCTCGTTGCGCCGCTCTCCCTCGCCCAGACGATCTTCACGGCCTCTTCACCCAGTCGCGCGCATTGCGGGTCTGCGACCGGCCGGTTGGCAGGGGCGGCCGATCCGCTGAAGTCCCGAAGCTCCTTGCCCGGCGGCTGCGCGCCTTCGCAAGGCCGGTCCTGGTAGGCGTTTCCACACCGGTACATCCTTTGCGCATGG
This sequence comes from Rhodoferax sp. BAB1, assembly GCF_013334205.1. Taxonomy (NCBI): domain Bacteria; kingdom Pseudomonadati; phylum Pseudomonadota; class Betaproteobacteria; order Burkholderiales; family Comamonadaceae; genus Rhodoferax; species Rhodoferax sp. BAB1. The sequence goes on along the minus strand of NZ_CP054424.1, from coordinate 1,008,842 downwards.
GCCTGCAGCATGGACCCCATCAAGGCCGCAGCGCAGATGAAAATGGCGTACTTGTTCTTGAGCATGTGTCCTCCCTGTTTTTTGCTGTCCATGCAGTGTGCAGGACGGCCGCCGTCCTGCGGTCTCCAGTCCGGTCCCAGGCGAGAGTCCTCCCGGATCACGCCCCTGTTCCTGCTTACTTGCCGGCCATCAGCCGCGCCATGATCTGGTCGGCATCGGCCTTGAGAACGCTGTCGGGATAGGTCCTGATGAACTCGGCAATGGCGGCCTGCGCCTGGTCCTTCTGCTCGCCTTCGACCAGGCCCATGGCCTTCTGGAAGGCGGCCAGTTCCTCGGCATCGATGGACTGGGGCTTGGCCTCGCCCTTCCAGTAGACGTCGCTGGCTTCGACGGCCGAGCCGCGCACGCCACCCACGGCGGTGGTGCTGCCCAGCTTCTTCTGCGGTGTCATCTGCTCGATCTTCATGCGCAGCCGCTCCCAGAAGCCGGTCCAGGAATCACCCTGGCTGCCGCTCTGGGCAAAGGCGGTGGCCGCAGCAAAGGCAAGCAGGATGGTGATGAGCTTTTTCATGGCAGGACTCCGGATGTTCAGGGCGCGCTCGCCGTCATGAGCGAGTATGCGAGCCAGCCGCCCGAAATCAAGTCCGCTGGCGACACGCACACGCCCGTTTGTCTATTTTTTCTCACGCGGAGCCGCCGGCGCCGGTTTGGCCTTGGGGGTGGAGGACAGGGCATTCATCAGCTCCAGGCCCAGGGCCTTGTACTTGCCGGCCATGGCCGGGTCCACCTTCTGCGCCTGGGCAAACGCCGCCTTGGCCTTGTCCACATTCTTCACGGCCTTGTAGGCCAGGGCCAGGTTGACCAGGATCTCCGCATCCCTGGGGTCGGCCTTGGCGGCGTCGGCGTAGAACTTCTGGGCCTCGGCGTACTGGGAGTCCAGCATGTGCAGATTGCCCAGGTTGTTGAGGGCAGCGGCGTTGCGCGGCTGACCGTCCACGACCTTGCGGAAGTACTTGCGCGCCTCGGCGCGGTCGCCCTGGCGGGCCAGGATGATGCCGGTCTGCAAATGCGCGTCCATGTCGGCCGGGTTCTGCTGGATGGCCTGCAGGTAACGGCGCGTCATCGTCTGCGAGCTGATCTTGAGCACCGAGAGCAGGTCACCGGGGAAGTTGCGCTCGATCACCTCGCGAGTGACCACCGGCGCACGCCAGGGATCGTCGGGCAGGCCGGCGGGCTTGAACTTCTCCCAGGCCTCGTGCACGTCGAAGATGGCAAAACCGTCCTTGCCCTTTTCGCGGTAATAGGTGGCCGCCCCCGTTTCCCAGGCCTTGATGAAGGACTTGCCCACCAGCGTGGCCTCTACCGGGATCCACAGCATGCCTTCGTGCGCCACGTACATATTGTCCATGGTGTAACCATCGGACGGCGCCTCCACCCCGGTGGCCAGCATCATGAGCATGTGGCCCGGCACCAGCAGCACACGGGTGGGGATGCCCAGGCTCTCGAGCGCGGCCGAGTACAGGGCCACCAGGTCGTCGCAGTCACCCGAGCGGCGCTGGATGGTCTCGCGCGGGTACTGGATGTAGTCCACGTAGTCGACCTTGTTGGACGTCACCTGGTAGGGGTTGATCGGGTCCTGCACATAGGTCACGCCCAGGGCGCCCAGGGTGTTGAAGAGCGCCGCGGCCAGTTGGGTCGGTTCCTTGTTGGCGCCGAATTCGGAGGCGACGGCGCGCGAGAAGTTGATCAGCAGCGGATCCTTGGGCGTGACGAAGGCGGCATAACGGCCGCGCTCGTCCCAGCCCATGCGGTGCTTGTCATAGATGTTGATGGTCTTGATCTGGCTGTAGACCCGGGGCTGGCCGTTCTCGAAGTAGCTGGCCTCCAGCTTGGCCTGCACGGGGGTGTCCTCGGTCAGCGTGAGGATGTTGTTGTTGAAGACGGCCTTGAGCACGACCTCGCGGCTGGCGCCCGGCGCCAGCTCCGCGATGCGCTGCTCGGTGGGGAAGTCCATGAAGTTGTTGAGCACGAAGCTGACCTTGATGTCGTTCATGGTCGAACGCGTGTTGTTGCTCAGCTTGATGGTGCCCACGCCGTCCTTCTCGTAGAGCTTGTAGCTGTTGGAGAAGACGTTGTGCAGATGGGTGGCGTCGATCTCCAGCGGGGCGCGGTTGTCGGCCTGGGTGCTGGCCGACACGGCCTGCTTCTCGGACTCCACGCCGTCCACGCTGCGCGCGGCCAGCCAGAAGGTGTAGGCCGTTCCGGGGTTGAGGTTGTCGCGCTGGAACTCGGGCGTGGTGGTCTCGGCCAGCTTGCTGAACTTCTCGCCCTCCTTCTGGTAGACCACATAGCCGGTCACCAGCTTCGCGTCCAGCGCCTTCCAGCTGAGGCGCACGCGTGCCGTGGTGGCCTCGGCCTTGATCTCCTGCAGTGGCGGCGGCGTGTACTTGAGCGCCGCGCCGCTCACGGCCGCTCCGGCCAGGCCTTCCTGGCCACTGGCCGTGGCGGCCGCCACGCGGTAGTGGAAGGTCTCCTCGGGCCTGAGCTGGGCATCCGTGTACTGCGCGCCCGGGCTGCTGCCGATGCGCACAAAGGGCCCGGCGGCACTGGCTGCGCGGTAGACGTGGTACTGGCTCACATAGGCCAGCGGGGAAGCGGCCCAGCGCAGTTCCACGGCGTGCACCGCCGGCTGCGCGGCCAGCTGCTGCGGCGCGCGCGGTTTGTACTGCGTGCTGAACAGCTGCAGGCGCGGGCCACCGCGCTCGGCGATGTAGAAACTGCTGGCATCGCGCGCGGCCAGAGCATCGGCTTCGGAGAGTTCGCCGTTCTCGCTGCCGGGCGCCGCAAAACTGCGCAGCAGGCTGCCCTCGAAGCTGTAGACACGCACACGGTCGCTGTCGAGCACGAACAGCTCCTCCTGCATGGCCAGCAGGGCCACCGGGCGGCTGAGCTTCTCGGTCTCGCGCGCCGGGTCGTTGCCGAACTCGCGCAGCGGCTCGCCGGCCGGGGAATAGACGGTGATGGCATTGCGGCCGGTATCGAGCACGTAGAGCTGGTCCTGCGCATCGATGGCCAGCGCCACCGGACGGCGCAGCGCCTCGCTCGTACCCTTGTTGATCAGCTTGAAGAACACCCCGTCGGCGCTGAAGCCCTGGATGCGGCCGTTGCCGCTGTCGGCCACGTAGAGGCTGCCGTCGCTGGCGATGACGAAGTCGCCCGGCTCGTCGAGCTGGCCGTTGCGGCTGCCGCTGCTGCCCACGGTCAATGCCGGGTTGCCGGCCGCGTCCAGCTTGTGCAGGCGGCCGCGGTTGCGCTCCAGCACCCACAGGGCACCGCCCTTGTCGAAGGCCAGGGCGGTAGGGCTCAGATCCTTGAGCGGCATCTCCTGGGCGGCGCCGTCCTTCAGGCGCAGCAGGGCCGGTTTGTCGCGCGCCACGGCGACCAGCGTGTCCTTGCCGTCCCAGGCCATGCGACCGGCAGCCACCTTCAGGCTCTGCTGCCAGCGCACATAAGGCACGGCCGTCTGCCTGGGCGTGAGTTGCGCCGCCGGCGCGGCACCGGCGCGGAAGTGGTGCACGAGCCCGCGCGCCTGATCGCCCACGTAGACGTCGGCGCCGACCAGCGCCAGGCCGCTCAGGCTCTGGAACTGGGCGCGGCCGTCACCGCGCGAACCGAAATACGAGACCATGCGCCCCTCGGCGTCGTATTTCTGGATGGCATAGCCTTCCGCGTCGGCGACGAAAACGCCGTCATGCGCCATCTGCAGCGCCACCGGCTTGCCGTTCTTGGGCAGCAGGCGCAGGTGGCTGCCGTCCTGGGCATAGACCTTGACCTGCGAGCGGTCGCTGAACAGGCCGCCGGCCGCGTCGAGCACGTAGATCCGGCCCTGCGGGTCCACGACCACGGCGGCCGGTTTTTCCAGCTTGTAGGGCACCTTCCTGTCTTCCAGGCCCTTGTTGGCGGGCGCGCTGTCGATCGGCAGGGTGGAGAGGAAGACGCCGTTGTCACCGTACATCTGGATGCGGCTGTTGCCGGTGTCGGCCACATAAACGATGCCGCCGGCAAAAGCGATGCCCTGCGGCGAGGACAGGCCGCCCTCACTGCCGCGGCCGCCGAAACGGCCCTTGTATTTGCCGTCCAGGCCGTACATCACGACACGGCTCTCGGCGCTGTCCACCACGTAGACGGTGTCCTCGCTGACGGCCACCGCTTCGGGCTGGCCCAGCAGGGCCCGGCCCTCGGCGTCCCTGGCCTGCAGACTGAGCAGCACCTGGCCGGAGGGGCCGGCGTCGAGCACGTCGACCTGGCCATTCTTGCGGACCACGTAGAGGCGGTTGCCGCCCAGGCCCAGCAGCTTGCGGGTCTCGGCGGCCTGCAGGAAACGCACGTACTCGACCCGGCCGGGCGCGCTGCCCTGCGCCAGGACCGTGCCCTGCAGCAGCAGGGCCAGGGCGGCGATGGTGAAAAAACGCATGGTGTCTGTCCTCGGGTGGTCGCTTTTACTTGTCCTGGCGGTTGAACACGCCATCCCAGTCGGTGGAGACGGGCACTGCCTTGAACTGCAGGCAGCGCTCCAAATATAGCCGGCTCGGAATGTCATTGGGGTACTCGGCCAGGATGGCCAGGAAGGCCGTTTCAGCCGCCTCCCAGTGTTTCTGGCGGAACTGGGCCAGCGCCGCGGCGAACAGGGTCTCCAACCGGTCTTCCTGGGGTTGCACGGGGCCGCGCAGCTCGTGGATGGCCACGGGGATGTCCTTGCCGGCCACGCGCACGCGGTCCAGGCGGCGGAAGCGGAAGCTGTCGCAGGTCTTGAGGTAGGTGGCATCGCCCACCACGAAATCCACACCGAAATACTTGGCCATGCCCTCCAGGCGCGAGGCCTGGTTGACGGTGTCGCCGATCACCGTGTATTCCATCTTCTGGCCACGCGAGCCGATGTTGCCGGCCACCACGTCACCGGTCTGGATGCCGCCGCGGATCACGAAAGGCTCCAGGCCCTGCTGCTGCCAGCGTGCCCCCAGTTCGGCCATGACCTGCTTCATGGCCAGCGCGCAGGCCACGGCGCGTTTGGCGTGGTCGGGCTGGGACAGCGGCGCCCCCCAATAGGCCAGGATGCCGTCGCCCATGAACTTGTCGACCGTGCCGTCGTGCGCGTAGATCAACTGCACCATGGCGGCCAGGTATTCGTTCAGGCGCGCCACCACCACCTGCGGCTTGTGCCGTTCGCTGAAGGCGGTGAAACCCTTGATGTCGGTGAACATCACCGTCACCTCGCGGTTGTCGCCGCCGATGCGCGCGGCCCCGGGGTTCTTCTCGAGCTGGTTGACCAGCTTGCTGGAGAGGTAGCTGGAGAACATGGCGCGCATCTCGCGCGCATTGCGCTCCAGCACCATGTAACGGAAGCCCCCGCCCACCAGCAGGGAGACGATGGCCGCCAGCGGCGGGTAGACCATGCTGACCCACTGGCCCTGCAGGAACAGCCAGTAGCACAGCCCCACATAAGCGGCGCCCAGCAGCAGCACGGCGGGAATGGCGCGGTGCAGGCGCATGCGCGCCGTCAGGTAGTAGCTCAGCCCGCCGGCCAGCACGATCATGACCAGGTCGAACAGGGACTGCAGGCCGGTGCGGTGGATGTAACGCTGGCTCAGGATGTCGTCGGCCACGGCGGCGTGCACCTCCACCCCGGGCGAATTGGCATGGAAGGGCGTGACCCGCATGTCGTAGACGCCCAGCGCGGTGGCACCGAGGAACACGGTCTTGCCGCGCAGCGACGCCAGGTCGACCCGGCCGCTGACCACGTCGGCAAAGGCATAACGCGGGTAGTTGCCGGGCGCGCCGGTGTAGTTGATCCAGAGGGCGCCATCGTGGCCCACCGGAATGCTGCGCTCGCCCAGCCGCACCCGGAAGGATTCGCTGCTGAACTGTTTCTCACCCAGGGTCAGCATGGCCGCCATCAGGCCCAGCGAGGGCACGGCCTGGCCATCGCGCTCGATCTGCAGCAGGTTGCGCCGGTTGACGCCATCTTCCTCGGGGATCAGGTTGATGTGGCCGATGCCGGCCGCCGCCCGCTCCAGTTGCGGGAGGCTGCCGGTGCTGCCGCTGACGCGGAACTGGCGGTCGAACTCGAAGGTGGTGGCCAGCACCACGTTGCCGGCGCGCCGGATCGCCTCGGCCAGGGCCTGGTCGGTCTCGGCGTTTTCGACCTCGGGGAAAAAGACATCGAAGAGGATGGCCTTGGGCTTGGCGGCCTCCAGGCGCTCCAGCAGGCGCACGTACTGCTGGCGGCTCCAGGGGAAACGGCCGAGCTCGGCGATGCTGCGGTCGTCGATGGTGATGATGGCAATGTCCGGGTGCGGCGGGATCGGGCCGCGCAGGCTCTTGAAACGCAGGTCGTAGGTGCGCGCCTCGAAACCTTCGAGGAAGGCGTTCTGCTTGTAATACAGCAGCGTGACCAGCAGCACCGACACGATGGCCAGCAGGATGGATGCCGCGCGCGAACTGCGCCCCTGCAGCGCCTGACCCAGATCCATGCCATCTCCTCTGTTGTGTATTTTCTAGGTTACCAGCTTGCCCGCCGTCTGTGTATCAGTTCAGCGCCAGGGCGCGCCGGTGCCGGTCCACCCAGTAACCCCAGAGCACCAGCAGCCACTGCAACTGGCCCAGCCAGGCGATGACCTCGACGCTGGGCGGCGGGCTGCCCAGCACATTGCCGGCATAGACCACGAACAGGAACAGCACCAGCCCGACCAGGCCCCAGCGGCCGGCCGGGTCCAGCGCGCGCGTGCTGCGGCTGTAGAGCCACACACCCAGCATGAACAGCGGCACCTCCAGCGCCAGCGTCAGCGTCAGGGAGGACCACAGGCGCAGGCCGGCCACGGTATTGCCCCAGGGCCACATGGGCAGGTCCGGCCGGTGCACCAGCAGGTCCAGCAGCCAGTGGCTCAGCACCAGGCCGGCCAGGATCAGGGCGCTGCGGCGTTCGCGCTGCAGCAGGAAGTGCAGGCCCCCCAGCAACAGCGCCCAGCCCAGCACGGCCAGCAGACTGTGCGAATAAGGATAGTGCTCGAAGACCAGGGGCGTGACCGCCGTAGCCCCGGGTTCGATGCGCACGCGCTCCAGGCCCATGAGCAGGAAGGTGGGCCAGAGCAGGTCGATGAACTGGGCGGCCAGGAAGAGCGTGCCCAGCGAGACCCGGGGCGCTGCGGTCTTGGCGGCAAAGCCGATGGCGAAGTGGCCGATGAACATGGGTCGGGTTCCTTTCAGACTTGCGGCACGTCGCGCAGGAAAACCGGCAGGTCCATCACGGGCGGGCGGCAACCGGCCTGGTAGAGCATGTCGGCAACGTAGCCGCGGTGGTAGGTTTTGTGGTTCACCACATGCAGCAGCATGTCGCCGCGGCGCATGGCCCCGGCGCCACCGTCGACAAAACGGAAGTCCACCACTTCTGCCTCCCCGGCGGCGTCCAGGCCGTCGGCACAGGCGATGTACCACTGGTCCAGCGCGGCCTGGTCCTGCTGCAGCTGCGCCAGCGTGGGCTCGACCTCGGGCTGGCGCGAACTGTAGCCGTGGGCACGGCCCTGCAGGTGCGCCTGCCAGATCAGGTCCACCACCCAGGCGTGGGCCAGGGTGCCCACCATGCTGTGCTGGCCGTGGTTGCGCCGCGTCGTGGCCTCGCCAGCCGGCAAGGCGGCCAGCGCGTCGAACAGGCGCGCGTTGGCCCAGGCCGTGTAGCGGCTCAGCATGCGCAGATAAGGCACGGCAGCATCGGACATGCGGACATCCTCGGGTGACTGTGACCGGGGCACTATACCGTGGCCCTGTCGCCTGCGGGCTTGCCCGAAACGACCCGACAGGCCTACACTGCCTGCATCACAAAAACATCAGGAGACCTGCATGCAAGCCACCAGCCCCACCGATCCGCGCAGCTTCACGAGCTTCGCCGAGTTCTACCCCTTCTACCTGGGCGAGCACAGCAACCGCACCTGCCGCCGCCTGCATTTCCTGGGCAGCACGCTGGCCCTGGTCTGTCTGGCCATGCTGGTCGTCACCGCCCAGCCGCAGTACTTCCTCTACGGCCTGCTCTGCGGTTACGGCTGCGCCTGGCTGGGCCACTTCGGTTTCGAGAAGAACAAACCCGCCAGCTTCAAGCGCCCGCTCTACAGCTTCATGGGCGACTGGGTCATGTACAAGGACATCTGGACCGGCAAGATCCCGTTCTGAACCGGATCGCTATCTTTTCGATAGCGCATCGGCCAGGTTGAGGTCGTCCAGGCGGGCGCCGCGCCAGAAGCCCTCGGTGCTGGCTTCGCGCGGCAGCAGCATGGTCTGCATCAGCGGCGCCAGCGGCGTGCGCACCGGTTCGGCCAGCAGCACCAGGCGCGGCAGGCCGTCCTGCCCGTCGTCCACCAGCCGCCCCACCCAGTCCAGCCCCACCAGGGTCTCCACCAGCGGTTCGAGCTGCAGCGGATCCACGTGCAGGTGCTCGGCCAGCTGCATCAGCGTGAGCCCGCGACGCGACCCCACCAGCGCCTGCAGCAGCTCCAGTGAGAGCCGAAAACGCCAGCCCGGCACCACGGCCCGCCGCGACACACCCGCCAGCAGGCTGGGCAGATAGGCCGCGGTCACCGCCCCCAGCAGCACAATGGCCCAGGCCACGTAGATCCAGATCAGCAGGATGGGCAGGGTGGCGAAGGCGCCGTAGACCGCCGAGTAGGTGGGCACCATCTTGAGGTAGACGGCCAGCAGGTTCTTGGCCAGTTCGATACCGGCCGCGGCAAAGATGCCGCCGGTCCAGGCATGGCCCCATTTGACGGCCGTGTTGGGCACGTAGTGGTAGGTGGCCGCCAGGCCGCCGGCGATCATGAGGAACTCCAGGCCGTCGAGCAGCAGGCGCAGGCTGCCGGGCAGGCCGCCTGCCATGCCGCGCGAGGACGAGACGATGTAGGAGGTGATGGTCAGGCTGCCCGCCAGCAGCAGCGGGCCCAGGGTGATGGCGGCCCAGTAGACCAGCACGCGCTGCCCCAGCGGGCGCGGGCGGCGCACGCGCCAGATGGCGTTGAGCGTGCGGTCGATGGTGAAGACCAGGCTCAGGGCCGTGAAAAACAGCACCGTGAGGCCGGCCCAGCCCAGGCGACCGGCCCGGCCGGCAAACTGCGTCAGGTAACCCAGCACCTGGCGCGCGATGTTGTCGGGGATCAGGCTCTCCACCAGCCATTTCTGCAGCACGTCCTGGAACTTGGCGAACATGGGGAAGGCCGTGAACAGGGCCAGCGCCACCGTGAACAGCGGCACCAGGGCGATGGTGGTGGTGAAGGTCAGGCTGCTCGCACTCAGGCCGAGCCGGTCCTCGCGAAAGCGCTCGCGCAGGGTCAGGGCCGTGGTTTTCCAGGGGAAGCGCGAGAGATCGGCAAGCAACTCTTGCAGGCGGAGGGACAAGCTCATCCCGCTATGATGCCACCTCCATGCAAGCCACCCACACACCCGCGCCCTCCCCTGTCCGGCTCAGCCGCAACCTGGCCGTGGCCAGTCTGCTCGGGCTCATCGTGCTGGGCCTGGTCTGGGAACTGTGGCTGGCACCGCTGCGCCCGGGCGGCTCCTGGCTCGCGCTCAAGGTGCTGCCGCTGTGCCTGCCCCTGGCCGGCCTGCTGAAGAACCGCATGTACACCTACCGCTGGCTCAGCCTGCTGCTCTGGCTCTATTTCACCGAAGGCGTGGTGCGCGCCACCAGCGAGCCCGCCCCGGGCGCCTGGCTGGCGGCGCTGGAAGTGCTGCTGAGCCTGGCCCTGTTTGCGGCCTGCGTGATGCACATCCGCCTGCGCCTCAAGGCTGCCCCCACCCAACCGGATACCGCCACACCATGAGTACCCCCACCGAACTGCTCACCCAGCTGCGCCACATCGTCGGCGCCTCCAACGTCCTGACCGAAGGCGACCTCAGCGCCTGGGAACTCGACTGGCGCGGCCGTGAACGCGGCCGTGCCCTGGCCGTGGTGCGCCCGGCCTCCACCACCGAGGTGGCGGCCGTCGTCAAGGCCTGCGCCGCTGCGCGCGTGGCCATGGTGCCCCAGGGCGGCAACACCGGCATGGTGGTGGGCTCCACGCCGGATGCCAGCGGCACCCAGGTGGTGCTGAGCCTCACACGCATGAACAAGGTGCGCCAGCTCGACGCCGGCAACCTGACCATCACGGTGGACGCAGGCTGCGTGCTGCAGAACCTGCAGGACGAATGCGAGAAAGCCGGCTTCCTGTTCCCGCTCAGCCTGGCGTCGGAGGGCAGCTGCACCATCGGCGGCAACCTCGGCACCAACGCCGGTGGCACGCAGGTCGTGCGTTACGGCAACACGCGTGAGCTCTGCCTGGGCCTGGAAGTGGTGACCGCACAGGGCGAGATCTGGGACGGCCTGCTGGGCCTGCGCAAGGACAACACAGGCTACGACCTGCGCCATCTTTTCATCGGCTCCGAGGGCACGCTGGGGGTGATCACCGGCGCCACCATGAAGGTCTACCCGCTGCCCAAAGCCCAGCTCACGGCCTTTGCCGCCGTGCCGTCGATGGAAGCCGCAGTGCAGTTGCTGGGCCTGGCGCACGAGCACCTCAGCGCGGGCCTGACCGGCTTCGAGGTCATGGGCCAGTTTGCACTGAGCCTGGTGGTCAAGCACTTCCCACAGCAGCGGGTTCCCTTCTGGCAGGAATCGCCCTGGTGCGTGGTGCTGGAGAACTCCGACAACGAATCGGAAACCCACGCCCGCGCCCAGTTCGAACGCCTGCTCGAAGCCGCCATGGAAGCCGGCTGCGTGACCGATGCCGTGGTGGCCGAGAGCATGGCCCAGGCCAAGGCCCTGTGGCACATCCGCGAGAGCATCCCCTTGGCCCAGGCCCAGGAAGGCCTGAACATCAAACACGACATCTCGATCAACGTCTCGCGCATCCCCGCCTTCGTGGCCGAGACCAACGCCCTGCTGATGGAGAAGTTCCCCGGCGCACGCCTGGTGACCTACGGCCACCTGGGCGACGGCAACCTGCACTACAACGTGCAGGCGCCCGAGGGAGAGGACCAGCAGCGTTTCCTCGCCGAGGAGGAGCCGCCCATGAACGCCATGGTCTACGAGGTGGTGGACCGCTACCGCGGCTCGATCTCGGCCGAACACGGCATCGGCAGCCTGAAGGTGGACAAGCTGCCCGACCACAAGTCACCGGTGGCCCTGGGCCTGATGCGCAGCATCAAACATGCGCTGGACCCCCACAACCTGATGAACCCCGGCCGCATGATTCGCGGGTGAGTTAGATCAAGCGCCCTGCCGGCGTGGCTTTGCCGGGTCTCGCCCCGGCGGGCGACTCACTTTTCTTGCTTCGCCAAGAAAAGTAAGCAAAAGAAGGCGAGCCGGGTGCGTCGTCCCTCCGCTACGCTCCGGGCACGCTGCGTTGCTCGGCAGCAGCGGGAAGCTCAGAAACTCGCCCTGCGGGCTCAGACATCTGCGCTTCTTTTTCCGCCGCTGCCTGCGCTACTCGCCTCCGCACACGGCGGTGGGAACCGGATACCCGAACCCCGCAGTCCCCGCTAACGCGGGGACTGCGGGGTTCACGGTTTGTCATGCGCGCCACGCGACGCTATAGTCAGCCAAATTCTTGAAACAAAACAAGCTTTTAGCTTGCAGCAAGGGAGGCGCGAGGATGAACGTCCGTCCATGTTATTCCGCACTTTCGCGGTCCATATCACGTTAGGGCTCACATGGGACGAGCGCTGTCGCCACACACGACCTTCCTTCTCAGCACAGGAGCCTTCATCGCACTCTCCGTGGTCACAAGTGCGTTCGGCATCGCTAGTCCGTGGCTGACGCTGAACGAGAACCAGATTCTCTATCTCTTCTCCACGACAGCACAGGTAATCGCCGCAGTCTACGGCCTCACCCTCACCGGCTTCCTCTTCTTTCGCAACGAACTTACGCGCGAAGCGAACGAAGACGAAACGTTGGAAGAAGCGATCGATGAGCTGAAGACCCGCTACTTCAAGCTACTTGTGTACATCACTGGCCTAGTCGCCCTCACCCTGCTTCTTGCGAACCTCGTCATCTCGCACGAAACTTCTCCACAAACCGACCTCACTACGATCCTCATCAATGTTGGCCAGTCTGCGTTTGCGGTGGCCTTCGCAGCTATCACGCTCTTCGTGTTTGATGTGATTGCACCGCAACGCATCGAACGGGCGAGCCAGAACCTCCAAGATGAACTTGATCCTTCGCGAGACCGCGAAGCGCGTGGAAGCCTCGAGGACTTCCTCCGGAACTACAACCAGATCGAAGGCCTGCTGTCCGAAGCAGGAGAGCCGTATCAGTCATATGCGACCGCCTCCGCACAAGCGAGGCTGCCAAGGAGAATGTCAAACATGCGCTTGGCGGACATTCTGTTCCGAAGTGAGCGAATCAACGGTTCTCTGCATGGGCACCTTCGCGAGTTGATAACGCTCCGAAACGCGATCATTCACGGTGCCGAACCCATCGTCAGCCAAGAGATCGTCGCCACCTCCGCAACGGTGCTCGCCGAGTTGCGAGCCGTGTTGCAATCGGAGCGGTGAGCTCTAGCGGCACCTAATTCAGGTCAAGAGTTCAATCATGCCCACGCTCGACGAGGTATATGCCAAGTTCGGAGAAACAGCCGAGGCCGCCCAGCTTCTGGAACTTGAGCTGGGCAACTCACTGATCTTCGCCGCTGTGGACCTCCATGGGTTGGCCAAGATTCGAAGCAAGTCACTGGGGCGGAAGCTCATCGGGGAGATCGATCGCAAGACGCTTGGTCAATTGCTAGCCTCGCTTCGAAAGTCTGCGCCACCTCCACCGGAGCTTGAAGCTGAGCTTGCTGTGGCGCTGTCCGAACGCAACCGGCTCAATCACTCTTTCTATAGGCAACACAACTTTCGTCGCAATAGTGACGAAGGTCGCACCATCATGATGGCTGACCTCCAAGTCATCCACGAGAGAATCCTTGGGGCTTACACCAGCCTAATGATCTTTTCAGGAACTGACGTCCAGAAGAATCCAATTCCGTTCACGCCAGTCACTCATCTCAACCTAGAGGTCAAGGGCGATGGTGACGCCTAACCCCTCCGACAAGGGCACGCGATAGCGTGCCCTTGTCGCATTTGTCTTCGGTTTTCGGTTTCCCCCACCCTTGTGTCTGTGCCGAGAAGCGCAGCGGCAGGCGGATCAAGAGACGCGCATGTCTGAGCGCAGCGAGTTTGCGCGGCTCCCGCCTGACGCGAGCATCGCAGGTTGCCCCGGCGCAGCCGGGGACACAGACACCAGGGTCGCCTTCTCTTTGCTTACTTTCTCTTGGCGAAGCAAGAGAAAGTGAGTCGGCCGCCGGGCCGAGACCCGGCAAGCCACGCAAGAGGAAACTCATCACGAAGAAGAGCCTTCGACAAGCTCAGGCCGAACGGAGAATTTCCCGAACACCCTCAGACATCAATCGAGCTTGACCCCAGCGTCCTTGACGAGCTTCACCCAGAACTTCTCGTCCCGGGCCAGGAAGGCCGCATAGTCCGCCGGCGACTGGGACAGCGAGACCTCGGTGCCCTCACGCGCCAGCGCGGCCTTCACCGACTCCTGCTGCATGGCCGTCTTCGTCGCCTCGAAAAGCTTCTGCACGATGGCCGGGGGCGTGCCGGCCGGCACGAAGAAGCCGTACCAGAAATCGAGTTCGTACTCCGGCAGTCCGGCGTCCTTCATGCCCGGCAGATCCGGGAACAGGGCGCTGCGTTCGGTGGCACTGATGCCCAGGCCGCGCACACGACCGGACTGGATGTGCGGCAGTGTGGACGGCGGCGTGCCGAAGTAGATCTGGGTGTCGCCTGCGATCAGCGACTGCATGGCCGGACCGCCGCCGCGGTAGGGAATCTCGGTGAACTTGACCCCGGCGACCTGGGCAAACTGCGCCGCGCCCAGATGGGTCGCCGAGCCATTGCCGGCGGTGGCTACGTTTAGCGCACCGGGGTTGGCCTTGGCCTTGGCGATCAGTTCCTTGACCGAGTTGAGGCCGGCGTTGGGGTTGACCGCGATCACCAGCGGCGAAGCGGTGAGCTTGGTCACGGGCAACAAATCATTGGGCTTGTAGTTCAGTTTGGGATTGAGCGCGGGGTTGACCGAAATGGAACTCGGGCTGGCGATCAGCAGGGTGTAGCCGTCCGGCGCCGACTTGGCCACCATGTCGGCGGCAATGCTGGAGCCGGCACCGGCCTTGTTCTCGATCACGATGGGCTGGCCCAGGGCGCGGCCCAGGGCATCTCCCACCGAGCGCGCCACATAGTCGGCCGCGCCACCCGGGGCGAACCCGACCACCAGCCGGATGGGCTTGCTGGGATAAGCGGCCTGCGCCCAGACCGGGGTGGTGCCGCCCAGGGCCAGCAGGGCGGCCATCAACATGGATTTGTATTGCATGGTGTGTCTCCTCAAGTTTTTCTGTCGAGACTGCGGGGCACAGGCCCCGCATCAGCCTGCTCACTCCAGCTTGACGCCGGCGCTCTTGACCAGGTTCACCCAGAACTTCTCGTCCTGGGCCAGGAAGGCGGCGTAGTCAGCGGGCGATTTGGAGACCGACACGTCGGTGCCTTCGCGTGCCAGGGCGGCTTTCACGCCGGGCTGTTTCATCGCTTCCTGGGTGGCCTCGAACAGCTTCTGCACGATGGGCTGCGGCGTGCCGGCGGGCACGAAGAAACCGTACCAGAAGTCGATGAGGTAGTCCGGCAAACCGGCTTCCTTCATGCCGGGCAGGTCGGGAAACAGCGGCGTGCGCTCCAGCGTGCTGACGCCGAGGCCGCGCAGACGGCCGGCCGTCACTTGGGGCAGCACCGAGGGCGGCGTGCCGAAGGTGACCTGCGTGTCGCCGGCAATCACCGACTGGATGGCCGGACCACCGCCACGGAAGGGGATGTGCTGCATCTGCACGCCAGCCACCTGGCTGAACAGGGCCGCGCCCAGGTGCGGGGCCGAGCCATTGCCCGAGGTGGCGAAGTTCAGCTTGCCGGGGTCCTTCTTGGCGCGGGCGATCAGATCCTGGACCGAGTTGATGCCGGTGGCCGGATTGACCGCGATCACCAGCGGCGAGCTGGTGAGCTTGCTCACGGGCTGCAGGTCGCTGGGCTTGTAGGGCAGCTTGGCGTTGAGCGCGGGATTGACCGAGATGGAGCTCGGGCTGGCGATCAGCAGGGTGTACCCATCGGGTGCCGACTTGGCCACCATGTCGGCGGCGATGCTGGAGCCGGCACCGGCCTTGTTCTCGATCACGATAGGCTGGCCCAGGGCGCGACCCAGGGCATCCCCTACGGAGCGCGCCACGTAGTCGGCCGCACCGCCCGGGGCGAAGCCCACGATCAGCTTGACGGGTTTGTTCGGGTAGGCCGGCGCCTGGGCCAGGGCGGTCTGGGAGCAGGCGCCCAGGACCAGGGCTGCCAGTAAGAGCCTGGTCACGGTCTCCCAGGGGCCGCGCAAGCACCTTGCCGGGATGGGATGCAAGGCGTAAAACGAAGCCGGGCTCCATGCCCGGCGAGGCTTTGCAACGCCGCAGACCGCCCGGCAAGGCGCTTGCCCTTCGGGTTGGGGCGAAATCGGGCGATTTGTCCACCAAATCCCTTGCATGGGCATCAGCCCATGCGGCGGAATGTTGGCGGCCAACTCATCCCGATTGCGCCCCAACGCGGCCCCTGCGAAACCGTGACCAGGCTCTAAAAGTTTGCGTTTGTGCATGTCGTATCTCCTCGTTGGTTATGGTTGGCAAACGTCGTGACGGAATGCAGATTCAGGAAAGCCCGGCCAGCACGATCTTGCCCATGTGCTGGGCGGCTTCCATGGCGGCCTTGGCCTCGGCGAGTTGCCCGAAGGGCAGCACACGGTCGACCAGCGGCACGATGCGCCCATCGGCCAGCATGGGCAGGATCTGGGCCTTGAAGGGCGGCACACCCGCGGCCTTCATGTCGGCATTGCGCAATTTGTTGGACACACCGAAGAGCGTGAGACGCTTGGCGTGCAGGGCATCCAGGTCGATCTCGGCGTGCAGCGCTCCATCGACGTAACCCACCACGGCCAGCCGGCCCTGGAAAGCCAGGCAGCGCACGCTCTCGGCGAACATCGTGCCGCCCACGGCGTTGACCACCAGGTTCACACCCTTGCCGCCGGTGGCCTGCATGACGGCGTCATGGAAGTCGGGCGCGCGGGTGCAGATGCCGAGGTCCAGGCCCAGGGTCTTGAGGTGGTCGAGTTTGGCCTGCGAACCCGATGTGCCGATCACCTTGGCGCCCAGGGCCTTGGCCATGGTCAGCGCCGTCACGCCCAGGCCCGAGGACACACCCGGGATCAGCAGCCACTGGCCGGCCTGGAGCTGGCCTTGCAGCACCAGCATGTCGTGCACCACCAGGGACGACAGGGGCACGGCCGCGGCCTGCTCCCAGCTCAGCTTGGCAGGTTTGGGCATGGCTTCGCGTGCATCCATCAGCACGTACTCGGCAAAACCGCCGCCGCAACGGCCCATGACGGCGTCGCCGGGTTTCAGCTCGCTGACGCCGGCACCGCAGGCCACCACTTCGCCTGCCGCTTCCATGCCTGCGGCCTTGGCACTGCCTTCGGCCTGCAGGCTGTGGCCGATGATGAATTCGCCGCGGTTCAGGCCAGCGGCGCGCACGCGCACCAGCACCTGGCCCGGGCCGGGTTCCGGCTTGGGAATGTCGCGTAACTCGACGGCGATCTTGCCGCCCGTGATCTTGGCCCAGTAAGACTTCATCTTCTTGTCCTTGTCTGCTTCACTTGCCGCGGAACACGGGCTTGCGTTTTTCCATGAAGGCCTTACGGCCCTCGGCATAGTCTTCGCTCTGGAAACAGCCCTGGATCAGCGCGCGGCACTTGTCGAAGTCCACCTCGGGCGAAGGCTTGAGGATCTCGACCACGATGGCCTTGCCGGCGCGCACCGTCAGCGGCGCATTGGCAGCCAGGGCCTGGGTGTATTCGGCCAGCAGGGCGGGCAGCTGGTCCGGCGCGCAGACACGCGAAATCAGGCCCACCTCCTTGGCTTCCACCGCGCTGATGCGGCGCGCGGTGAAGAACAGGTCCTTGGCCACGCCGGGGCCGACCAGGTCCACCAGGTTCTTCATGGCCGAATAACGGTAACCCAGCCCCAGGCGCGCGGCCGGGATCGAGAACACCGCGTCGCTGCTGGCGATGCGGATGTCGCAGCTCATGGCCACGTTGACCCCGCCGCCGATGCAATAACCACGGATGCAGGCCAGCGTGGGCTTGCTGAAGTTGTAGATGCCCATGAGCGCCTGCTCGGCCATGAGCTCGTAGCGGGCCACGGCCTCGCGCGCGGCGCGCATGTCCTCGAACTGCGAGATGTCGGCGCCAGACACAAACGCCTTCTCGCCGGCACCGGAGAACACCACCAGGCGCACACGCTCGTCGGCCTCGGCCAGCGCCAGCAGCACGGGCACGGCCTCCCACATGTCGACCGACAGCGCGTTATGGCGCTCGGGGTTGTTGAAGCGGATGTGCAGGGTGCTGCCGTCCTCGTCCATCCAGCTCTGCACCCGCTCGGTGGGGGAGGTGTAGGTGATCTCTGCCATCTCAATAAACTCCTTGTGCCTTCAGGCGCTTCATTTCGTCATCGGCCAGGCCGAGTTCGTGCAGGATCTCCGCACTGTGCTCGCCACGCTTGGGGGCCGCGCGGGCGATGGTGCTGGGCGTGCGTTCCAGCTGCACCGGCTGGCCCACCAGACGCTGCGCGCCATGGTGCGCCGAGACCACTTCCTTGACCATGCCCAGGTGCTGGACCTGCGGCTCCTCGAACACTTCCTGCACGTTGTTGATCAGGCCGCAGGCCACGCCACCCTCGTTGAAGCGCTGGACCCAGTAGGCACGGTCCTGCGCGGCCAGGCGGCGGTTGATCTCTTCGTTGAGCGAGTCGCGGTTGACCGAGCGGCCCATCTTGTCGTGGTAACGCGCATCCGTCACCCACTCGGGCGCGCCCAGGATGTCGCAGAAGCGCTCCCAGATCTTGGAGCCGAAGACGGCGATGTTCATCCAGCCGTCACGCGCCTTGTAGACGCCGGTGGGGATGCTGGTCGGGTGGTAGTTGCCGGCCTGCGTGGGCACCTCGCCGTCGATCAGCACACGCGCGGTCTGGAAGTCCATCATGTAGACCATGGACTCCAAGAGCGAGGTGTGCAGGAACTGCCCCTTGCCCGAAGCCTCGCGCTCCAGCAGCGCGACCAGGATGCCCTGGGCCGCGAAGATGCCGGCGCAGAGGTCGGCAATCGGGATGCCCACGCGCATGGGGCCGTCGCCCGGCTTGCCGGTGACCGACATCAGGCCGCTCATGCCCTGGGCGATCTGGTCGAAACCCGGGCGCTGGGCTAGGGGGCCGCTCTGGCCGAAACCCGAGATGCTGGCGTAGACCAGGCGCGGGTGGTCTTTTGCAAGCGTCTCGTAGTCGATACCCAGGCGGAACTTGACGTCGGGACGGAAGTTCTCGACCACCACATCGGCCGTGGCGATCAGGCGCTTGAGCACGTCTATGCCTTCCGGCTCCTTGAGGTTGAGCGTGATGGAGCGCTTGTTGCGGTGCGTGTACTGGTAGTCCGAACCATCCTGGCCGCCCAGGGTGTCGTCGCCGCGCATGTGCTCGGGCATCTGGACCTGGATGACGTCGGCCCCCCAGTCGGCCAACTGGCGGCAGCAGGTCGGGCCGGCGCGCACCTGGGTCAGGTCGATCACGCGAAAACGCGCCAGGGCGGGGGAAGCGGGGAGATGGGGCATGGAAAAAGATCAGCGAGTCAAACTGGGACGCAGTGTCCTGTGCAGGACACAAAGTGTCAACAATTTTTGATGAATAGATGACACTTTTAATGGTTTTCCCCAACCCGTCCCCAACAGCGGGTGCTACCATCCAGCCACCCCGAAGCCGCAACGCCCGACCTGCCCCATGGACTCCGTCAAAGAAAAAACCGAGCAAGGTCTCTCCCCCGCCATCGCGGAAGAACTCAAGCGCCTGATCTACAGCGGCGAGATCCAGCCCGGCGAGCGCCTGAACGAAGCCGCTCTGGCCCTGCGCATGGGCACCAGCCGCGGCCCCATCCGCGAAGCCATCCGCATGCTGGCCGGCCTGGGCCTGGTGACGGCCGTGCCCAACCGCGGCGTCTTCGTGCGCCAGATCTCGGTGCGCGAAATGCTGGAGATCTACGAGCTGCGGGCCCTGATCTTCGGTTTCGCCGCCGAACGCGCCTGCGAACACCTCGACGACACGCACCGCGCCGAAATGGAACAGCTGCTGGTCCAGATGGACGCCGCCTGCGAGGCCGGCGAAAGCACGGCCTATTACGAACACAATCTGCGTTTTCACGCCCTGATCCTGCAGCTCTCGGGCAACCAGCGCGCCCACCAGGCCTACGACGACCACGTCAAGGAACTGCACCTGTTCCGGCGCCGTTATTTCAATGCCCCCGGCAATATGCGCCGCTCCAATACCGAGCACCGTGCCATCTTCGAGGCCATCGCCAAGGGTGCGGCCAGCCGGGCGCGTACCCTGGCCGAGCGCCATGTGCTCTCGGGGCGTGACCGTCTGCTGACCCTGCTGGACCAGCCGGCCTGAGTGCCCCCCCTGCGCGCCAGGCGGGCCCCGGACTTGTAGGAAAATCGGGGCTATGACCTCCCGCCCTGTCCGCTCCCAGTACGAAGACTTCATGCGCCACGTCTACACGACGGGCGTCACCAAGACCGACCGCACCGGCACCGGCACGCGCAGCGTGTTCGGCCACCAGATGCGCTTCGACCTCAACGAAGGTTTCCCACTGGTCACCACCAAGAAGGTGCACCTGCGCTCCATCATCCAGGAGCTGCTGTGGTTCCTCACGGGTTCGAGCAACAACAACTGGCTGAAGGAACGCGGCGTCTCGATCTGGGACGAGTGGGCCCGCCCGGACGGCGACCTGGGCCCGGTCTACGGCGTGCAGTGGCGCAGCTGGCCCACACCGGACGGCGGCCATATCGACCAGATCGCCGAGGTCGTCAAGACCCTGAAAACCAACCCCGATTCGCGCCGCATCATCGTCAGCGCCTGGAACGTGGCCGAGCTCAACAAGATGGCGCTCATGCCCTGCCACGCTTTCTTCCAGTTCTACGTGGCCGAGGGCAAGCTGAGCTGCCAGCTCTACC
Source organism: Rhodoferax sp. BAB1 (assembly GCF_013334205.1). Taxonomy (NCBI): domain Bacteria; kingdom Pseudomonadati; phylum Pseudomonadota; class Betaproteobacteria; order Burkholderiales; family Comamonadaceae; genus Rhodoferax; species Rhodoferax sp. BAB1. The sequence goes on along the minus strand of NZ_CP054424.1, from coordinate 988,657 downwards.
AGCGCAGCGCCGACATCTTCCTCGGCGTGCCCTTCAACATCGCCAGCTACGCCCTGCTCACCCACATGGTGGCGCAGCAGTGTGACTTGGCGGTGGGTGACTTCATCTGGACCGGTGGTGACTGCCACATCTACAGCAACCACCACGAACAGGTGGAACTGCAACTGAGCCGCACGCCCTACCCCTACCCCACGTTGAACATCAAGCGCCGGCCGGATTCGATCTTCGATTACCAGTTCGAGGACTTCGAGGTGCTGGACTACCAGTGCCACCCGGCCATCAAGGCACCGGTGGCCGTGTGATCAGCTCCCGGCAACTGCTGACCCTGATCGCCCTCACGCTGATGTGGGGCATCAACTGGCCGATGATGAAGTTCTCGCTGCGCGAACTCTCGCCCATGTACTTCCGCGCGCTCACCATGACGGCCGGCGCGATCTTCCTCTACACCTGGTACCGGGCCCAGGGCCTGCGCATGTTGCCGCGCGGCGCCGAGTGGCGCTCGGTGCTCGCCATCGGCGCGCCCAACATGCTGGGCTGGCACACGGCGTCCATCCTGGGCGTGAAGGAGCTGGCCTCGGGGCGTGCGGCCATCCTGGGCTTCACCATGCCGATCTGGACCGTGCTGATCAGCGTGCTCTTCCTGGGCGAGAGACTCACGCGCCGCACGGCCGTCGCCGCGGTGGCCGTGGCCATCGCCATCGCCCTGCTGACCTCCAGCGAATTCACGGCGCTCAGCGGCCGGCCGCTGGGCATCGTCTGGATGGAAATTGCCGCCGTCTGCTGGGCCGTCGGCACGCTGCTGATGCGCCGCGCCACCCTGACCCTGCCGGTGGAGACCCTCACCATCTGGACCATGATCCTGGCCAGCGCCTGTCTCTGGTTGATCGCCCTGGCCAGCGAGCCTTGGCCCAGCTGGCAATTCACCGGCCCCATGTGGGCCAGCCTGGCCTACGGCGCCTTCATCAACTACGGCTTCGCCCAGACCCTGTGGGCCGGGCTGGCACGGCATCTGCCGCCGTCCACCAGCGCCATGAGCATCATGGCCATCCCGCTGATCGGCACCCTGAGCGCCACCGTCATCGTGGGTGAATGGCCGCACTGGCAGGACTACCTGGCCATCGTCTTCGTGATGGCCGCCATTGCCGCGGTGCTGCTACCGCCGCGTTCCCGGAGAGCGACCGCATGAAACTGCACCTCATCTTCGCGCGCGCCGCCAACGGCACCATCGGCAAGGACGGCGTGATGCCCTGGCACCTGCCCGAGGACCTGGCCCACTTCAAGCGCGTGACGCTGGGCAGTCCGGTCATCATGGGCCGCAAGACCTGGGAATCGATCCCGGCGCGCTTTCGTCCGCTGCCTGGCCGCACCAACGTCGTGGTGACACGCCAGCGCGACTGGTCGGCAGCGGGCGCGCACGTGGCGCACTCGCTGCCCGAGGCCATGGCCCTGTGTGGTGCCGTGAACGACGCCTGGGTCATCGGCGGCGCCGACATCTATGCCCAGGCCCTGCCACTGGCCAGCACGGCCGTGGTGACCGAAATCGACGCCACCTTCGAGGGCGACGCCTTTGCGCCACAATTCGGGCCCGGGTGGAAGGAAACGCAGCGTGAACACCACGCCTCCTCCACCGGCCTGAAATTCAGTTTTGTCACTTACACGAACACAGAAGGAACCTGACATGTCCGGAGGCGGTTTTCACGTGCACGGCCCGCACGACCACGAGCTCGAACACGCGCAGCAAGGCGGCCATGGCGAGCACGGCGGCGGCATGACCAACCAGATCGCCCTGTTCACGGCCATCATCGCCACGGTGGGCGCCATCTTCGCCTACATGGGCGGCGCCACCCAGGCCAATGCCGGCCTGTACAAGAACAACGCGGCCCTCAAGAAGACGGAAGCCTCCAACCAGTGGAACTACTTCCAGGCCAAGAGCACCAAGCAGTCGCTGGCCGAGGTCTCGCGCGACCTGACGCCCAAGGCTGACGAGCGCGTCAAGTACCAGGCCAAGATCGACCGCTACGAGAAGGAAAAAGGCGAGATCAAGGTCGTGGCCGAGAAGCTGGAGGCCGAGGCCACGGACTGGGACAAGAAGAGCGACGAGCAGATCCACTTGCACCACCGCTGGGCCCAGGCCACCACCGTGCTGCAGGTGGCCATTGCCCTGGCCGCGATCGCCCTGCTGACCCGCAAGAAGTGGCTGGAGTACGCCATGTTCGCCGGCGGCGCCATCGGCATGGGCGTGGGCATCCTCGCCATGCTGCACATCTGATCGCACACTGCCCATGCAACTCGCCACCTGGAACGTCAACTCGCTCACCGTGCGCCTGCCGCAGGTGCTGGACTGGCTGGTCACCAACCCGGTGGACGTGCTGGCGCTGCAGGAACTCAAGCTCACCGACGACAAGTTCCCTTTTGACGCCTTCACGGCGGCGGGTTACCAGGCCGTGTGCTTCGGCCAGAAGACCTACAACGGCGTGGCCCTGCTCTCGCGTGCACCGCTCGAAGCCGTGGTGCGCAACATCCCGGGTTTCGAGGACGAGATGGCCCGCGTGATCAGCGCCACGGTGAACGGCGTGCGCGTCATCGGCGCCTATTTCCCCAATGGCCAGGAGCCGGGCTCGGACAAGTTCGCTTACAAGATGCGCTGGCTCACGGCCCTGCAGGGTTGGGTACGCAGCGAACTGGCCGCGTTTCCGAAGCTGGTGCTCATGGGCGACTACAACATCACCTTCGACGACGCCGACGTCTGGGACCCGGTAGGCCTGAAGGACACCATCCACTGCACCGAGGAAGAGCGCACCCACCTGCGCGCGCTGATCGCCCTGGGCCTGACGGATTCAGTCCGCCTGTTCCCGCAGCCCGAGAAGAACTATTCCTGGTGGGACTACCGCAACATGGCCTTCCGCCGCAAGCAGGGCCTGCGCATCGACCACATCCTGATCAGTGAGGCGCTCAAGCCCCTGGCCACTTCCTGCGCCGTGGACCCCACGCCGCGCAGGAACGAACGCCCCAGCGACCACGCCCCCGTGGTGCTGGAACTGCAGGGGCTCTGAGCGCCCTGGCCCGTCGGTCATGGACACGCTGGGCTACACCCTCTTTCCAACGCCCCTGGGCTTCTGCGGCATTGCCTGGAACAGCCGGGCGCTGACCTGCGTGCAACTGCCGGAAACCGATGAAGCAGCCACACTCGGGCGTCTGGCACGGCGTTTCCCGCAGTGCCAGCGCATCGAGCCTCTGCCCTTTGTGAGGGACGCCATCGCTGCCATCACGGCCCTGCTCGAAGGCCACCCCGGCGAACCGCGTGATCTCACGCACCTGCCGCTGGACATGTCCGGCGTGCCTCCCTTTCACCAGCGCGTCTACGAACTGGCGCGCCGCATCCCGCCAGGCGAAACCCTGAGCTATGGTGAAGTGGCGCAGCGCCTGGGTGAACCGGGCGCGGCCCGCGCCGTGGGCCAGGCCCTGGGGGCCAACCCCTTTGCGCCCGTGGTGCCCTGCCACCGCGTGCTGGGCGCGCTGACGGGCACAGGCGGTTTCTCAGCCCATGGCGGGCTGTTGACCAAGCTGAAGATGCTGGAGATCGAGGGCGCGCGCTTAGGCGGCCCGGGGCTGTTCGACTAAAGCCAGCCGCGATCGAAAGCCAACCGTCTGGTATCGACCGGGGACGCCGTGGATCGGGCTCGGCCCGGCCGCTAGCGTCGCCCGCGGCTCCAAGCCTGCCTGCGCAGGCTTGGACGGACCCGAAGAGCCGGAGTCTCCGACGTCGGCACCGGGCGGCCAGAGGCCGCTTCGGGGGCGTCCTACTCTTCCAGCCCCAGCTCCTGGATCTTGCGGGTGATAGTGTTGCGGCCTATGCCCAGCTTGTGGGCCGCCTCGATGCGCCGGCCACGCGTGCTGTCCAGCGCAGTGAGGATGAGCTTGCGTTCGAAACGCTTGGTCAGTTCGTCCCAGACATCCATGCGGCCACTGAGCAGCAGTGCCATGGCCTCGGCCTGCAGGCCGCTTTCCCAGTCACCGGACGAGGGCATGCCCGCCACCGGTGCAACCAGTGCCACGGGCTCCGGCGTACCGCCTGCCGTTGCGGAGGACGCAGGCACGGCAGCGGCCACCTCACCCGCCACTTGGCCGATCTCGGGCGGCAGGTCCTTGGGTTCGATCACCTGGGCCGGTGCCATGACGGTCAGCCAGTGGCAGATGTTCTCCAGCTGGCGCACATTGCCGGGGAAACCGAAGCGCCCCAGCCGCTCCAGCGCCGCATCCGAGATGCGCTTGGGCTCGACGCCGAGTTGGCGCGCGCTCTGCTGCAGGAAGTGGCGCGTCAGCATGGGCACGTCTTCGCGCCGCTCGCGCAGGGCCGGCAGGCGCAGGCGGATGACGTTGAGGCGGTGGAACAGGTCTTCGCGGAACACGCCTTCCTTGACACGCTGCTCCAGGTCCTGGTGGGTGGCGGCGATCACGCGCACATTGGCCTTGACCGCGCTGTGGCCGCCGACACGGTAGAAATGGCCGTCGGACAGCACACGCAGCAAGCGCGTCTGCAGGTCGAAAGGCATGTCGCCGATCTCGTCGAGAAAGAGAGTGCCGCCCTCGGCCTGCTCGAAGCGGCCGCGGCGCATGGTCTGCGCACCGGTGAAGGCACCGCGCTCGTGGCCGAAGAGTTCACTCTCCAGCAGATCCTTGGGGATGGCTGCCGTGTTGATCGCCACGAAGGGCCCATTGGCGCGCGGCGAGTGCTTGTGCAGGGCACGTGCCACCAGTTCCTTGCCCGAGCCTGATTCGCCGGTGATCAGCACCGTGACATTGCTCTGCGAGAGCCGGCCGATGGCGCGGAACACGTCCTGCATGGCCGGGGCCTGGCCCAGCATCTCGGGCGCTTCGTCGATGGACTCCTGCGCCACCTCCTCGCGCTGGCTTTCCTCGACGGCGCGGCGGATCAGCTCCACCGCCTTGGGCAGGTCGAAAGGCTTGGGCAGGTATTCGAAAGCACCGCCCTGGAAGGCCGAAACGGCGCTGTCCAGATCGGAGAAGGCCGTCATGATGATGACGGGCAGGCCGGGATGGCGGGCCTTGACCTTCTCCAGCAGCTCCAGGCCGGAGCCGCCGGGCATGCGGATGTCGCTCACCAGCACCTGCGGGCCCTCGCCCTCATCATCGAGTGCGGCCAGCACCTCGCGCGGGTTGGTGAAACTGCGCGTGGGCATCTGCTCGCGTTGCAGCGCCTTCTCCAGCACGAAGCGTATGGACTGGTCATCATCGGCGATCCAAATCGGCTTCATGTCGGCTACACCCTTAGGTCATGCTGCCTTTCTCAGGGCAGCGGTATCAATATTTTGAAATCGGTCCGGCCCGGCTCGCTGTCGCACTCGACCAGGCCATGGTGCTGCTGCACGAAGGTCTGTGCCAGCGTCAGCCCCAGGCCGGAGCCGCCTTCTCTTCCCGACACCAGCGGGAAAAAGATGCGGTCCTTGATCGAGTCCGGCACGCCGGGCCCGTTGTCGATGACATGCAATTCCAATGCCAGCTTGTAGCGCTGTTTGCCGAAAGTGATCTGGCGCGCGATCCGGGTACGGAAGGTCAGTCGCGCATCACCCGCGGCGATGCGCTCGGCCAGGGCCTGGCAGGCGTTGTGTGCGATGTTGAGCACGGCCTGGATCAGCTGCTCGCGGTCACCGCGGAACTCGGGGATGGAGGTGTCGTAGTCGCGCACCACGCGCAGCCCCTTGGGGAACTCGGCCAGGATCAGCGAGCGCACGCGTTCACAGACCTCGTGCATGTTGACGTCGCCCACCACATGGGGGCGACGGTGCGGCGCCAGCAGGCGGTCCACCAGGGTCTGCAGGCGATCGGCCTCGTGGATGATGACACGCGTGTATTCCGTCAGCTGGCTGTCGATCTCCATCTCCAGCAACTGGGCCGCACCGCGAATCCCCCCCAACGGGTTCTTGATCTCGTGCGCCAGGTTGCGGATCAGCTCCTTGTTGGCCTGGGCCTGGTCGAGCAGGCGCTCCTCGCGCTCCTGGCGGGCCTGCTGCTCCAGCGGCAGCATCTCGATCAGGATGTCACCCGGCTGATCGGTCTGCGTCAGGATCACATGCACGGGCAAGGGGTCGCGCCCGGGGCGCTTGACCCAGGCGTCATAACGCAGTGCGGCAAACTCGTTGTCACGCAGCCCGCCCAGGGCAGCGGCCAGGACCTGGGGCTCGGTGTAGTAATCCGCCAGGGCGGAACCTTCGATGCTGCGCCGTGACATGCCCAGCGCATCCTCGAGGGCGGCATTGGCATAGACCACGGCACCGTCGCCATGCACGATGGCGACGAGCGTGGCGAGGAGGTCGAAGGGCTGGAAGCGGCTGACGGAAATGGCGGTCGGTTTCAAGCCGCCTATTTTGACTCAGATACAGAGGCCTCAGGAAGACGATCGAGTTCGCGGCGCAGGCCGGCCAGATCGCTTTCATTGCGCTCGATGCTGGCCTTGAGATCGGCCACACGGTCCAGGTACTTCTGGTGGTTGCGGAACTCGGGGCCCATCTTCTCGGGTTCGCCGTTGTTGTATTCCTTGACCAGTTCGGCCTGGCGGGCCTCGGCCTTGCGCAGTTCGGACTCGATGATCATGCGGGCATCGGCATCACGCTGGCGCTGGCGCTCGCCCTCCAGGCGCGAGACCGCCTGGTTGGCTGCGGCCATGCGCACTGACTCGGTCGCACGCGGACGTTGCACCACGGTGACGTTGCCGCCTTCGAGCAGCTTGCAGCCTTTCTGACCGGGCGGCAGGGTGTTGGTGTACTCATTGCCGCAGCGGTAGATGCGGCCCTGGGCCTGGGCCAGATCGGCCACAGCCAGACCTGCTACGAAAAACGTAGCTGTCAACGAGATCAGTAAAGGCTTCTTCATAGGGTTCTCCGCGCATCGGAAATGCAGGGACGGTCTGAGAGTATCGGCTATTCCCATGAAAAATCAAACCCTGAAAATTCACGAAAAACAAAAAGGACGGCCAAAGCCGTCCTTTTTTTGCGACAGGCTGTAACGAATCACAGCCTGCGGTCGCCCCTTTACAGGGAGTAGTACATGTCGTACTCGACCGGGTGCGGCGCCATGCGGAAGCGCGTGACTTCGCCCATCTTCAGCTCGATGTAGGCGTCCAGCATGGAGTCGGTGAACACGCCACCCTTGGTCAGGAAGGAGCGGTCCTTGTCCAGGTAGTCCAGGGCCTGGTCCAGGCTGTGGCAGACGGTCGGCACCAGCTTGTCCTCTTCCGGGGGCAGGTGGTACAGGTCCTTGGTGGCAGCTTCGCCCGGGTGGATCTTGTTTTCCACGCCGTCCAGACCGGCCATCATCAGGGCCGAGAAGCACAGGTAGGGGTTGGCGGACGGGTCCGGGAAACGTGCCTCGATGCGGCGACCCTTGGGGTTGGCCACGAAGGGGATGCGGATCGAAGCGGAACGGTTGCGCGAACTGTAGGCCAGCTTCACCGGGGCTTCGAAGCCGGGCACCAGACGCTTGTAGCTGTTGGTGCCGGGGTTGGTGATGGCGTTCAGGGCACGGGCGTGCTTGATGATGCCGCCGATGTAGTACAGGGCGAAATCGCTCAGGCCGGCGTAGCCGTCACCGGCGAACAGGTTCTTGCCGTCCTTCCAGATGGACTGGTGCACGTGCATGCCGGAGCCGTTGTCGCCGGCGTAGGGCTTGGGCATGAAGGTGGCGGTCTTGCCGTAGGCGTTGGCCACGTTCCAGACCACGTACTTCAGGACCTGGGTCCAGTCGGCGCGCTGCACCAGGGTGCTGAATCGGGTGCCGATCTCGTTCTGGCCGGCGCCGGCCACTTCGTGGTGGAACACTTCGACCGGAATGCCCAGGGATTCGAGGATCAGGGCCATCTCGGCGCGCATGTCCTGCGTGCTGTCAACCGGGGGCACCGGGAAGTAGCCGCCCTTGGTGGTGGGACGGTGGCCGCGGTTGCCGCCTTCGAGCTGCTTGCCGCTGTTCCAGGGGGCTTCGTACTCGTCGATGGCGAACATCACGTTGCCGGGCTCGTTGCTCCAGCGCACGCCGTCGAAGATGAAGAATTCGGGTTCCGGACCGAAATAGGCGGTGTCGCCAATGCCGGAAGCCTTCAGGTAGGCCTCGGCGCGCTTGGCGATGGAGCGCGGGTCACGGTCGTAGGACTTGCCGTCGCTGGGCTCGACCACGTCGCACTGCAGGAACATCGTGGTCTCTTCGAAGAAGGGGTCGATGTTGGCGGTGTTGGGATCGGGCATGAGCTGCATGTCCGAAGCCTCGATGCCCTTCCAGCCGGCGATGGACGAACCGTCGAAGGCGTGGCCCGAGCTGAACTTGTCTTCATCGAAGTGGGAAACCGGCACGGTCACGTGCTGTTCCTTGCCACGGGTGTCGGTGAAGCGGAAGTCAACGAACTTGACTTCGTTTTCCTTCACCATCTTCATCACGTCTGCGACGGTCTTGGCCATCTGGTACTCCTGGTAGGAAGGTTGATTAAAAGTTACGCAAGCACATGAATGCAGTTTCTGTGCCAATCCGGCTTATGCCGGCCTGCGTCGAATTCGGTATTTTGCCTTGAGTTTGGGCGCCATCTGAAGGCGAGTCATGCACCGCTCCAGAAACTTTCAACGCATATGCCTTAGTTTGGTGCAATAAATATGCACTGTATTTGTGCATTACTGGTTACGCACCAATTCGGGGCCAATCTTGGCGCCAGCCTGGCGCAGGCCCTCCAGCAGTTCGGCATAGGCCGGCGGGGTCTGCTGCGGGCTGCCCTTGACCCCCAACTCGATGTGCCGGCCATGCTGGGGATGGTCGACACTGGGCAGGCTGAAGACCTTGATGCCGGCATGCCGCGCCTCGATGGCCTGCATCAGGGGCGTGAGCGTGGCCTCCATGGCACCGTAGACGATGACGGACTGCTCGCACCAGGCATCGCGGCGGAACAGTGGGGCATAAAACGTATCCAGCACCCATTCGACCATGGGCCAGGCCATCACCGGGAAACCCGGCACAAAATGGACTGCGCCCTGCCCTGTCGGCGCAGCACAGCTGAAGCCCGGGATCTTGTTGTAGGGATTGGGAATGATCTGCGCGCCAAGGGGAAAAACTCCCATGTTGAGGCGGTGCACATTGTCCGGACGATCCGGCTCGTAATTCAGACCCTGTTCGCGCGCCACGTCCTGCATGCGCTCGCGGATCAGCCCTTCGGCCTGCGGGTGCAGGGCAAGCTCCACCCCCAGGGCACGCGCCGCGCACAAACGCGTGTGGTCATCGGGCGTGGCGCCGATGCCGCCGCAGGAGAACACGATATCCCCTGAAGCGAAGGCGCGCGCCAGGGTCGCCGTGATGCGGTCCGGATCGTCGCCCACGTAATCGGCATACGCGAGCTGCAGGCCGCGCGCACCCAGCAGTTCGATCACCCTGGGAAGATGCTTGTCGGCACGCTTGCCGGAGAGGATTTCGTCACCGATGATGATGAGACCGAAGGACATGGAAGCATCAGGCATGGGGTTCGGACGAGGAGCTGCTGTCGTCCTGCAGGATAGGCGCCGGACTGGACACCGTCAGCGCCTCGCCCCGCAGGAGGGTCAGCGCTGCCAGCCCGTAATGGGTGAACCAGAGCGCGGCAAAGATGAACACAAAGGTGTAGATCCAGATCGCCAATGGCACCAGCAGGGGCGCGAGCACCACCGCCATGGCCCCGATCGCCCAGATCAGGCCCGGCGCTGCCCCCATGTAACCGCTGAGCACGCCGATGCCCAGCAGCCAGTAGCGATGGCGACGCATCAGCTCTTCGCGCTCCTCCAGGGTGGCATGCAGGGCCAGCGCGTCGTAGACCATGACACGCGCCGTGAGCCAGCCCCAGACCAGGGGCGGCACCACGATCACCAGCGGAGGGATCAGCCACAGCGGCAAGGTCAGGACCAGGGCCAGCAGCGCCAGCAGGGCCGAGCCCAGGCCCAGCAGCAGGCTGCCCACGAAGGTCCCGCCGCGCCGCTGCGCCAGCTTGGGGAAACGGCGCTCGGTCACCAGCCTGACGATGGCGGGCATGGCCAGCCAGGCCACCGTGAGCAGGGACAGCACGATCACCAGCGGCAGGACCAGCATGATCAGCAGCAGCGGCGCCAGCACGTTGCGCAGGTGCGCCATGCCCACGCTGTCGAGCCAGCGGAACAGGCTTTCCATCAGGGCCCAGTCCGACAGCCAGACCTGCAAGCCCAGCACGGCCGGCTCCCAGAACAGCCAGAACAGGCCCACACTCAAGGCCGCCAGTAACAGCAGGGGCAGGAAAGACAGCGCAATCACGCGCGGCTGCAGGCAATAGGCCAGCGCACGCCAGAAGGAGTCCAGGAAAAGTGTCATGTTCCAAGCATACCTTGGCGCATGTTTCAAACCTGTTTCAGGCCCGCCCGGCCAGCCGTTTCAGGCCCAGCCATTGCTGCGCCCAGAAGCCGCGCCCGTAATCGCGCCCCTGCTCCACCTGGTCACGGATGCCGGTCGGGTCGTAACGCAGCTCGAAGTTGGCGGTGCCAAAGAGCATGTCCCACCAGGGCAGGAGCACACCGAAGTTGCAGCCGCCGAGTTTGACGCCCCCCACGCTCGGCACTGACGTGTCCTCGCTGCCCCCCGAGGGGGCCCTCGCGCCTTGGGGCGGCCCGGCGACGCTCAAGGTGTCTTTGTTCGGCTTGGCTTGCAACTCATGGCCGATCCCGATGCTGTGATGCCGGCGGTGGAAACGCGGGCTGATCCACAGCCGCTCACCCCAGCGGCCGAACCAGAGCCGCACATTGGCGTGCTGCAGGCTTTCGCTGAGCTGGGTGATGGCCACGATGGCCACGAACTGCCCCGGCGCCACGCCGATGAACTGCGCCAGCGTGACCAGCAGCAGGTCCCGGATCAGGTCGTCAAGCAGATGGTTGCGGTTGTCGCTCCACAGCGTCATCTGGCGCTGAGAATGGTGCAGCGCGTGCAGGCGCCACCACCACTCGAAGTGGTGCTGCCCCCGGTGCAGCCAGTAGTCGAAGAAATCCATCACCAGCAAGTACATCAGCAGGCTGAGCAGGGGCTGGTCGGTCACGCCGGGCCACAGGTCGTCCAGGTGCAGGGTCGGCAAGCCGGCCACGCGCAGCATGCCGATCAGTTCGTCCAGCAAGGGCGTCAGGGTGAAAAACAGCACCAGTCGGAACAGGCCCAGGCGGTGGATCAGGGTGTAGATCACGTCGACACGGATGGCGGCACGGTCCGTCACCGGCTCCACCGGGCGCCAGCGCTGCAGCGGGGACAGGAGCAGCAGCATCACCACCAGTTGCAGCAGGCCGATGAGCAGCCAGCCGGTCCCGCTGTAGGCATCCTCGAGCCGATTGCCCAGGCCCATGGCAAACACCAGCGGCTGCACCAGCCCCTCGAACAGCCACTGCTGCAGATCGTTGAAGGCGTTGATCAGCGCGTCCATGCCCGATTATTTCCCGGCCGGCAAACGCTGGGCGATCCAGCCCTGGTAGTCCGGGTGCTCGCGCAGGGTGCGGAAGCAGAAACCGCGCGCCTTGAGCCCAACGATCAGCGGCTCCAGCACCGCCGGCGCCCAGGGATCGCGGCGCGACCAGATGCCCAGGTGCGCCATCAGCACGTCACCGGACCGGATGTCACGCAAGGCCTTGTTCAGCAGCGCCTCGTTGGGGTACTTGTCGCTGGGCAATTCATCGCCCAGGAAACCGGCCGGGGCCCAGCCCACGTGCAGGTAACCGCACTGGCGCGCCGCCGCCAGCAGGGCCGGCGAGGTCTTGCCACCGGGGGCCCGGAACAGCGGCAGCGGGGCGCGGCCCGTGTGCTGCTGCAGTCGGACCGAGGCCGCGTCGATGGCGGCGCAATACTGTGCCGCCGTCCAGACCTGGTCGCGTCCAGCCTGGGCTCCGGCCGAGGCACGCACGCGAAAAAGCACACGGCCGTCAGCCTGCGGCAGATCTGCCCGCCAGTAGCTGTGGTCCAGCGTGTGCGAGGCGAAGGCGTGCCCCTCGTCCGCGCGCGCGCGCCACCAGGCCGCCCAGTGCGGGCCCAGGCTGCCATCCCCCACCTGCGTGCGCTCGTCGGCGGCAAAAAAAGTGGCGCGCACCTGCTGCCGCTGCAAGACCCCGGCGATCAGATCGGCCACACCCATGTGTCCGGTGTCGAAGGTCAGGTAGACCGGCTTGCTGCAGCCTTCGACGGCTGGAGGGCTGGCGGCCACCGGCAAGGCCAGGACCAGCAGTGCCAGCCCCAGGGTAGGGATAAGGCTACTGGCGCGGCGCATGGTCCAGGGTCCAGACCCCGTGGGGCGATTTGCCGACCCGGATCTGGCGCACCACCTGGCGCGTGCCGGTGTCGATCACGCTGAGCTTGCCGGCCCAGCGCGACGACAGCAGGATGTAACGCCCGTCGGCCGTGAGGTCCATGCAGTCCGGACCACCGGGGCCGGGGTATTCATCCACCACGGCCATGGTCTTGAAGTCGATCTTGCTGATGGTGTTGGCCACCCGGTTGCTGACCAGCACATGGCGGCGGTCCCCCACGGCGCGAAAGGCGTGCGCGCCCTTGCCGGTGGGGATGAGCTGCACCGCCGCCGGCACCGGCATGGCCAGGTCGTAGACCTCCACACCCTCGCCGCCGGTCAGGCCCACCAGCAGGAAACGGTCGTCGGGGGTGCCGAACACGTCGGCCGGCATGGGGCCGGTCTTGATGCGCCACAAGGGCTGCTGACGCTGCAGGTCGATGGCCAGCAGCTCGTCACTGTCCTGCATGGTCACATAGGCCACCGTGCTCTTGCTGTCGATCCAGATGTGGCTGGGCGTCTTGCCGGTGGGAATGCGCCTGGCCAGCGTCAGGTCGCGACCGTCCCAGCGGTAGATGTCGACGTGGTTGAGCCGGTTGGCAGCGGTGACGAACCACTGCATGTCGGGCGAGAAACGCAGGTGGTAGGGATCGAGGATGCCGCGCACGGTGCGCTGCACCTCCGCCGTGCGCGGATCGACGAAGGTCAGCGTATCGCTGAAGGCATTGGCGATGATCAGCGACTTCTCGTCCGGCGTCAGGTAGAGATGGTGCGGTTCCTTGCCCGTGGCAAAGCGCTTGATCTCCTTCCAGCTCACCGGGTCGATCACGCTGACATCGGCATCCTTGGAATTGAGCACGAAGATCGGTGCCGGTGTGGCCTGCGTCTGCGCCAGGGAGGGCCCGGTCGCCAGGATCAGCAGCAGAACGAAAGCGCAGGAAAAAAGCTTCGGCATGGAACACTCGCGACTAAGGAGTTCCAAGTGTAGCGGTCGCCGTCAGGGCGCCGCCTCAGCGGGCTTGGGGCAGGTCAAGACCTGGGCGCAAGGGCAGCGCCAGACGCGGTGCCATCCTGGGCCTGCGCCAGATCCTGGGGCGTGAGCCAGCGCCACTGCCCCGGCGCCAGATCGGGCGGCAAGACCAGGCCACCAATCTGCGAGCGGTGCAGGGCCTCGACCCGGTTGCCGACGGCGGCCACCATGCGCTTGACTTGGTGGTACTTGCCGGCCGTGAGGGTCAGCCGCAGGTGTAAGGGGTCGCTGAGTTCGCAGGCGGCCGCGCTGACCGGCCGCGGGTCGTCGTCCAGCACCACGCCCGCCAGCAACTGCTGCAGTTCGCGCTCGCCGGCCGGATGCTTGAGCGTGACTTCATAGACCTTGGGCACCACATGGCGCGGCGAGGCCAGGCGGTGGATCAGCTGGCCATCGTCGGTCAGCAGCAGCAGGCCCGTGGTGTCCTGGTCCAGCCGGCCGATGGCCTGCACCCCCTGCACGGCGCCCTTGTTGGGGCGCTGGCGCAGCGGCGCCGGCAGCAGGGTGTAGACACTGGGCCAGGCCGAGGGCTTTTGCGAGCATTCGGTGCCGGCCGGCTTGTGCAGCATGATGCAGGCGCGCCGGTGGCAGACCCATTCCAATCCCTGCACGCGCAGGCGCAGGCCTTCGTCCTCGTAGTCGGCCGTGGCCTCGGTACAGAGATCGGCCGCCCCCGCGCCGCTGGCCGGGTAGATGGCCACATGGCCCTGCTGGATCAGGCCGGCACACACCCGGCGCGTGCCAAAACCCTGGGCGTAAAGAATGTCCTGCAACTGCATGAAAAGGTCTCAAGGGCACGGCTGGCAAGGCCGGGAAGTTCAAAAACTGTAGCGAATCAGCACGCTGACCCTGCAATCAGGGCCCGTTTCCGTGCAAAAGTACATCCCAAAGCCCCTCCAACTTGCTCCAACTTCGCTTATCTGGTTCAGGATAGGGGCTGTAGACCTTACACTTTTCGCAAACAACGATACCGCTGCATATGAACGGGTACACAGGGTGGATGATAGTCGCAGGGCTCATGGCCGTGAGCGGTGCACTGGGTGCGTACGCCTACGCCGCGCACCTGAAAAAACAGGAGCTGGCCAAGCGACGCATCCCGCGCAAATGGCCGCTGGCTGTTCGAGCCATGGTGAACAGCCGGGAGCGGCTCGTCTGGCGCTGGATGCTGCGCGCCTTCCAGGACCAGCACGTCATGGTCAAGCTACCGGTGACGCGCTTCACCATGCCGCAGATCCGGGAGGAAGGCCAGCACTGGTTCCAGATCCTCAGCGGGGTCTACTGCACTTTCACCGTCTGCAATGGCGAGGGCCAGGTCGTCGGCTGCGTTGATGTCCCCGGCCCGCAGGGCCTGTCGCTGAGCAACCAGACCCTCAAGCACACCCTGCTCTCGCAGTGCAATGTGCGTTACTGGGTGGTTGATCCCGAGCATCTGCCCAGCCTCAGCACGATCCGCGCCGCCTTCCTGGGCGAACAGGCCGTGATGAAAGAGGAACTGGAGCGCGTGCGCACGGAAACCGAGTTCAACCAGACACGCGCCAACCTCAAGGCCGCCCTGTCACGACAACGCGGCCACCAGCCCACGGCCAGCGAGTTCGCCCGCCTGGATGCCCTGCTGTCGGCCGATCCGCACAGCCACGAAGCTTACGAGAGCCAGCTCTCCACCACCTGGAAGCACGACTCCTTCGTCGCCCCGCTGGACAGCCGGTCCGGCGAACTCACCGAAGGCCGCTGACCCGCCTTCCGCCCGGCCGGGCATGCAAAAAGACCCCGACCGTCACCGGCCGGGGTTTTGTATTTGGGGACCGGGAGATTCGAATCAGCCGGCGCTTGCCAAGCTCACTGGCTCAGGCCAGCTCGATCAATTGCAGGAGCTCGCCCGGCGCATGGATCAAGGCGTGGGCACCCCAGCCCGAAACATCGTTCTTCTGGCCCAGGTAACCGTAGGTGGCGGCCACCGTGCCCATGCCGGCCGCCAGGCCCGCCACGATGTCGCGTTCGTCATCACCGACATAAAGACAGCGCTGCGGATCCAGCCCCAGGCGGCGCGCGGCCTCGAACAAGGGCGCCGGATGCGGCTTGGGATGCGGCGTGGTGTCACCGGCGACGATGGCCCGTGCACTGGCAAACAGGGGCATGGCGCCCGTCAGCGGCAGGGTGAAACGCTCGATCTTGTTGGTCACCACGCCCCAGGCCAGCTCGCGTTGCAACAGGGCCTCGACCAGTTCGACCACGCCGTCAAAGGCGTAAGTACGCTGCGTCATGCAGCGCTCGTAGTTCGCCATGAACTCCTCGCGCAGTTCGTTGTAGCCCGGGTCTTCCGGCCGCAGGCCGAAGGCCACGCCGATCATGCCGCGCGCGCCGGCCCCGGCCATGGGGCGATAGTGCTCCAGCGGCAGGGGCGGCAGGCCGCGGTCGGTACGCATCTGGTCGGCCGCGGCACCCAGGTCGGGTGCGCTGTCGATCAGGGTGCCGTCCAGGTCGAAGAGGACGGCCTCGATACCGGCAAACGACCTCATCGCGGTTCCGGCTTGCGCGTGGCCAGCAGGTAGTTGACGCTGGTGTCGCCGCTGAGCCAGTAACGCCGGGTCAAGGGGTTGTATTCCATGCCGCGTGTGGGGCCCAGTTCCAGGCCTGCCTGGCGGCAGTGACGCGCCAGTTCGCTGGGACGGATCATCTTGGCGTATTCGTGCGTGCCGCGCGGCAGCATGTTGAGGATGTACTCGGCACCGACGATGGCGAACAGGAATGATTTGGGGTTGCGGTTGATGGTGGAGAAAAACACCCAGCCCCCGGGTTTGACCAGGGTGGCACAGGCCCGCACCACGGAGGCCGGGTCCGGCACGTGCTCCAGCATCTCCATGCAGGTCACGACATCGAAACTGCCGGGCTGCTCGGCCGCCAGGGCCTCGGCCGCCACCTCACGGTAATTGACGTTGGGCGTACCGGCTTCCAGCGCATGCAGCTGGGCCACCTTGAGCGCCTTGGTCGACAGGTCGATGCCCGTGACCCGGGCGCCCTTGCGCGCCATGGCGTCGGACAGGATGCCACCACCACAGCCGATATCGAGCACCTGCCGGCCGGCCAGTGGCGCCAGGCCGTTGATCCAGTCCAGGCGCAAAGGGTTGATCTGGTGCAGTGGGCGGAATTCGCTCTCGGGATCCCACCAGCGGTGGGCGAGTTCGGAAAACTTGGCCAGTTCGGCCGGATCGGCATTCACGGTAGACGTCATGACGCAATTATCTGCTGAGCAATAAAAAAACCCCGCCGAGGCGGGGTTTGTTTCAAGCGATCAGCAGATCACTTGTTGGCGCGGGTACCGACCACTTCGATTTCCACGCGACGGTTCTTGGCGCGGCCTTCGGTCGTGCGGTTGTCAGCCACGGGCTGCTTCTCGCCCTTGCCTTCGGTGTAGACGCGGTTCTTGTCGATGCCCTTGGAGGTCAGATAGGCCTTCACGGCTTCGGCACGACGCACCGACAGCTTCTGGTTGTACTCGTCGGTACCGATGGAATCGGCGTGACCCACGGCAATGATGACTTCCAGGTTGATGCCCTTGACCTTCTCGGCCAGGTCATCCAGCTTGGCCTTGGCGTCCGCCTTGATCACAGCCTTGTCGAAGTCGAAGAAGGTGTCGGCAGCATAGGTGACCTTGACGGCAGCGGCCGGCGGCGGGGCGGCCGGACGGGGAGCTGCAGCAGGTGCCGGGGCGGGTGCCGGAGCAGGCGCCGGAGCCGGAGCGGGTGCCGGAGCAGCCGGTGCAGCTTGCGGAGCGGGGGTGGGTTCGGGGGTGGACGCACAACCGGCCATCACGAGTGCGACTGCAGCGAACAGGGCTGCCACGGAATTCAGTTTCTTCATGGTTCTCCTCTAGCGGATTGGGGCCTGAGCGGCACGGCGGTTAAATGGAAGGCATTCATTGTTATGAGCGCCACCCGACTGTCTTATACATTGTGCCATACCAAAACGAGGGGTCAACCAGCGAAACGGGACGCGGGCGCATGCCTGCTGGGCTTTCCAACGGTCTGTTGCAGCCATGCCACATGGCCGGCACTTTAGAATTGCAGATTGCCCACGTCCGAGCTCACCCCTTCCATGACCCAATTCGCCAAGGAAACCCTGCCCATCAGCCTAGAAGAGGAGATGCGTCGCAGCTACCTGGACTACGCCATGAGCGTGATCGTCGGGCGGGCCCTGCCCGATGCCCGCGACGGCCTCAAGCCGGTGCACCGGCGCGTGCTCTTCGCGATGCACGAGCTCAACAACGACTGGAACCGGGCCTACAAGAAGTCGGCCCGTATCGTAGGCGACGTCATCGGCAAGTACCACCCGCACGGCGACCAATCGGTCTACGACACCATCGTGCGCATGGCACAGGACTTTTCCATGCGCCACATGCTGGTGGACGGCCAGGGCAACTTCGGCTCCGTCGACGGCGACAACGCCGCCGCCATGCGATACACCGAAATCCGCCTCGCCAAGATCGCGCACGAGATGCTGGGCGACATCGACAAGGAAACCGTCGACTTCGGCCCCAACTACGACGGCTCGGAAAAGGAGCCGCTGGTCCTGCCCAGCCGCCTGCCCAACCTGCTGGTCAACGGCTCGGGCGGCATTGCGGTGGGCATGGCCACCAACATCCCCCCGCACAACCTCAACGAGGTGGTGGACGCCTGCCTGCACCTGCTGCGCAACCCAGAGGCCTCCATCGACGAACTGATGGAGATCATCCCGGCGCCGGACTTCCCCACCGCCGGCATCATCTACGGCATGACGGGTGTCAAGGAAGGCTACCGCACCGGCCGCGGTCGCGTGGTCATGCGCGCGCGCTGCCATTTCGAGGACATCGACAAGGGCCAGCGCCAGTCCATCATCGTCGACGAGCTGCCCTACCAGGTCAACAAGAAGACCCTGCTGGAGCGTATCGCCGAACTGGTGCACGAGAAGAAGATCGAGGGCATCAGCCACATCCAGGACGAGTCCGACAAGTCCGGCATGCGTGTGGTGATCGAGCTCAAGCGCGGTGAAGTGCCCGAGGTGGTTCTCAACAACCTGTACAAGCAGACCCAGCTGCAGGACACCTTCGGCATGAACATGGTGGCACTGGTCAACGGCCAGCCCAAGCTGTGCAACCTGAAGGACCTGATCGAGGTCTTCCTGGACCACCGCCGTGAAGTGGTCACCCGCCGCACGGTCTTCAACCTGCGCAAGGCGCGCGAACGCGGCCACGTGC